>NZ_JBGCCS010000037.1:0-65955 GCF_041262645.1 Streptacidiphilus sp. EB129
TCCTCCGGTGGTGGGTTCCGTCGTGACGACCGCCCTTCGGGTGGTGGTTTCAACCGTGACGACCGTGGCCCGCGCCGCGACGACCGCCCCTCCGGTGGCGGCTTCCGTCGTGACGACCGGCCGTCCGGTGGTGGTTACAGCCGCGATGACCGGCCGCGCAGCTTCAACCGTGACGACCGCCCCTCCGGCGGCGGCTTCAACCGCGACGACCGTGGTCCGCGTCGTGACGACCGTCCCTCCTCCGGTGGCGGTTTCCGTCGTGACGACCGCCCTTCGGGTGGCGGGTTCAACCGTGACGACCGTGGGCCGCGTCGGGACGACCGTCCCTCCTCCGGTGGTGGGTTCCGTCGTGACGACCGCCCCTCCGGTGGCGGCTTCAACCGCGATGACCGTGGCCCGCGCCGCGACGACCGCCCCTCCGGTGGCGGCTTCCGTCGTGACGACCGCCCCTCCGGTGGCGGCTTCAACCGCGATGACCGTGGTCCGCGCCGGGACGACCGTCCCTCCTCCGGCGGTTACAGCCGGGACGACCGTGGCGATGAGCGTCGCGCTGAGCCGGTTCGCCGGCTGCCGATCGACGAGGACGTCACCGGTCAGGAGATCGACGCTGACGTCAAGCAGGAGCTGATGAGCCTGCCGAAGACGCTCGCCGAGGATGTCGCCAAGAACCTCGTGATGGTGGCGCGTCTGCTCGACACCGAGCCGGAGGAGGCCTACGCCTACTCCCGGGTGGCGCTGCGTCTGGCGTCGCGGGTCGCGGCCGTGCGTGAGGCCGCCGGCTTCGCCTCGTATGTGACGGAGCGTTACTCCGAGGCGCTGACCGAGTTCCGCGCCTCGCGCCGGATGACCGGTTCGGCGGACCTGTGGCCGGTCATGGCCGACTGCGAGCGTGGTCTCGGGCGGCCGGAGCGGGCGCTGGAGATGGCCGGGGCGCCCGAGGTGAAGCAGCTGGACAAGGCCGGGCAGATCGAGATGCGTCTGGTCGCGGCCGGCGCGCGCAGCGACATGGAGCAGTTCGACGCCGCTGTGGTCACGCTGGAGTGCCCCGAGCTGGGCTCGAACTCCGTGCAGCCGTGGACCGCCCGACTGCGTTACGCCTACGCCGACGCGCTGATCGCGGCCGGTCGTGAGGGCGAGTCGCGGGAGTGGTTCGCCAAGGCCGCCGAGGCGGACCATGACGGGACGACCAACGCCGCCGAGCGCCTGGCCGAGATCGACGGGATCGAGTTCGTCGACGCCCTGGACCCGGAGATCGAGGTCGAAGACGACGAGGACGAGGACGTCCGGGATGTCGAGAGCGGCCACGTCGACGACGAGGACGACGACGAGGACGACGACGACGTCGAGGACCAGCACGGCGAGGAGTTCGCTGCCGGCGGCGGCGAGGACTACTACGACGACGATGACGAAGAGGACGAGGAGGAGGGCTACACCGCCCCCTCGAACGGCCCCTCTGCCGCGAGCCCGTTCCTGGAGCGTCCGGACGACCAGGAGCAGCACCCGCAAACCTGATCCGGCCACCGGATGACTCCACCGCATGACCACTCTGCCCGCACCGGGATCCCCGGTGCGGGCAGAGTCGTTTCCGGCGTGGCCCAGCAGGCCGCGGTGGTCGGCAGCAGCGGCGCTCAGCCCAGCAGCAGGCTGCGCAGGACCAGACCGGTGGCCGGCTTGGGGCCGAAGGAGGTGGACTTGCGGGGCATGGTCACGCCCTGTTCCGCGAGCCTGCGGACGACGCCCTCCTCGACCGGGTGCAGCAGTACCGCTGTGCCGTCGCAGCGTTCCGCCTCGCGTACCGCGGCCGAGGTGTCGTGCAGGTAGCCGATGTGCTCGGGGGAGTCGGGGATGTGCCAGACCTCGTCGAAGAGGACGGAGTGCAGCACGGTCGCGTCGAGGCGCCGGTACTCGTCGGGGCGGTCGACCGGGACGGCGGCGTCCAGGGTGGTCTTGTCCGGGCCGGTGAGCAGCCGGAACTGGCCGTCGCCGGCGAGGACGAAGGCGTTCTCGCCGCGTGCCTTGGCATCCGCCAGCGCGTGCAGCGCGTCGTCCTGGTCACCGTGCAGGGGCGTCACCTCCCAGGCGTGGCCGAGTGCCGAGAGTGCCTTGGCGACCGGGAGCTGGTGCAGCACGCGATGGATGGCGCGGACCCGCAGCGGGTAGCGGGCGGTGTCCACCAGCAGCACCATGCCCCGGTCCCAGGGGCTGTGGGCCAGGTAGCGGTGTTCGCGCTGGAGCCGCAGGTACATTGCCCAGCGGTGGTGCCCGTCGGCGATGAGCGCGCGGCAGGTGGCCAGGTCGGCGCTGATCGCGGCGAGCTCGGCCGGGTCGGTGACGGACCACAGCCGATGGGTGGTGCCGTCGCTGGTGGTCGTGGTGAGTAGCGGGGTGGTGAGCGCGGCGCGTTCGATGACGCCCGCCGCGCCGCCGTCGCCCCGGTAGGTGAGCAGCAGCGGTTCCAGGTTGGCCTTGGTGGTCCGCATCAGGCCGACCCGGTCGGCGACCGGGCGGGGCATCACGTCCTCGTGCGGCAGGACCACGCCGGCCTTGGCGTCGCTGACGGCGAGGGCGCCGATCAGTCCGCGCTGCAGGGTGCCGCCCTGGTCGGGTGGTGACTGCTGCTCGTAGACGTAGAGCGCGGCGGACGGGTCGGCGGCGAGCACGCCGTTGCGCTGCCAGTCGGCCAGCAGGCGCGCGGCCCTGCGGTAGCCGCTCTCGGCGGTGGGCGTGGGACGGGGCAGGATCAGGCGCACCACGTTGTGCGGGTCGCCGGTCTCCAGCCGCAGCCGGCCGTCCGCATCGACCACGTCGTACGGCGGCGAGGTCACGGCCGCGAGCGAGCTCACCCGCTCCGGGTCATAGCGGAGGCCCCGGAACGGGGCAAGGGAAAGGCCGGCGGCGGCCACGCGCCCCGCGTCGCCGTACCGAAAATCAGCTGAGTCGTCTGCACTGACTGCTCTCACCCTGGGCATGTTAACCGGGTATGCCCTGTTGGCATGATCGGGAATGCATACCGCAGGGGGACTTCGGTGGATTGGGGCGGAGATGAGGGAGCGGACACGGAGCGACGAGGGCACTCCGGCCGGGGAGGTCTACGACTGGTTCCGCCGTGGTGGGGAACTGCTGGCGGCCGGGCATCCGGGCGCCGCGGAGCAGTTGCTGGCCCGTGCGGCGGCGGCCGAACCGGAGTCGAGAGCGATCCGGGAGATGCTGGCCAGAGCACAGTTCGACGCGGGTTCCTACGCCGCCGCGCTGGAGAACTTCCGGGCGGTGGCGCTGGCCGATCCCTCGGACGACTACGCGCAGTTCGGCTGGGGCCTGGCGGCGGCGCGGCTGCGGGACTTCGAGACCTCGGCGGAGCATCTCGCCCTGGCGGTGGCGATGCGTCCGGGCTCGGAGCACTACCGGGCGGCCCTGCGGCAGACCCGGGCCACCCTGAAGGCCCGGGCCGGCGGGTTCGGTACGGTCGGGGCTGAGCAGGACCAGAGGAACGACCCGGACCACTAGGAAGATGTGTGCGATGCCTGAGCTTCCCGAGCAGCCGCTCTACCGGATCTATGACACGGCCCTGCTCGACCTGGACGGCGTGGTCTATGCCGGGCCGCGGGCGATCGACCACGCGGTGGAGTCGCTGGAGCAGGCGCGGGCGGGCGGGATGCGGCTGGCGTATGTGACCAACAACGCCTCGCGCACGCCGCAGACGGTGGCGGCGCACCTGACCGAGCTGGGTGTCGCCGCCGAGCCCGGTGACGTGATCACCTCGGCCCAGGCGGCGGCGCGGCTAGTGGCCGGGAAGGTGCCCGAGGGCGCGGCGGTGCTGGTCATCGGCGGAGAGGGGCTGATGGAGGCGGTCCGTGAGCGCGGACTGCGCCCGGTGCGTTCGCTGGACGACGACCCCGCCGCCGTGGTCCAGGGTTACGACCCGACGGTGGGGTGGCAGCAACTCGCGGAGGCCTCCTACGCGGTGGCGCGCGGGCTGCCGTGGGTGGCCTCGAACACCGACCTGACCATCCCCACCGCGCGGGGCACGGCGCCGGGCAACGGGACGCTGGTCGCGGCGGTGCGGACGGCGACCGGGGTGGAGCCGGAGGTCGCGGGCAAGCCGCTGCCGCCGATGCACCGGGAGACGGTGCTGCGGACCGGCGCGCGGCGGCCGCTGGTGGTCGGCGACCGGCTGGACACCGACATCGAGGGCGCCTTCAACGGCGGCGTGGACAGCCTGCTGGTCTTCACCGGGGTGAGCCGTCCCGAGGAGCTGCCCGAGGCGCCGGCCCGGTTCCGGCCGACCTATGTGGCCGCCGACCTGCGCGGACTGCTGCGGGTGCAGCCGGAGCTGTTGGCTGGTGCGGACGGTTCGCACAGCTGCGGCGGCTGGACGGTGACCGTCCGGGACGGTGCGCTGCGCATCGACGCGAAGCGCGGCGAGGACCCCTACGACGGCCTGCGGGCGCTGTGCGCGACGGCCTGGGCGGCGGCGGACGCGGCGGACGGTGCGACGCCCAAGTGGCGCGAGGCGCTCGCCGAGCTGGGCCTCGCCTGAGCCCGGGCAGGGCGGGGCGCTGTGCGGCGGTGCCGGCGGGTGCCCGCGGGTGCCGGCGGGTGGGTCAGAGCAGGGTGCGGAGCTGGAGCAGGTCGCGGATGCCCGCCTCCAGCTTGACCCGGCCGGTGGCCCACGCGGAGGCGAAGTTCAGCCGTCCGCCGACCAGGGCCACCAGGTCGTCACCGGACATCGCGAGCCGGATCTGCGCCCGCTCGGCGGGACGGCCGGGGGCCTCGGTGACCTCGGTGATGTGGCCGCCGCGCAGGCGTCCGCTGAAGGTCAGGTCCAGGTCGGTGATCCAGCAGGTGAGCGAGCGGTCCATGGCGGCCGCGCTGCGGATGTCCCCGTTGGCCTTGCCGAGGTTCTCGCTGAGCTGTTCCAGTGCCGCGCGGCACTCGGCGGGGGTGGCCATGGTGCGGTGTGCTCCTGACGCTGGGGGACGGGTCGGCTGGTAGCTGCGACGCTACCGCAGCGGCGCTGATGCGCGACCGGGCACGGTGAAGCGGTAGCGTCGTCCTGGGACGCCGATGTGACGGACGGTACGGGCAACAGCACGGGGACAGTACGGACGGTCGTACGGAAGAGGGAGAAGCCGGATGCTCGACACGCTGCGGGACACGCTCAGGATCGCGGCGCAGGTGGGCGCCGGGGCGGTGGGGGAGGCCCGGCGCCGGGCCGAGGGCGCCGCCCGCGAGCTGCTGGAGCTGGCCGGGCTGGACCCGGACGAGTTGGCCGCGAAGGTGCCCGTGCCGGTCCAGGTGGTCGCCGGTGCGGTGCGCGCGGAGGCGGACCGGGCCTGGGGCAGGCTGGGCGACGGTGTGGTGCAGGTCGGCGTGGTGCTGGAGTTCCTCGAACAGCAGGTGCGGCAGTTGCAGGGCGGCGGCGACTCCGCCCCGGCTGCCCCCGCCCCTGCGGCGGAGCGCGAGCAGCCGTCCGCCCGTGCCGAGCAGGCGTTCCCGTCCCCCCGGCGCCGTACGTCGGCCGGGCCCCGCCCGGTGCGGGTCGTCGTGGACGAGGACACCGACGAGACCAGCGCGGCCGCGCGGCGGCGTGCGGCGGTGCCCGGGATGAAGAAGGCGGCGGAGCGCCGTGCCGCCGCGGCCGGTGACGGGCACGAGCCCAAGCCCGGCGCGGCCAGGGCCGCGGTCGCGGCGGACGCCCACACTGTGGCGCGCCCGCACGCGAAGCCCGCGCCCGCCACCGAGGACGCAGTGGCCACCGAGGCCCCTGCCCCAGCTCCGGTGACCAGGAAGGCCAGCGCGGCAAAAGCCACCACGGCGGTGAAGAAGCCCACCGCGGTGAAGCAGACGACTACGGCGAGGAAGACCGCCGTGACGAAGAAGGCTACGGCAGTCGAGGCGTCCGCCGCTGAGCAGGTCATAGCCAAGAAGACGGCCGCGAAGAAGGCGACGGTCCGGAATGCCGCCACGCCGACGTCGACCGGCGAGGCCGCGTCGCCGACGACGGCTCCCGCGAAGCCCGCCACCGCGCGGAAGGCCACGGCCAAGCCCGCCGCCGCGAAGCCCGCCACCGCGCGGAAGGCCACGGCCAAGCCCGCCACAGCGCAACCCGCCACCGCGCGGAAGGCCACAGCCAAGCCCGCCGCCGCGAAGCCCGCCACCGCGCGGAAGGCCACGGCCAAGCCCGCCACAGCGCAACCCGCCACCGCGCGGAAGGCCACAGCCAAGCCCGCCGCCGCAAAGGAGGCCCCTGCCGCGAAGAAGGCCACCGTCGAGGAGGCCCCGGCGAAGAAGGCCCCCGCCAGGAAGGCCCCCGCCAGGAAGGCGGCGGTGCCGGAGACGCAGGCTCCGGCGGCCGGTGGGCTCGCATCGGGCGGGGTCGGCGATGAGTGAGTCCGGGGCGGTGCCCGAGGCTGTGCAGCCTCCGGCGCCGGTGGAGACGGGGCATGCGCGGGTGGACGCCGCGCTCGCGGCCCTCGCCGAGCTGGAGGGCGTGCCGGTCGACGCTCACGCCGGGGTGTTCGAGGGCGTGCACGAGGCCCTCCGCACCACGTTGTCCGCGCTGGACGAGCCCGGCCCGGGCGGCCCGCGGCCCACGCCGCAGCCCGCCCCGCAACCCAACCACCGTCCGTACGACCCGAATCGCAGGAGCTGAACCGCACGTGGCAGTCGCACGACGGCGTCTTGACGCCGAGTTGGTCCGTCGCAACCTGGCCCGTTCGCGGGAGCACGCCAGCGAGCTCATCGCCGCGGGGCGGGTGAGCGTGGGCGGCGCGACCGCGACGAAGCCCGCTACGCAGGTGGAGACCTCCGCGGCCGTCGTGGTCGCGAAGGACGAGAACGACCCCGACTACGTGTCCCGGGGCGGCCACAAGCTGGCCGGCGCGCTTGCCGCGTTCGTCCCGGCCGGCCTGGCGGTGGAGGGGCGGCGCTGCCTGGACGCGGGGGCGTCCACCGGCGGGTTTACCGACGTGCTGCTGCGCGCCGGGGTCCGCGAGGTGCTGGCGGTGGATGTCGGCTACGGCCAGCTCGCCTGGTCGCTGCAGAGCGACGACCGGGTGACGGTGATGGACCGGACCAACGTGCGCGAGCTGACGGTGGAGCAGATCGGCGGGGTGCCGGTGGACCTGGTGGTGAGCGACCTGTCGTTCATCCCGCTGGGCCTGGTGCTGCCCGCGCTCGCCGCCTGCACCGCTCCGGACGGCGACCTGGTGCTGATGGTCAAGCCGCAGTTCGAGGTCGGCAAGGAGCGGCTCGGCAGCGGCGGCGTGGTGCGCAGCCCGCAGCTGCGCCGGGAGATGATCGAGAAGGTGGCCGGGCAGGGGGCTGCCGTGGGACTGGGCGTGCGCGGGGTGACCGCGAGTCCGCTGCCGGGGCCGTCCGGGAACGTCGAGTACTTCCTGTGGTTCCGGCGCGGCGCCGAGCCGCTGGATCCGGCCGAGGCGCAGCGTGCCGTCGCGGAGGGCCCGCAGTAGCGGTACGCGGCGGCGGCCAGCAGGTAGGGTCGAGGTTCTTCATGACAAACCCGAGGGGGAGGCGCGGCCCGGCCGAGGTCGTCCTGGCACGCGCTGGAGGATCAGATGACTGACCGTACGGTCTTCCTGCTCGCGCACACCGGTCGCGAGGAGGCGTTGCAGAGCGTCGAGTGCCTGGTCGAAGGGCTGTTGAAGGCGGGGATCCGGGTGCGCGTGCTCGCGGCCGAGGCCCCGGACATGGGCTTCCCCGCCGGTGTGGAAGCAGTGCCGACCGGGCCTGGGGCGGTCGAGGGCTGTGAGCTGATCATGGTTCTGGGCGGCGACGGCACCCTGCTGCGCGGCGCGGAGCTGTCCCGGGCGTCGGGAGTGCCGATGCTCGGGGTCAACCTGGGCCGGGTGGGCTTCCTGGCCGAGGCGGAGCGCGACGACCTGCAGAAGGTCGTCGAGCGCGTGGTGGCCAGCGACTACGCGGTCGAGGAGCGGATGACCCTGGACGTGCTGGTGCGCACCGACGGGAAGATCGTGCACCAGGACTGGGCGCTGAACGAGGCCTCGGTGGAGAAGGCGTCCCGCGAGCGCATGATCGAGGTGGTGACCGAGGTCGACGGGCGCCCGGTGTCCACCTTCGGCTGCGACGGGGTGGTCTGCGCCACACCGACCGGGTCGACGGCGTACGCGTTCTCGGCCGGCGGGCCGGTGGTCTGGCCGGAGGTGGAGGCGCTGCTGATGGTGCCGATCAGTGCCCACGCGCTCTTCGCCAAGCCGCTGGTGACCTCGCCGGACTCGGTGCTCGCGGTCGAGGTGCAGCAGAAGACCCCGCACGGGGTGCTCTGGTGCGACGGCCGCCGGACGGTCGAACTGCCGCCCGGGGCACGGGTGGAGGTGCGTCGTGGGCGCACGCCGGTACGGCTGGCCCGGCTGCACCGGGCGCCGTTCACCGACCGGCTGGTGGCCAAGTTCGCACTCCCGGTCACCGGCTGGCGCGGCGCCGCGAACCGCTGAGCGGCTGCGCCGGGCAGAGCCGGGCGGTGCGGCGGGGCCCGAACCGCTGAGCGGCGTGGCGATGCCTGAACCGTTGGGCGGTGCGGCGGTGCCCGAACCGCTGGGCGGCGTGGCGGTGTCTGAACTGGTCGGTGGTGCGGCGGCGAACTGTTGCGCGGGAGTGTGTGAACTGCTGGTCGGTGGGGTGGAGCGACGCGGTTCCGCTGGGGCGCGGAGCGCCCGGGAGCGGTGCGGCTTGGCCGTGCCCCGCGTTCGACCACTACGCTCAGTCCTGATGCCGGACAGGCGGGAGCCCTCAGCTCCCCGGAATTCTCCCCAGAGGGGCCAGTGAGCACTCACCGAGAGGACCAGGTGCAGGTCGACAGCACTGGGCTCGACAGTACGCCGCGCCCCCGCCTGGAGGAGATGCGGATACGCGCCCTGGGAGTGATCGAGGACGCCGTCGTCGAGCTGTCCCCGGGCTTCACCGTCGTGACCGGCGAGACCGGCGCGGGCAAGACCATGGTGGTGACCAGCCTGGGTCTGCTGTGCGGCGGCCGGGCCGATCCCGGCCTGGTCCGCAACGGCGCCGAGCGGGCGGTGGTGGAGGGCCGGGTGGCGCTCGCCGCGGACTCCCCGGCCGCGCTGCGGGCCATCGAGGCGGGCGCCGAGCTGGACGAGGGCACGCTGCTGATCAGCCGCACCGTCTCGGCCGAGGGCCGGTCGCGGGCGCACGTCGGCGGCCGTTCGGTCCCGGTGAGCCTGCTGGCGACGCTGGGCGAGGACCTGATCGCCGTACACGGGCAGACCGACCAGCAGCGGCTGCTGCAGCCGGCCCGCCAGCGCGGCGCCCTGGACCGCTACGCCGGGGACACCGTGTCGGTGCCGCTGGGCGAGTACCAGACCGCCTACCGCCGGCTGCGCGAGGTCAGCGCGCTGCTGGACGAGCTGACCACCCGGGCCAGGGAACGGGCGCAGGAGGCCGACCTGCTGCGCTTCGGCCTGGACGAGGTCGCCGCGGCCGAGCCGCTCGCCGACGAGGACGTGCAGCTGGCCGCCGAGTCCGAGCGGCTGGGGCACGCCGACGCGCTGTCCTCCGCCGCCACCCAGGCGCACGCCGCACTGGCCGGCGAGCCGTCCGAGCCGGACGCGGTGGACGCCGGGACGCTGCTGGCGCAGTCGCGGCGCGCGCTGGAGTCCGTGCGCGGCCACGACCCCCGGCTGGCCGCGCTCGCGGACCGGCTCGGCGAGGTGGGCTACCTGCTCTCCGACATCGCCCAGGACCTGGCCGGCTACGCGGACGACCTGGACGCCGACCCGGCCCGGCTCGCGGCCGTCGAGGAGCGCCGCGCGGTGCTGGCGCACCTGGTCCGCAAGTATGCAAACAGCGCTGCCGGCGCTGCCGGGAGCGCGGACGGCGGCCTCGCGCAGGTGCTGGCCTGGGCGGAGACCGCCTCGGTACGGCTGCTGGAGCTGGACGGGGACGACGACCGGATCAGTGCTCTCGAATCGGAGCAGGAGTCGCTGACGGAAGCGGTGTCCGCGCTGGCCGCCCAGCTCACCGCCGCGCGCTACGACGCCGCGGAGAAGTTCGCCGAGGCCGTCACCGCCGAGCTGACCGAGCTGGCCATGCCGCACGCGCGGGTCAGCTTCGGCATCACCGCCACCCCCGAGTTCGGCCCCTACGGCGCGGACGAGGTCGAGGTGCTGCTGGCCCCGCACCCGGGCGCGCCGCCGCGTCCGATCGCCAAGGGCGCGTCCGGTGGCGAGCTGTCGCGGGTGATGCTGGCGGTGGAGGTGGTGTTCGCGGGTGTGGACCCGGTCCCCACCTACCTGTTCGACGAGGTCGACGCCGGCGTCGGCGGCAAGGCGGCGGTCGAGGTCGGCCGCCGGCTGGCCCGGCTGGCCCGTACCTCGCAGGTCGTGGTGGTCACCCACCTGCCGCAGGTGGCCGCGTTCGCGGACCGGCACCTGGTGGTGGAGAAGACCGTCGACGGCACGGTCACCCGCAGCGGCGTCACCACGCTCAACGACGCCGAACGGGTCCGCGAGCTGTCCCGGATGCTGGCCGGGCTGGAGGACTCCGAGCTGGGCCGCGCCCACGCCGAGGAACTGCTGGCCGCCGCCCGTACCCACGGCGTTCCTCCGAACGGGTGAGCCGGGGACAGCCGGTTCCGGACCCGCACCGGGCCGACTGTCCAAGACCCCGCCTGAGCTGGCATCGTGGAGCCGCCCGGACCGCCCGGGGCGGATCGAGAGGGAGACGACGCAGACCGTGGAGCACAGCGCCGCCGCCGCGACGGCCCCCACCGGCCAGCTGCACGCCGTCCTGGTGCTGGCCGGCAGCTCGGGCGGCATCGGCACGCACGTCCGCTCGCTGGCCCAGGGGCTGACCGCGCACGGCCTGGAGGTCACCGTCTGCGGTCCGGCCGAGACGGACCAGCTGTACGGCTTCTCGGCGACCGGCGCCCGCTTCCACCCGGTCGAGATCACCCCCTCCCCGGGACCGCGCACCGACGCGGCGGCGGTCGGCGAGCTGCGCCGGGCCTTCGCCCGCGCCTCGCTGGTGCACGCGCACGGGCTGCGGGCCGCGCTGCTGTCCGATCTGGCGCTGCGCACCGCGCGGGCCGGCACCCCGCTGGTGGTGACCTCGCACCACGCCAACCTGGCGACCGGGGTGGAGCGGCGGCTGCTGCGGCTGATGGAACGCCGGGTGGCGCGCGCGGCGGACCTGCTGCTCGGCGCCTCCTCGGACCTGGTCAGCCGGGCCCGCGACCTGGGCGCGGCGGACGCCAGGCTCGGCCCGGTGGCGGCCCCGCCGCTGCCCGAACCGGCCCCGGGAGCCGACCGCGAGCGGACCCGGCGGGCCCTGCTCGGCCCGAAGGAGCGGCACGACCGCCCGATCGTGCTGGCCGTGGGCCGGCTGGTCCCGCAGAAGAACTTCCACCTGCTGCTGGACGCGGCCTCCGGCTGGCGCGGCGGAGAGGAACCGCTGCTGCTGATCGCGGGTGAGGGTCCGGAGCACAAGGCGCTGCGCTCCCGGATCAAGTCCGAGAAGCTGCGGGCGCGGCTGCTGGGCCATCGCTCCGACATCCCCGAACTCCTGGACGCCGCCGACCTGGTGGTGATCCCCTCGCGCTGGGAGGCCCGGTCCCTGGTCGCCCAGGAGGCGTTGCGGGCCGGGGTGCCGCTGGTGGCGACCTCGGTCGGCGGCCTGCCCGAACTCGTGGGCGACGCCGCGGTGCTGGTCCCGCCGTCGGACCCGACGGCGCTGGCCGCCGCGGTCTCCGCGCTGCTCGCGGACGCCCCGCGCCGCGCCGAACTCGCCCTGGCGGGCCCGGTCCAGGCCGCGACCTGGCCGGACGAGGCGGCCACCGTCGCGCTGGTGCTCAGCGTCTACGACGAACTCACCTCCACCGGCTGAGGTCCCCGGGCCGACGCCCGCCGGCGCGGGGCCGCACCGGGCCGGGCGGCCCGCCCGGGGGCGCTACATCTCCGGCAGCCCGCCGCAGGCGTTCAGCCGCAGGGCGGTGTCGATCAGCGGGACGTGGCTGAAGGCCTGCGGGAAGTTGCCGACCTGGCGCTGCAGCCGCGGGTCCCACTCCTCCGCGAGCAGGCCGACGTCGTTGCGGATCGCCAGCAGCCGCTCGAACAGGTCCCGGGCCTCGGACACCCGGCCGATCATCGCCAGGTCGTCGGCCAGCCAGAACGAGCAGGCCAGGAACGCGCCCTCGTCGCCGGGCAGCCCGTCCACGCCCTCCTCAAGCCCGCTGGTGGGGTAGCGGAGCACGAAGCCGTCGGGGGTCAGCAGCTCGCGCTGGATGGCCTCGATGGTGCCGATCACCCGCTTGTCGTCCGGCGGCAGGAAACCCACCTGGGGGATCAGCAGCAGCGCGGCGTCCAGCTCCTTGGAGCCGTAGGACTGGGTGAAGGTGTTGCGTTCCTGGTCGTAGCCGTTCTGGCAGACGTCCTCGTGGATCGCGTCGCGCAGCTCGCGCCAGCGCTCCAGCGGGCCCTCGTGCGGGGTCTCCTCGATCATGCGGATGGTGCGGTCCACCGCGACCCAGGCCATCACCTTGGAGTGCACGAAGTGCCGGCGCGGGCCGCGCACCTCCCAGATGCCCTCGTCGGGCTCGCGCCAGTGCTGCTCCAGGTAGCTGATCAGGCGCAGCTGCAGCAGGTGGGCGTGGTCGTTGCGGGCCAGTCCGGTCATGTGGGCCAGGTGCAGCGCCTCGACCACCTCGCCGTAGACGTCCAGCTGGAGCTGGTCGGCGGCGCCGTTGCCGATCCGGACCGGGGTGGAGCCCTCGTAGCCGGGGAGCCAGTCCAGGGTGGCCTCGGTCAGCTCCCGCTCGCCCGCGATCCCGTACATGATCTGCAGGTTCTCCGGGTCGCCGGCCACTGCGCGGAGCAGCCACTCGCGCCAGGCGCGGGCCTCGTCGCGGTAGCCGGTGCGCAGCAGCGAGGAGAGGGTGATCGCCGCGTCGCGCAGCCAGGTGAAGCGGTAGTCCCAGTTGCGCACGCCGCCGACGTCCTCGGGCAGCGAGGTGGTGGGGGCGGCCACGATGCCGCCGGTGGGGGCGTAGGTGAGGGCTTTGAGGGTGATCAGCGAACGGACCACGGCCTCCCGGTAGGGGCCCTGGTAGGTGCACTGGGAGGCCCAGTCCTGCCAGAACTCCTCGGTGGTGGCCAGTGCCTCCTCGGCGTCCGGCTGGTCCGGCGGGCCCAGGTGCGAGGGCTGCCAGGTGAGCGCGAAGGCGATGCGCTGGCCGGCCGCGACGGTGAAGTCGGCGTACGTGGTGAGGTTGCGGCCGTAGGTCTCGGCCTCGCCGTCGAGCCAGACCGAGTCGGGCCCGGCGACGGCGGCAGTGCGGATGGTGTCGCCGACCTCGACCTTGTGCACCCAGGGCACCACGCGTCCGTAGGAGAAGCGCATCCGCAGCGCGGACCGCATCCGGACCCGCCCGCTGACGCCCTCGACGATGCGGATGATCTGCGGGACCGCGCCGCGCTCGGGCAGCCCGCGCGGCGGCATGAAGTCGATCACCCGGACCGTGCCGCGGGAGGTCTCCCACTCCTGCTCCAGCACCAGCGAGTCGCCGCGGTAGCGGCGCCGGGTGGCCGGGGCGGCCGGGGCCGCGGCGGTGGGCGGCAGTATCCGGATCTCACCCGATTCGACGAAGTCAGGCAGGCCCTTGGCGGCGGCGCCCTGACCGGCCCCCAGCGGTTCGGCCGGGCCGATCCGCCAGAAGCCGTGCTCGTCGTTGCCGAGCAGCCCGGCGAAGACCGCCGGGGAGTCGAACCGGGGCAGGCACAGCCAGTCGATCGCCCCGTCCCTGCTGACCAGGGCGGCGGTCTGCATGTCGCCGATGAGTGCGTAGTCCTCGATGCGGGCGGCCACGTGGATCTCCAGTTCGCAAGGGACACGGCAGCGCCGGTGCGGGGAGTACGGAGGGGCTGGGGGGTTTCGCGGGGTTTCGGGTCCGGGGGGATGGTCCGGGAACGGGTGCCCGGGGGGCGGCCGCGGATCCGTCGGGGTCGGTCCGTCAGGGGGCGCGCCCGCGGTGACGTCGGTGTGGTTCCTGGTGAGGAACGCGTCCGTGCAGGATACGACGCCGACGCCGGTGGACGTGAACAGCCTGATCGCGGCGCGCCGCCGGACGGGTGAGCGGGGACGCGCGGGTCGGGTCGCTGATACCCTGGTACCCCGTGGACTGGTGCTAGGCACCGCCGCCAACCCACCCCCGACCCGACTGCGGGGGGACGGGTCCGGCCGCCACCGACGTTGAAGACGACTCGAAAACGCAACCACGGGAGCCCCCTCTTGGCACAGCCCCACGCCTCTGATCGTCACAGTGGCAGCACCCACCGGAGCAGTACGACGACCAAGCACCTCTTCGTCACCGGGGGCGTCGCCTCCTCGCTCGGCAAGGGGCTGACCGCCTCCAGCCTGGGGGCCCTGCTGAAGGCGCGCGGACTTCGGGTCACCATGCAGAAGCTCGACCCGTACCTCAACGTCGACCCCGGCACCATGAACCCGTTCCAGCACGGCGAGGTCTTCGTGACCGACGACGGCGCCGAGACGGACCTGGACATCGGTCACTACGAGCGGTTCCTGGACACCAACCTGCACGGTTCGGCGAACGTGACCACCGGCCAGGTGTACTCGACGGTCATCGCCAAGGAGCGCCGCGGCGAGTACCTGGGCGACACCGTCCAGGTCATCCCGCACATCACCAACGAGATCAAGTCCCGGATCCGCCGGATGGCCTCCGACGACGTCGACGTGGTGATCACCGAGGTGGGGGGCACCGTCGGTGACATCGAGTCGCTGCCGTTCCTGGAGGCGATCCGCCAGGTGCGGCACGAGGTCGGCCGGGACAACGTCTTCTTCGTCCATGTCTCGCTGCTGCCCTACATCGGCCCGTCCGGCGAGCTGAAGACCAAGCCCACCCAGCACTCGGTCGCCGCGCTGCGCAACATCGGCATCCAGCCGGACGCGATCGTGCTGCGCGCGGACCGCGAGGTGCCGCAGTCCATCAAGCGCAAGATCAGCCTGATGTGCGACGTCGACGAGGAGGCCGTGGTCGCGGCGATCGACGCCAAGTCGATCTACGACATCCCCAAGGTGCTCCACTCCGAGGGCCTGGACGCCTACGTGGTGCGCCGCCTCGACCTGGCCTTCCGCGACGTGGACTGGACCGTCTGGGACGACCTGCTGCGCCGGGTCCACGAGCCCGAGCACACCGTCAAGGTCGCGCTGGTCGGCAAGTACATCGACCTGCCGGACGCCTACCTGTCGGTGACCGAGGCGCTGCGGGCCGGCGGGTTCGCCAACCGTGCCAAGGTCGAGATCAAGTGGGTCACCTCGGACGACTGCAAGACCCCGGCCGGCGCCGAGGAGCAGCTCGGCGACGTCGACGCGATCTGCATCCCGGGCGGCTTCGGCGACCGGGGTGTGGACGGCAAGGTCGCGGCCATCACCTACGGCCGGGAGAAGAAGATCCCGCTGCTGGGGCTGTGCCTGGGCCTGCAGTGCGTGGTCATCGAGGCGGCGCGGAACCTGGCGGGGCTGCCGGAGGCCAACTCCACCGAGTTCGACCCGGCGGCGGCCCACCCGGTGATCTCCACCATGGCCGAGCAGCTGGAGATCGTGGACGGCAAGGGCGACCTGGGCGGCACGATGCGTCTTGGCCTGTACCCGGCGAAGCTCGCCGAGGGCTCGATCGTCCGCGAGGTGTACGGCGGCGAGCAGTACGTGGACGAGCGGCACCGGCACCGCTACGAGGTCAACAACTCGTACCGCAGCGAGCTGGAGAAGACCGGGCTGGTGTTCTCCGGGCTCTCCCCCAAGGGTGACCTGGTCGAGTACGTCGAGTACCCGCGCGAGGTCCACCCGTACCTGGTGGCCACCCAGGCCCACCCGGAGCTGAAGTCCCGCCCGACGCGTCCGCACCCGCTGTTTGCAGGGCTCATTGCGGCAGCAGTGAAGCGTCAGAACGGCGAGTAGCCACTGACCGCCCAAGGGGCGCGGGGCTCTGCTCGATCAACTGCGCGCGCTGCCAACCCTCTACGGAGGTGCATGGTTGGCAGCGCAGTTCCCCGCGCCCCTGTTGTTGTTCCCGTTTGCCCGAACGTGTGGAGGTCAGGGATGGCACAGACGATTGTCGATGTCGCGGAGGAGTGGCCGGTCACGGCCTCGCGGACGGCGTTCGCGGGGAAGATCTGGGACATCCGCACGGATGATGTGGTGATGCCCGACGGCGTCGCCACCGCGCGGGACTACCAGCAGCACCCCGGCGCGGTGGGGGTGCTCGCGCTGGACGAGCAGCGCCGGGCGCTGCTGGTGCGGCAGTACCGGCACCCGGTGCGCCAGCGGCTCTGGGAGCTGCCGGCCGGCCTGCTGGACGTGCCGGGGGAGAACCCGCTGCACGCCGCGCAGCGCGAGCTCTACGAGGAGGCCCACGCCAAGGCGGAGCACTGGCGGGTGCTGGTGGACCTCTACCCCACGCCCGGCGGCTCCTCCGAGGCGATCCGGGTGTTCGTGGCACAGGGCCTGGCCGAGGCCGACGGGGAGCGCTTCGAGGCCGAGCACGAGGAGCTGGACCTGCAGGTCGACCGGGTGGACCTGGACGAACTGGTGCGCCTGGTGCTGACCGGCTCGCTGCACAACGGCGCGCTGGTGTCGTCGGTGCTGGCGGCGAAGGCGGCGCTGGACGGCGGGGTCTTCGGCACGGCGGGCCTGGACGGCCTGCGGCCTGCCGACGCACCCTGGCCCGCGCGCCCGTTCGAGTGAGCGGCGGACGGACCCCGCCGAGGTACGGAGCCCGGCCGCCCCGGTGAACTACGCTGCGGTCGTGGCTGCACAGACGGCACGTCAGCAGGGGGCCCAGCTGCCCCAGGACCCGCCCTGCTTCACCGGGCGGCAGGCCGAGCTCGCCCAACTGCGCGACGAGGTGGTCCGTCCCGCGCTCGGCGACGCCGCCGGGCCCAGCCGGGTGCTGCTGGTCGCGGGCCGGCCGGGGTCGGGCCGCACCGCCCTCGCGGTGCGCTTCGCCCGCGGCATCGCGCCGGAGTACCCGGACGGCTGCTTCTTCGTGCGGATGGCCGAGGCGGAGGGCGCACCGGTGCCGGCCCACCGCGCGGCCCGGCAGCTGCTCGCCGCGCTGGGTCTGCCGTCCGCGACCCGCCCGCTGCGCGCCGGCCCGGACGCGCCCCAGCAGCCCGACCGTCACCCCGACCAGCGTTCCGGCCCGGCCCGGCCCGGCGTGGATCCCGCCGCCGGGTCCGCCATCAACCCCGCCGTCGGCCGTACCGACGGTTCGCCCGGAAGCCCGGCCGTCGCCTCCGCCGCTTCCGGCCGTCCCGGCATGGACCCCGCCACCCACCCCGCTGCCGGCCGCGGCGACGGTTCGCCCGGGAGCCCGGCCGTCGCTTCCACCGCTTCCGGCCGTCCCGGCGTGGATCCCGCTGCCGACCCCCGCGCCGACCCGGCGGCGGATCCGGACTGCGTCGCCCTGCGGGCAGCGCTCGTGTCGCGCCGGGTGCTGCTGGTACTGGACGACGTGAGCAGCGCGGACCAGGTGCGGGCGCTGCTGCCGGAGGCGCCCGGCTGCCTGCTGGTGGCGGTGACGGCGGGTCCGCTCACCGGACTCGCGGACGCGCGCCCGTGCGTGATCGGCGGCCTCGACCTCGCCGCCGCCACCTCGCTGCTGGCCGGGCTGGCGGGGGACACCCGGATCGTCTGCGACCCGGTGGCCGCGCGGGCCCTGGCGGAGGCGCTCGCCTGCCAGCCGACCGCGCTGCGGCTGATCGGCGGCTGGATGCGGGCCAGGCCCCGGGCCTCGGTCACCGACGGACTGCGGGTGATCGCGCAGACCGTACCGGCGGTGACCACCGTGCCGCAGGTGCGGCTGAGCAAGCGTCCCGGTGCGGCCGAACCGGGCGGCCCGGAGCCGCTGCGGCGGGCCTTCGACGTGGTGCACGGCGGTCTGCCAGCGCAGGCCGCCCGGCTGCTGCGGTTGCTGCTGCTCGCACCCGGGGGAGTCACCGAGCCCCGGACCGCCTCGGCGCTGCTGGGCTGCCCGGTGGACGCCGCCGCCGTGCACCTGGCCACCCTGGCCGAGCAGCAACTGCTGGCCGACGAACCGGGGGGCCGCTACCGGCTGCCCGGCTGCCTGCGGCCGCCGCTGGCCGAACTGCTGGCCGCCGACCGTCCGGGCGAGACCGAGCTGGCCAGGGCCCGGCTGCTGGAGCGGCTCACCCGGCTGCTCACCGCCTGCGTCCAGCTGCTGGCGCCCGGCGCGCCGGCGCCGGAACCGCTGCCGGGCCCGCTGCGCTTCGGCACCGCCGCCGAGGCCTGGCAGTGGCTGGACCAGGAGCTGCCCGTGCTCCGCGCTGCGGCGCGGGTCGCGGTCGGCGACGGGCGGCTGGACGGTCTGGCGATGCGGCTGGTCACCACGCTGGTTCGGGCGCTGCCGCTCTGGGCGGGCAGGGCGGACGCCGTCGCGGTGGAGCTGTTCGAGGGCCACTCGCTGATCCTGGAACTGTCCCTGCGGGCCGGGAAGCCGCGCCAGCAGGCGGCCGCCCTGGTGAACCTGGGCGATCTGCACGCCGCCGCGGCCGAGCACGAGCGGGCGCTGGCACGCTACCGCTCGGCGCTGGGACCGGCCCGGGCCGCGGACGACCAGATCGCGGTCGGCCGGATCCTGGAGGCGGTGGCCGGTGCCTACCGGGCCTCCGGAGACCTGGTGCGGGCCACCGACTGGTACGGCAGGGCGCTGGCGCTGCGGCGCAAGCGCGGTGAGCAGCGCGACGAGCTGCGGCTGCTGGGGCGGCTCGCCTCGGCCCGCACGGCGCAGGGGAAGCTGAACGACGCGCTGCGCGACTACCGGGCGGCGGTGGCGCTGCACCGGCGGCTGGGCGACGAGGGCGGCGCGGTGGGAGCGGCGCTGGGCGCGGCCCGGGTGCTGGAGCTCGGCGGGCGGGCCGAGCAGGCGCTGCAGACCCAGCGCGAGGCGCTGGGCTGGGCCCGGCAGGCCGGGGGGCGGTGGCCCGAACTGGTGCTGCTGCGGATGGCCGAGGTGCTGGAGCGGGCCGGGGACCCGGCCGGTGCGCGGGTGCACCGCGAGCAGGCGCTGCTGCTGGCGCAGCCGCCGGTGCAGCGGCGTCCCGAAGCGCACGGTCCCGAGGCGCACGGTCCCGAGGCGCACGGTCCCGAGGCGCGCGGTCCTGGGGCGCGTGGTCCCGAAGCGGACGGTGCGGAGGCGTACGGAGGGGACGTAAAGAACCGGGAAGAGCGCCCGATTTCTCCTGGTTAGGGATCATGTGAGTGATTTGGCAGTTTCGACTCGGTTCCTGAGTGTCAAGGGCTTGCAAGCCTACGAAACTGCCAATCGTTCTCAGAGAATTGGTCACATTGGAAGGCTGGCGCATCGCTGCGGCTTCATTACACTCGTAAGTGCCGCGACAAAGCCGTTCCTGGCACGCGGTCACCCGTCTGTTCACCCGTCGGCGTATCCGTCAGCGGGCCCCCCATGTGCAAGGGACGTGTTTAGCCGTGAAGGTCGGCATCCCCCGCGAGGTCAAGAACCACGAGTACCGCGTGGCCATCACGCCCGCCGGCGTGCACGAGCTGGTCCGCAACGGGCACCAGGTCTTCGTCGAGAACAACGCCGGCGTCGGCTCCTCCATCCCCAACGAGGAGTACGTCTCGGCAGGCGCCACCATCCTCGACACCGCTGACGAGGTCTGGGCGACCGCCGACCTCCTGCTCAAGGTCAAGGAGCCCATCGCGGAGGAGTACCACCGCCTCCGCAAGGGCCAGACCCTGTTCACCTACCTGCACCTCGCGGCCTCCCGCGAGTGCACCGACGCGCTGCTCGCGTCCGGCACCACCGCCATCGCCTACGAGACCGTGCAGCTCGCCAACGGCGCGCTGCCGCTGCTCGCCCCGATGTCCGAGGTGGCCGGCCGGCTCGCGCCGCAGGTCGGCTCGTACCACCTGATGCGCCCGGCCGGCGGCCGCGGCACGCTGCCCGGTGGCGTCCCCGGTACCCACCCCGCCAAGTGCGTGGTCATCGGCGGCGGCGTCTCCGGCTGGCACGCGGCCACCATCGCCATCGGCATGGGCTACGAGGTGACCCTGCTGGACCGCGACATCAACAAGCTGCGCGAGGCCGACCGGATCTTCGGCACGAAGATCAAGGCCATCGCCTCCAACGCCTTCGAACTGGAGAAGGCCGTGCTCGAGGCCGACCTGGTCATCGGCGCGGTGCTGATCCCCGGCGCCAAGGCCCCCAAGCTGGTCACCAACGAGCTGGTCTCGCGCATGAAGGCGGGCTCCGTGCTCGTCGACATCGCCATCGACCAGGGCGGCTGCTTCGAGGACTCCAAGCCGACCACGCACGCCGACCCGACCTTCCCGGTCCACAACTCGGTCTTCTACTGCGTGGCCAACATGCCGGGCGCGGTGCCCAACACCTCCACCTACGCGCTGACCAACGCGACGATGCCGTACATCGTCGAGCTGGCCAACCGCGGTTGGAAGGAGGCCTGCAGCCGTGACGCGGCGCTGGCCAAGGGCCTCAACGCGCACGAGGGTCAGCTGACCTACGCCTCCGTCGCCGAGGCGCACGGTCTGGACTCGGTCGACCTGGACGACGTGCTCGCCTGACCGACGGGTCGGGTCCGCTGAACGGGCGGGGTGTCACGGTTTGTACCGTGGCGCCCCGCCCTTCTCCATGTCGACACATCGTCAACACGAGCAGGTGTGACATCACCCTCGCATGCGGGTGATGACGGTGGTCGGAAGAGCTGTTCCGTCAGCTGCCGCTTGGCTTTGAGGCGTTGTAGGGGCGTACGCTCGGTGAGCCGGTGATGATCTAGTCATATCGACATGTTGGTTCATGCATCGCCGGTGTGGTGGTTGGCGCTACTGTGTCGTTGCTAGGCTGCGGCACGGCACATGCCGCCCAGCGGAGGGGGCACAGCCCCAGAGCCCCATCCAGAGTCCGTGTCAACGGCGGTCGCCAAGGAGGTAAGACGACTTGTGAATGAGTCGACATTTGCTCCCGGGGGTGGTCAGCCAGGACTGGTGCAGGACGTCGCCGGTCACTCCGGTGAGAACGCGGCGGAGGTGCGCACCTTTGACGCGCGCCAGCAGTACGGCGCCGAGTACGAGACCCACCAGTACCTGGGCGCGACGGAGCGCTTCGACGCCGGCGCCCGCAACGCGGAGCCGGTCCGCGAGGCGGCGGTCGAACCCGGCCTCGCCTACGCCGAGCTGCCGGACGGTCAGTTCTACGACCCCGACGCCGAGTACGAGCCCGACCCGGAGTACGCGGCCACGCTCGCCCCGGACGCGGCCAGGCAGCGCCGCGAGCGGGTCGGTCCCACCGGCCGTCCGCTGCCGTACTTCCCGATCCCCTCGCCGCTGACCGAGCACGGCCCGGCGAAGATCGTGGCGATGTGCAACCAGAAGGGCGGGGTCGGCAAGACCACCTCGACCATCAACCTCGGCGCGGCGCTGGCCGAGTACGGCCGCAGGGTGCTGCTGGTCGACTTCGACCCGCAGGGCGCGCTCTCGGTCGGCCTGGGCGTCAACCCGATGGAGCTCGACCTCACGGTCTACAACCTGCTCATGGAGCGGGGCCTGACGGCCGACGAGGTGCTGCTGAAGACCGCCGTCCCCGGCATGGACCTGCTGCCCTCCAACATCGACCTGTCGGCCGCCGAGGTGCAGCTGGTCAGCGAGGTGGCCCGGGAGTCCGCGCTGGCGCGGGCGCTCAAGCCGCTGCTGCCCGACTACGACTACGTCATCATCGACTGCCAGCCGTCGCTGGGCCTGCTCACGGTCAACGCGCTGACCGCGGCGAACAGCGTGATCGTGCCGCTGGAGTGCGAGTTCTTCGCGCTGCGCGGGGTGGCCCTGCTCACCGAGACCATCGAGAAGGTCTGCGAGCGGCTCAACCCCGAGCTGCGCCTGGACGGGATCCTGGCCACCATGTACGACTCGCGCACGGTGCACAGCCGCGAGGTGCTGGCCCGGGTGGTCGAGGCCTTCGGCGAGCACGTGTTCCACACCGTCATCGGCCGTACGGTGCGCTTCCCGGAGACCACCGTGGCCGGCGAGCCGATCACCACCTACGCCTCCAACTCGGTCGGCGCCGCCGCCTATCGCCAGCTCGCCAGGGAGGTGCTCGCCAGGTGCCCCGTCGAGTGAGCCTGCCGGGAGCGGACGAACTGTTCCGGACCACCGGGGGGATGTCGCTCACGCCCGCACCCCGCGAGAACCGTGAGCCCCGGGAGAGCCCGGAGCAGGCCCGCGACGGCAAGTCCGCGGACGCCATCGGCGAGCACACCGCGGCGGGCGCAGGGGCCGGTGCCCCGGCTCAGGCCCAGCCGCAGGCACCGTCCGCGCCGCAGCAGCGGCAGCCGGCCGGCCAGCACAACGGCAGCCCGGCCCCGGCCGGGGAGGGCCCGGCCCGGCGCAAGCCGCGCGGTGGCACCCGTTCCCGGCCCACCGGCCGGGAGCGGCACGAGGAGAAGATCACGGTCTACGTCTCGGCCGAGGAGCTCATCGACCTGGAGCACGCGCGGCTGGTGCTGCGCGGTGAGCACGGCCTGGCGGTCGACCGCGGCCGGATAGTGCGTGAGGCGGTCGCGGTGGTCCTGGCCGACCTGGAGCAGCGCGGCGAGGCCAGCATCCTGGTACGGCGGCTGCGCGGGCGCTGAGCGCCCGGCAGACGCGGGCCGGGGCGGACCCGGCGTGGGCGGGTGCGGACCCGGCGCGGGCGGGTGCGGCGTGGGCCGACCGGGGTCCCGGCGGGGTGTCGCTGTCGGCGTGTCGGCGTAGTGTGCGGGGCATCGAACCACCGCTGACCAGCACGATGGACCCTGATGACGACCACTTCGGAACCCGCCGACACGGAAGCACCGGCGACCCGGGCCGGACCGGAGGCCCAGGCCGGGCAGGCCCCTGCCTCCGTGCCGGGGCCTGAGGCCGGGTCCGAACCCCAGCCGGCGCCCGAGTCCGGGCCGGAGCCCGAGCCGGAGCTTGAGCCCGAGCCCGAGCCCACGGGCGGATTCCTGGTGCGGCTGGACAACTTCGAGGGCCCGTTCGACCTGCTGCTCAGCCTGATCGCCAAGCACAAGCTGGACGTCACCGAGGTCTCGCTGTCGCGGGTGACCGACGAGTTCATCGCGCACATCCGCGCGATGGGCCCGGACTGGGACCTCGACCTGGCCAGCGAGTTCCTGGTGGTCGCCGCCACGCTGCTGGACCTCAAGGCGGCCCGGCTGCTGCCGGTCGCCGAGCTGGAGGACGAGGAGGACCTGGCCCTGCTGGAGGCCAGGGACCTGCTCTTCGCCCGGCTGCTGCAGTACCGGGCGTACAAGCGGGTCGCCGCGATCTTCGCGGAGCGCTGGGCGGCGGAGCAGCTGCGCCGCCCGCGTACCGTCGGCCTGGAGCCGCAGCACGCGGCGCTGCTGCCCGAGGTCGTGATCAGCATCGGCCCGGAGGGCTTCGCCCGGCTGGCGGCGAAGGCGATGGTGCCCAGGCCGAAGCCGGTGGTCTACGTCGACCACATCCACGCGCCGCTGGTCAGCGTGCGCGAGCAGGCGGCGCTGGTGCTGGAGCGGCTGCGGCACCTGGGCACGGCCAGCTTCCGCACGCTGACCGAGGACGCCCCGGACGTGCTGACCGTGGTGGCCCGGTTCCTGGCGCTGCTGGAGCTGTACCGGGAGCGGGTGCTGCACTTCGACCAGCCGGAGGCGCTGGGGGAGCTGCTGGTGCAGTGGATCGGCGAGGAGGGGGCGCGGATCGAGGTGAGCGAGGAGTTCGACGCCCCGCCGCAGAACGCTCCGCCGCAGGGGGATGACGCGCGGTCGGACCAGCCGCGGCGGGATCCGGCTCAGCAGGATCGGACACTGGGGGATCAGGACGGAGACGGACCGGAGGGCGAGGACGGATGACCGGCAGCAGCAGCACTCACGACGACGAGACCCCCGACGGCGGCGCGTCCCGCTCCGTCCGCCGTCGCCTCGGCATGCCCGGCCGCCCCCGACCGGCCGAGTACCTGGAGACCACCTGGGCCGAGCCCCCTGACACGTGGATCGAGCCTCCCGACGAAGCGCGAGCCGCACCCCGTGGCGACGGCGAGCCGTCCCCGGGACCGGCTCCCGTACCAGGGCCGCCACCCGTGCCAGAGCCAGAGCCGACGCCTGCCCCGGAGCCGACGCCCGCCCCGTCACCGGCTCCGCCGTCGCCGCGACCTGCGCCCGTGCCCGAGCCGCGCCCTGTCCCCGAGCCCGGCCCCAGCCCGGTGCCGGAGCCGCTGCCGCGTCCGGTGCCCGAGCCCGGTCCCAGCCCGGTGCCGGAGCCGCTGCCGAGCCCCGTGCCCGAGCCGGATCCGGTGCCGAGTCCGCTGCCGCGCCCGCCTGCTCCCGGGCCACCGCCGCTGCCCCCGGCACCGCCGCCGCTGCCGGTGCCCGATCCGGGGCCGCTCTCGGCGTCGCCCACAGCGCCGCCGCCCTTCGTGCCGTCGTCGGGCGGGGCCTCGGCGCAGCCGTCCGCGCTTGCGGAACTGGAGCTGAAGCCGGCTCTGGAGGCGATTCTGATGATCGTCGACGAGCCGGCCACCAGCGCCCATCTCGCGGACGTGCTGGAGCGTCCCCGTCGCGCGGTCGAGGCCGCGCTGCGGGAGCTGGCGGCCGAGTACACCGCCCAGGGACGGGGCTTCGAGCTGCGCTTCGTGGCCGGCGGCTGGCGTTTCTACAGCCGCGCGGCCTGCGCCCCGGCGGTCGAGCGGTACGTCCTGGACGGCCAGCAGGCCCGGCTCACGCAGGCCGCGCTGGAGACGCTGGCGGTCATCGCCTACCGTCAGCCGGTGTCCCGTTCCCGGGTATCCGCCGTCCGTGGTGTGAACTGTGACGGCGTAATGCGTACCCTGGTACAGAGGGGTCTGGTCGAGGAGACCGGGTCCGAACCGGAAACGGGAGCGATCCTGTACCGGACGACGCAACAATTTTTGGAACGGATGGGGCTGCGCGGCCTGGATGAGCTGCCGGAGCTGGCCCCCTTCCTGCCTGAGGCCGACGACGTGGAAGCGGACTCGCAGGAAGGCTCCGCGATCGCCGAGGCGGTCGCAGGGAGCAGGTGACAGGCAGTGACACCCGCCCTGGGACGCGGCCCCGACGACGGACTCGACAACGGACTTCTTGATGCGTAGCGGTAGCAGTGGTAACGGCAGGAACAACAGCGGTGGCGGCGGCGGTAGCCGCGGGGGGAGTGGCGGGAGCGGTCGCGGGAGCGGCACCCCGCGCGGCGCCGGTGGCGGCCGCAGTGGGCAGCGCGGCGGGCCGACGGCCCCCCAGCGCCGCAGTGGCAGCGGCTGGGAGCGGGAGACCCCGCGTCCCGAGGAGCGTCAGTACGACCGTCCCGAGTTCGGCGCCAAGGAGCCGGGCCGGGGCCGTTCGGTCGGCCAGATCCGCCCCGGCGGTCTGGGCGGCGGGGCCGGCGCCAAGCGCGGTCCGGCCAAGCCGGTGCGCTCGCGCGAGCTGCAGGCGAAGGTCGAGGACGCGGTCAGGGCCCGGCACGACAAGCCGGCCGTGAAGCTGCCGAAGACCTTCGGCGAGCCCGAGGGCGAGCGCCTGCAGAAGGTGCTGGCGCGGGCCGGCATGGGCAGCCGTCGCGCCTGCGAGGAGCTGATCGACCAGGGCCGGGTCGAGGTCAACGGCGAGCGGGTGCGCGAGCAGGGCAAGCGGGTCGACCCCGCCAACGACGAGATCAAGGTCGACGGCCTGACCGTGGCCACCCAGTCGTACCTGTTCTTCGCGCTGAACAAGCCGGTCGGCGTGGTCGCCACGATGGAGGACCCGGACGGCCGCCAGTGCCTGGGCGACTACGTGAACAACCGGGAGACCCGGCTGTTCCACGTGGGCCGGCTGGACACCGAGACCGAGGGCATCATCCTGCTCACCAACCACGGCGAGCTGGCGCACCGGCTGACCCATCCCAAGTACGGCGTCACCAAGACGTACCTGGCCGCGATCCAGGGCCCGATCCCGCGCGACCTGGGCAAGCAGCTGGCCAAGGGCGTCGAGCTGGAGGACGGCTGGGCCCGGGCCGACAGCTTCAAGGTGGTGCAGAACGTCGGCAAGAACTACCTGGTCGAGGTCAGCCTGCACGAGGGCCGCAAGCACATCGTGCGTCGGCTGATGGCCGAGGTCGGCTTCCCGGTCGAGAAGCTGGTGCGGGTGCAGTTCGGCCCGATCGCGCTGGGCGACCAGAAGTCCGGCTGGCTGCGCCGCCTCACCAACCCCGAGGTCGGCCAGCTGATGAAGTCCGTCGGTCTGTAGGGGCGGGGGCCGGATGACCGCGACGGTGCGCCGCACCCGCCTGAGCACCGAGCGCGAGGCGGAGCTGTACCGGGCCGTGATCGCGCTGGTGACCGAGGTCGGCTACGAGGCGATGACCATGGACGCCGTCGCGGCCCGCTCCCGCTCCAGCAAGGCGACCCTCTACCGGCAGTGGCAGGGGAAGCCGCAGCTGGTCGCGGCGGCGATGCGGCACACCAAGGCGGTGTCGATGGTGGACATCGACACCGGCAGCCTGCGCGGCGACCTGCGGGAGCTGGCCCGCAGGGTGGCCGAGGCGGCGGAACGCGACACCGTGTTCATGAGCGCCATCGGTCACGCCGTGCACCAGAACTCGGAGCTCGGCGACGCGCTGCGGGAGATGCTGATCGAGCCGGAGCGCGCGGTGCTCATCACGATGCTGGACCGGGCCGTCGCCCGCGGCGAGGTACGCGCGGACGCGGCGGCCGGGGAGTTCTTCGCGCACATGCTGCTGGGCTCGGTGGTGTCGCGGAAGGTACTGGAGGACCGGTTCGCGGACTTCGACTACCTGAGCCGCTACCTGGACGCCGTGGTCCTGCCCGCGCTGCTGAACAGCTGACCTGCCGGCTGCCGGGGCCGTACCCCCTTATCGAAACGTTTGCGTTTCGCTAAGGGGGTGTCGTAGGGTCATTGAGTACGAAACCGTTTCGTTCGGGGAGTAGCCATGACCCAGACCGCCGTCGACGCGCAGGTCGACACCGCGCCCGGTCCCGACCACGCCCACGCGCGCCGCTGGTGGGTGCTGGCCGTCATCGGCCTGGCCCAGCTGATGGTCGTCCTGGACGCCACCATCGTGAACATCGCCCTGCCATCGGCCCAGCGCGACCTGGGCTTCTCCAACGCGGACCGGCAGTGGATCGTCACCGCCTACTCGCTCGCCTTCGGCAGCCTGCTGCTGCTCGGCGGCCGACTGGCGGACCTGATCGGCCGCAAGGTGGTGTTCCTGGTCGGCGTGGTCGGCTTCGCCGCCGCCTCCGCCCTGGGCGGGGCCGCGGGGAACTTCGAGATCCTGGTCACCGGGCGCGCCCTGCAGGGCCTGTTCGGCGCGCTGCTCGCACCCGCTGCGCTCTCGCTGCTGAACACCACGTTCACCGAGGCCAGGGAACGGGCCAAGGCGTTCGCCATCTACGGCGCCATCGCCGGTGCCGGCGGCGGCATCGGACTGCTGCTCGGCGGACTGCTCACCGAGCACGCCAGCTGGCGCTGGACGCTGTACGTGAACCTGGGCTTCGCCGTGCTCGCCTTCGCGGGCGGACTGGTGCTGCTCACGGCCGGCCGTCCGGCCAACCGTCCCAAGCTGGACCTGCCCGGCACCGTGCTGGTCTCCGCCGGACTGTTCGGCCTGGTCTACGGCTTCTCCAACGCAGAGACGCACCACTGGTCCTCGCCGCAGACCTGGGGGTTCCTGGTCGCCGGCGGCCTGCTGCTGGCGGTCTTCGCCTGGTGGCAGACCCGCGCCGCGCACCCGCTGCTGCCGCTGCGCGTCCTGCTGGACCGCAACCGGGGGGCGTCGTTCCTGGCGCTGGCCATCTCCGGCGCGGGCATGTTCGGAGTCTTCCTGTTCCTGACCTACTACCTGCAGGCCTCGCTGCACTACTCGCCGGTCAGCACCGGCCTGGCGTTCCTGCCGATGGTCGGCGCGCTGATGGTCACCGCCCAGCTGTCGACCACCCTGCTGATCCCCCGCCTGGGCCCCAAGCCGGTGGTGCCGCTGGGCATGGGCCTCGCCGCGGCCGGCATGACCTGGCTGACCGCGCTCGGCCTGCACAGCGGCTACGCCGCCGACGTGCTGCCCGCGCTGTTGGTCACCGGCTTCGGCCTGGGCCTGGTGATGCCCCCGGCGATGAGCCTGGCCACCGACCGGATCTCCCCGGAGGACGCCGGGGTCGCCTCGGCGGCGGTCAACACCATGCAGCAGATCGGCGGCTCGATCGGCACGGCACTGCTCAACACCCTGGCCGCCAGCGCCGCCACGAACTACCTGACCGGCCGCCGGCCCACCCCGGACGTGCTGGCGCAGGCACAGCTGCACAGCTACTCCACCGCCTACTGGTGGTCCGCGGGCTTCTTCACCGTCGGCCTGCTCCTCACCGCCCTCCTCTACCGCCGCGGCCGAGTCACCCAGGAGGCCGGCGCCCCTGTGGCCGTCCACATGTGACCACCCGTCCGCCCGCTGAGCTTCACGGCGAGCAGTCGGACACGGCTGGCGCCCGCCCCGGCATCATCCCGAGGCGGGCGCAGTGCCGTGCTGTCCTACTCCTCGGCGTCGCCGAGCGTGGCGGCCACGAACGTCTTCAGACGGAACAGCGCGTCCCGCCGGCCACTCCACACGTTGGAGTCCGTCCTCTGCTGCGCCTGCTCGTAGCAATTACGTTACCGCGACCCTGAACTCCTCGTACCGGACGGCGTGTTGCCAGGCCAGGTCCCGGATCCGACACCCTTCCACGATCCGGGCAGGGTCATGGTCCAGCTCCATGCCCGAGCAGACTCCGCCCTCGTCGAAGTGGAGCGTGGCGATCACCGCGTCGTCGAACAGCCAGAAGTCCCGCATCGGCAGGCCGAGCGACTGTGCCTGGTCCCGGGTCAGGTACCTGATGTCCTCACCTGCAGCGATGTTGAACGGGCTGCCGGTGAGCAGGAATCGCTGGCCCACGGTGGGCGGGGTGTCGACCAGGCGCACGCGTTCCACCGTCCGGCCTGTGGCCACCAGGGAGCGGATGGTGGCGTACCAAGGGCCGTCAGGATCTCTGGAGGGGTCCTGGCCGGCGATGAAGCGCTGGTAGGGCCTGCTGTGGGTGTCCGAGTCGTACCTGCGCTGCGTCTCCAACCGCCATGCGGAGCGCTCGAACCCGCCGTCGAAGAACTCGTTGATCTTGTCTGGGCTGATCAGCTCGGCCACGTCACGCCCTCGGGCCGAAGCGGGTCAGCAGTTCTCGCGGGACGACGACGAACTTCTCGCCGGGCAGCACGTCGCGCAGCTGCCCCAGGGCCTCGGGGTCGGTGAGTTCGTATCCCTGCACGACGAAGTCGCCGGTCGGGGTCTCGTACAGGCTCGGGCACTGCCCGCTGTCGCTCGTGCTGCCGATGAACGTGAGCTTCATGGTGGTCACCCTTCGCTCGATCCCGGATCGGTCACCGGGCTGCTGGGCACCGTAGCGCTGCGGACGAGAATCAGAAGAGGAACAATCCGGAAATGTGTAACGGTCAGCAGGGGCGGCGGCCTACCCGCCGGCCGTACTTCTCAGTAGTGCCAGTGGAGGCGGCCGGACTCCATCCCGCAGGTGATGACGTTGCCGTGCGCGTCGACGGTGGACAGGCCGGCGTCGGCGTCCGGGCAGAACTCTCCCCGACGCACCGTCGGCCTGCCCAACCCCGACGGGGTTGGGCAGGCCGACGTCACGCACCCGCCGATTCACCATCGGCGTCCGGGTGCCGGTCGGGGCCTTCGGGGGGTGGTGGGTTGGTGGTGGGTCAGTAGGTGAAGGCCTGGATCTGGGCGCTGTTGGGGGCGTAGGTCCAGCCGGTGCGGGTGGTGGGGTCGAGTTGGATGGTGCGGTCGGCGGTGCGGCTGAGCGGTCCGGTCAGGGCGGGGGCGAAGTTGAAGGAGGAGAGGGTCCGCAGGACCTTCCCGGTGGTGAGGTCGACCACGTCGAGCTGGCTCATGGCGTTGCTGTCGGTGATCTCGGCGAACGGCTGGCCGTAGACGACCCGGCCGACCGGGGTGCCGTAGGCGACCACGGCCAGGTGGTGGACGCCGTCCACGGCGAGACCGAGCGGGTTCTCCTGGCGCTGGCGGAAACCTCCGGCTGCGGCGAGGGTCCGCTCGTCGTAGCCCGAGAGACCGGCCGTGCCGGGGAAGTTGACGCTGAAGGCGGAGTAGGTGAGGCTCCAGCTGGAGCTGCCGTTCTGGCTGGAGGCGAACTGCACGCCGCAGGAGCTGACGCCGGCGGGTGAGGCGGTGACCGCCCGGGAGCCCAGGTCGACGTTCAGGACCTGCTTGGCGCCGAAGCCGAAGCAGAACCCGCCACCGCCGAGGTGGGCGACCTGGACCGTGCCGGTGGAGGCGTCCAGGTCGAGGCCGGTGAAGTACCGGCCGCTGGTCTGCCCGGCCGCCGGGTCGAGCGGGATCGCGGTGCCCAGCGCGCCGGTCGCCATGTCCAGCGGCAGCAGCTGGTCGGTGTTGCCGGGCTGGGCCCAGACCAGGAGCGCCGCGCGGTGCCGGGTCGGGTCGACCCGGCCGCCGAACAGCAGGTACCGGCTCGCGGTCAGGGTGACCGGAGCGCCGATCTCGGTGCCGGTGCTGAGGTTCCAGACCTCCAGGGTCTTGGACTGGTCCCCCGTCCAGTGGGCGAGCAGGACGCTGTGGGCGGTGGTGTCCACGCCGAGGACGTCGTACTGGGCGGAGGCGGTGGCGTCGCTGGTGACCACCGCGCCGTACCGGCCGGTGGCGGTGTCGTAGCGGCGGACCGACGCGCCGGTGGTGGAGCCGTGGGGGAGGCCGGTGACGGCCGCCACCGAGTCATGGCCGGCGGCGGCGAAGCCGAGCAGGCTGCCCGAGCCGGGGATCTGGCCGTCGTCGACGGTCAGCGCCGAGCTCGGCGAGGCCTGTCCGACCGGCTTCCCGTCGCCGCCGACCGGCAGTACCCGGACGTTGTACTGGACCGAGGAGGCCAGTCCCAGCGCCAGCGCGTCGAGCCGGACGCTGCCGGCGCGGCGAGGCAGGGGCTGGTAGACGACGGAGCCGCTGTCGAAGCCGTCGTTGTCGCGGGCGGTGCCGTTCTGGGCGGTGAAGGTGTTGAGCGAGTTGAACAGGGTCGGGGCCGGGGCGGAGATCTCCAGCACCGCGCCGCGCACGCCGTGGACGCGGGAGACGTCGTAGCGGAGGCTGAAGGCCGGGGCGGCGCGGGTGACCGTGACGGTGTGGCCGTAGGGCTGGCCGGCGGCGGCGAGGGTGGGGGCGTCGGGGCGGCGGTCGGCGGTGAAGCCGTCGACGCGGAGCGGTGCGAACTCGCCGTACACCGGGTTGGCCGGGACGACGTCGTTCTGGATGACGCCGACGCCGTAGAGGCCGCCGCCGGTGAAGGCGCTCGCCGGGATGGTGACGGTGCCGCTGGTCGCGGTGAGCGCCGTGGACCAGGCCGGGTTGAACAGCGCGGCGAGGGCCGGGTTCCAGTGGCCGACCGTGGAGAGCACCAGCTTGGGCGACTTGACGCCGCGTACGTCGCCGAGGTCGTAGTGGACGGTGACGTCCTGGCCGTCCCGGACGACCGGGGCCACGGTGGGGGGTGCGGCCTCGGTGACCGTACCGGTGCTGGCGCTGAGGGTGAGCGAGCGGGTGACGGAGACGCTGCCGCCGCGCGGCTGCCGCACGCTGAAGCTGTAGCCGACGGTGCGCGGGGCGGTGGAGACCAGCGGAAGCCCTGCGGCGGTGAGGAGCTGGGCCGGGGTGACCCGGATCGAGGGGGTGTCGGAGTCGAACACCGTACTGCCGACGGTGAGCCGGTAACGGGCGTCGCGTCCGGCGCCGGAGACGTCGGCGGCGATGGTGACCGGTCCGGCCAGGCCCTGGCCGGTGGCACGGCCGTTGCCGTCGACGGGCCCGGACAGATCGATGGCGCCCTGGTCGGTGTACTCGACGAAGGTGCCGCCGAGGCCGCTCACGCTGACCCGGTGGGCCACCGAGAGGCGGTCGATCCGGGGGAGGCGCTGCCCCTTCGCCCCGGGGAGCAGGGACTCCACGGCGGCGGTCAGGTCCACCTGCGGGCCGACCTGCAGGCTGCGGTCGATCTGCGGGGCGGTGCCGACCCTGCGCGCGGTGTGCTCCAGCAGATCCCGGATCTGCGCGGGGGTGAGCGTGCGCCCGGCCAGCCGGGCGGCCTGCTTGACCACGGCCGCCGCTGCGGCGATCTCGGGCGCGGCGGCGGAGGTTCCGCCGCTCAGGCCGACGCCGACGGACTGTGCGGTGTCGCCGCTGTGGGCCATGGCGACGATGTTGTCGCTGGGCGCGGAGAGGTCGATCCGGCTGCCGAAACCGGAGGAGAAGTCGCCCGATCCGCTGATCCGGGTCTCGGCCACGGTGGCCGCCCCGGCGGGTCCGGTGGCCAGGGTGTCGTCGGTGGTGCTGCCGCCGGCGGCGATGGCGCCGCTGTCGACGACCTCGCTGGGCGTGGTCGAGGCCGCGTCGTCGTTGATGCCGGTGGCCCTGGCGGGGTCGCGGGTGACGTCGGTCGGGGTGCTGCCGCCGTCCGGGCCGACCGCCGCCGGGGTGTAGAGGCGGGTGCCGTCGTTGGCGGCGACGGTGACGGTGATCCCGTACTGGTGCACGATGGTGGCGATCACGCCCTGCAGGGTCGGGTCGTCCTCCAGGTAGCGCCCGGCGAAGCCGGTGGTGTCGGTGCCGAAGCCGAGGCTGGCGTTGATCACGTCGGGGCGCGGGGTCTGCCTGGCGGCGGCCAGCAGCGCGACGGCGACCTGGTCCATGGTCGGCTGCGCGGGTACCACCAGGCGGTAGGAGGCGCCGGGGGCGATGCCGAGCAGGTCGGTGACGCCGCTGCCGGTGGCCCCGGGGCGCTGCCGGTCGTGCGGGAGCGGGGACATGACGCCGAAGTCGAGCAGGATCTCCCCGTCGGAGGCGTCCTGGTCCTCGGTGGAGCCGGTCGGGTTCAGCACACCGGAGGCGTCGGCGGTGAAGGTGGGGATCAACGGCATGGAGGGCAGGTCGAGGTAGCGCTGACCGTTGCTGACCACGGTGGTCGCGCCGTTCGCCCGGACGTAGGGGTCGCCCGCGTCGGCCATGGACTGGTCGGTGAGGTCGCCGATCGAGACATTGGTGATGATCTCGCCGGTGCCGGGGAGCTGGCCGTAGCGGCCGGTCAGGTCGGAGTACGCGCCGACGGCGTCGACCCCGCCGGCGTTGAGCCAGCTTTCGAGGGAGGAGGTGAGGCCGTAGTTGGTCGGGAGCGAGGGCGCCGGCGAGGGCGCCGTGCCTGCGGCCCTGCCGGCGGTCGTGGCGGCTTTCCCGGCCCTGACGGCGGCGGCCGGCAGCGGGGTGTAGCCGCTGCTCATGCCGCCGACATAGCGGTTCGGCTCGGCGCGGAGCACACCGGGGACCGAGGCCAGCCGGGCCGCGGCGGCGGCCGGGTCCTCGGTGCCGACGTCGGCGATCAGGAGTCCGCCGGCCAGCGGGTGCAGAGCGGTCGCACGCAGCCCGGCGAGCGCGGCGTTCAGCGGAGCACTGGAGGTGGGCGCGGCGGTACCGGTGCTGGTCCTGGTGGTGGCGAGGGTGGTCTGCGGCGCGAGTTGCAGCAGCACCTGTCCGGGGACGACCTGTCCGGCCTTCCGTGCCGCGCCCGTGGCCGGGGTCGGGGTCCAGCCGGCCCCGAGGGCCGGGTGGCCCTTGGGCGCTGCGGGGGACACCGGCGGCGCGGCCTGGGCGGCGGAGGCCGCGGTGTTGGCGGCGGCGGTGTTGGCGGTCGCCGTGCTGGAGGTCGCGGCAGGTAGGGCCGTGGCGGGACCGGTGGCGGCGCCGATGAGCGCGCCGACGGCGGTGAGCAGAGCGAGAGCGCGGGTGGCTCCGCCCGGTATGTGCCGGGTCATGGGCTTCCTTTCTGCGCGGACGGGGTCGCGTTCGCGCATATGACCTGCGGCGTCAAACCGCAGCCACGACACCGGAGTTCGTTCAGGGGTGTGATTCCGGCAGCCGCGTGGGAGCAACTTGGCAGGTGGGGACGGCGAGGCACAAGATGATCGCCTGACGGGTAATCGCCAAGTGGCGCAACCACGCCAGTGGGGAGGACGGCCATGTTCGAGGCAGTCGGACTGCCTGGGCCGGACGGTGCCGTGTACGCGGCGCTGGTCGGCCATCCGTACGCGAGCGCCGCCGAGTTGGGGCTCTCCTGCGGTCTGGCGCCCGGTCAGGTGGGCCGCTCGCTGGCGCGGCTGGCGCGGGACGGCATGGCCAGCCGGACCGGCGGTCGCCCGGCCCGCTTCCTGGCCGCCGCCCCGGACGTGGCCATCGGCTCGTTGATCGGCCATCAGGAGGAGGTGCTGCGGCAGACCAGGTCGGCGGTGCACGGGCTGATGGAGACCTACCGCGAGGCCTCCCGGTACACCCACCCCGCCCACTCCGTCGAGGTGCTCACCGGCCGCGAGACCATCGGCCACCGGGTGAACCAGCTCCAGGAGGGTGCCCGCGAGCAGATCCGGGGCTTCGACCGGCCGCCCTACCTGGAGGACCCGGGCGCCAATCTGGGCCGTACCCGGCGCCGGCTGCGTGAGGGCATCGGCTACCGGATCATCTACGACCGCGCGGCGGTGGCCTGGCCGGGGCGGCTGGAGAGCGACATCCTGGTGAGCTGCGGGGAGGGGGAGCAGGCCCGGGTGCGTCCCGAGCTGCCGATGAAGATGGTCCTGGCCGACGCCCGCCAGGCCGTCATCCCGATCGGGGCGCAGGAGCACGTGGTCGAGGCCGCGTACGTGATCCACCCGTCCTCGCTGCTGGACGCGCTGGTCGCGCTGTTCGAGGGCGAGTGGGAGCGGGCCGTACCGGTTCAGGCCACGGCGGCCGGGGCGGCCGGGGCGGAGGGTCACGGTCCCGGCGAGGACGGCAGGCGGTTGCTCGCCCTGCTGGCCTCGGGCCTGACCGACGAGGGCATCGCCCGCGCCCTGGGGTGGAGTTACCGCACCACGCAGCGGCGGCTGCAGGCGCTGATGCGCGAGCTGGACGCGGGCACCCGCTTCCAGGCCGGCATGGCCGCACGCGACCGAGGCTGGCTCTGACACCGCCCGCGTCCGCGCCGTGCCGCGAGTGGATCGTGCCGCGTAGGCGCCGCTGGGGAACGAGCCGTAGGCGGGAACGCGGCGTGGGAGGGGCCGGGTGGCCCCTCCCACGGTTCTGCGGATCAGCCGGCCTCGGCGTGCGGCCGGCCTCGTGCGGGTGCTGCGTCAGGCGGCGTCACGCGGCAGCGGCCTGCTGGGCCTGCTTGATCAGGACGTCGGCCTGGTGGGTCAGCGTCGCGGCCTGGTGCCGGTCGATGCAGCCGTGGTGGAAGGCGACAGCGTCGAGCAGTTGCGAGATCTGCGCCGCGAGCTTGTCACGCGCGGTGCCGAGCTTGACGAGCTTCGCCTCGTCGGCGGTGTAGGTGGCGTCGCCCGCGCTGCTGGAGGAGACACCCGCGTTGGACAGCTTCAGCGTCGCCTGCGCGAACTGGCCGACGCCGGCGTCGAGCTGCTTGTAGGCGGCCGCCAGGCGCTGGTACGAGTCCGTCTGGTCGGCGAGGGAGCCGGTCAGCGCGTCGTGCTTGAGGAACGGGGTCAGCACGACACCGTCGCTGCGGTAGTCGTCGCGCAGGCCCAGCAGCGCCAGCATGGTGGGCCGGATGTCGGTGTGGTCGGACCACACCGCGCCGGTCTGGCCGAGCTTGCGGACACCCGGTCCGACCAGGCCGAGCCAGGTCGTGTTGATGTCACTGGAGAAGTCGCCGTGGTTCCAGGCGAAGCCGGGGCCCAGTGCCACGCACGGGGAGTTGCAGTTGTTCGCCGCGCCGTAGACGTAGTAGTTCGGGTCGGCGAACGAGGTGAACGTCGGCGTGCGCTTGGGGTCGCCGCTGACCATGTGCAGCAGGTTCATCTCGGTCTGGTCGGCGAGGTAGTTGTTGATCGTGTCGGTTTTGCCGGTGATCGGGTTCACCGCCGTGACCTTGGACCAGGCCTGCTCCAGCCCCCGGGTCGCGGGCGCGGTCTGCGTCGGGTTCCCGGTCAGGTAGAAGTTCGGCGCGGAGTCCGCGTGCAGCTTGAACGGTGTGGTGTTGTTCTGCTGCGTGGCGAGCAGGCCGTTGGCGTTGGCGTTGATCTCGCCGATCTGCTGGTAGCTGCACGGCACGGTGACGCCGTCGCAGTTCGCCGGAGTGGGCGCGCCGCCGACGAAGTGGTCGTTCTCGTCGGAGGTCACCACGAACAGGGTGTTGGACGAGTTGATCCCGTCCTTGCCGAGCCGGGTGAAGAAGCTGCCGAAGGCGTTGTCGTAGGACTTGAGCTGCGCCACGTATCCGGCCTCGCCGGGACCGTAGGCACCGCTGTTGGCGCCGTGCTGGTCGTGGGCGTCGGAGATGTAGGCGTAGGTGACCGGGACGCCGGACTCCTGCATCTGGGCGACGTAACCGAGCGAGTTGTTCGCCGTCATCGAGTCGAAGCCGGGGAAGCCCGGGTTGCCCTTGTAGTCGGTGATCTGGTTGCCGTCGGTGGAGTCGACCACACCGTTGGCGGCGATCGCCGGGTCCACCGACTTGGCGCCGAACAGCGCCTGGTAGCCGTTGTAGCCGCCGGGCTCGTCGGGCAGCAGGTCCGCACTGGTGCCGCCCTTGGCGCAGACCTTGGAGCCCTTGGCGCAGTGCACGCCGATGCCGACGAAGTCGGCCTGGGCCTTGGTCGGGTCGGCCTTGGCCTCGGCGGCCTGGGCGGAGTTGGGGCCGAACACCTTGTTGATGTCGACGGTGGTGTTCTCCAGGATGGTGTTCGCCGCCGAGACGGCCCCGAAGTCACAGCCGGCCCTGGTGTAGGCGGCCCACGGCGCGGGGGTGTTCTTGCCGTTCTGGCCGACCATCGTGTATGAGGAGTCGGTCGGGGTCGGCACCGAGGTGTCGGCGACGCCGTCGGTCCAGTAGGCGAAGCTGCTCGCCGAGTTGGTGGTGCCGTCCGGGTTGTAGTACCGGTACGAGTTGGCCACCGGCTGTCCGTGGTCGCTGCCGTAGAGGCCGGTCAGCGAGGTCAGGATGTCGTTGCCGGTGTGGGCGATCAGCGGCGTGTGGTGGTTGCTGTCCACCACGCCGTTGCTCTTCAGGAAGTTGAGCAGGTTCGGCATCTGCTCAAGATCGGAGGGGACGTTGGGGTTGTCCCGGGTCAGGTGCACATTGTCGAACTGCAGGTAGATCACGTGGCTGACATCGCGTCCCCCTGCGGAGAGCTGACAACCGGACTTCTTGCCCTGGCTGCCGCCGCCGTGCTGCGGCGACGTCGCGGCGGCCGAGCCGGCGGTGACCCCGCCGAGTCCCAGGCCGGCGGCCAGTGCCAGCGCGAGTACCTTCCTCTTGCGCATCCTGCTCCTTCTCTGGACACTGACGCGCGCCGGATATGACGCGCGTAGATCGTGATCCGGGAAGGCCCCAAGGACGCCCCCCGTCGCACGCGCATCAGAGTTCCACAGGGTCGGCGAACGCGACAGGGGGCGTTTGGCTCACCGTCGGTAAGAAGCAGGTGAACCGGCGGTAACGCGCCGGGAGCGCGGACGGGTCCGGACAGGCGGGACCCACCCCGCGCGCTGCGTCCTTGCGGAGCAGGCGGGGTGACGATCGGTCAGGCGGGTCGGGCGGTCAGCTCCAGGCGGTGAGGCGGGCCCAGTGGCCGGTGCCGTCGCGCTGGACCTCCAGCATGCCGACCACCGCGCTGCGGTTGATCGGGCCGTAGACATGCGGGTACAGCACCGCCTGCGATCCGGGCGGCGGGGCAGGGGCGGCGGCCTCCCAGCGCAGCGGGGCGTCCAGCGCCTCCTCGTCGATGAGCAGCACCATCAGCGGGCCGGTGGTGCGCGTGAAGCGCTCGTTGGCGACGGCCAGCACGGTGTTCTGGTCGCCGGGTTCGGTGTCGGGGTCGGGTGAACAGTGGATGAAGCCCTCCAACGCCAGCGAGGCCGTGGCGTAGGGGCGGTCGGGGTACGCCAGCCAGCCGTCGAGCGTCGTCAGGTGCAGAATCATGCTCCGTTTGTACCTGATCGCCGCCCGCAGGTCATCTGTCTGGCAGCGCAGGTGACGGCGTGATGGACTTGGCCGCATGGCCCATGACGCACAGCTGTACCCTGCCGACCGCATCGCCCGCGCCCAGAAGGCGGCGGCCGAGGCGGGACTCGACGCCCTGCTGATCTCGCCCGGTCCCGACCTGCGCTACCTCACCGGGTACCAGGCGCTGCCGCTGGAGCGGCTCACCTGCCTGGTCGCTCCGGCGAACGGTGACCCGTTCCTGGTGGTGCCGCTGCTGGAGCAGCCGGCCGCGGAGGCCTCGCCGGTGGGCGGGCTCGGCCTGGAGATCGTCGGCTGGCGCGAGACCGAGGACCCCTACGCGCTGGTCGCCGGGCGGCTGCCGGTGGGCCCCGAGGGGCGGGTCGGCGTGGACAACCACATGTGGGCCGAGAAGGTGCTCGCCTTCCGGGCGGCGCTGCCGGGGGTGGAGCAGGCGCTGGCCGGGGAGGTCCTCGGGGCGCTGCGGATGCGCAAGTCCGCCGCCGAGGTGGCCGCGCTGCGCGAGGCGGGGGCGGCGATCGACGCCGTGCACGCGGCGGTGGGGCAGTGGCTGCGGCCCGGCCGCACCGAGCGCGAGGTGGGCAGGGACATCGCGGACGCGATCCTGGCGGCGGGCCACGAGACGGTCGACTTCGTCATCGTCGGCTCGGGCCCCAACGGCGCGAGCCCGCACCACGAGCTCTCGGACCGGGTCATCGGCGCCGGGGAGCCGGTGGTGGTGGACATCGGCGGCACCATGCCGAGCGGCTACTGCTCCGACTCCACCCGCAACTACTGCGTCGGCGAGGCCCCGGCCGAGTACCTGCGGGCGTTCGGGATCCTGCTCGCGGCGCAGACCGCGCAGTGCGAGTCGGTCCGCCCGGGCATCACCGCCGAGCAGTTGGACGCGGTCGGCCGCGACCTGATCACCGAGGCCGGCTACGGCGACCGGTTCATCCACCGCACCGGCCACGGCATCGGCCTGGAGACCCACGAGGAGCCCTACATCGTCTCCGGCTCGGCCCGTCCGCTGGAGCCCGGGATGGCCTTCTCCATCGAACCGGGCATCTACCTCCCGGGCCGCTTCGGCGCCCGGATCGAGGACATCGCCGTCTGCACCGAGGACGGCGGCGACCGCCTGAACCTGACCCCCCGTGACCTGGTCCGCCTGGACGGCTGACGGGGAGCATTCACCTCCCGGTCAGCGCCGAAGTGCGTCCAGGAGGTGGCCGATGCCGTCGGTGAGCTGCTGGGTGTTGGCGGCGCCGGCGTAGCTGATCCGCAGGTACGGGGCCGGGGGTTCGGCCGGGAAGTAGGCGCGGCCGGGGGTGACCGCCGCGCCCGCGCGGTGGGTGGCGGCGACGACGGCGGCCTCGTCGGTGCCCTCGGGCAGCCGCAGCCACAGGTGGTAGCCGCCGAGCGGGATCGCGGGCGGGAGCAGCTCGGGGGCACGGCGCAGCAGCTCGCCCGCGACGGCCTGCCGGCGGTCCCGCAACTCCCGTGCGACCAGCCGCAGATGGCTGCGCCAGCTGGGCGCGGCGACCAGTTCCAGCGCGGTCTCCTGCAGCGGGCGGGGGACGAAGAAGCTGTCCACGGCGTGCAGCGCGCGCAGCCGCTCGTACGCCGCGCCGCGCGCGGTCAGCGCGCCGATGCGCAGGCTGGGCGAGGTGGCCTTGGTGAGCGAGCCGACGTGGACCACCACGCCGTCCGGGTCGTCGGCGGCCAGCGGCAGTGGCAGCGGGGGCGCGTCGGCGTGCACCAGCTTGCGGGCGAAGTCGTCCTCGACCACGAAGGCGCCCGCCTCGCGGGCGATCCGCAGCACCTCGCCGCGGCGCCGCGGGGAGAGCACCGCGCCGGTCGGGTTGTGGAACAGCGGCTGGCACACCAGGACCCGGGCCCCGGTGGCCGCGAAGGCGTCCGCCAGCAGGTCGGTACGGACGCCGGAGTCGTCCACCGGCACCGGAACCGGCCGCAGTCCGGCCGCGCGGGCGATGGCCAGGGTGCCGGGATAGCTCGGCGACTCGACCAGGACCGGCGCCCCGGGCGGGGCCAGCGAGCGCAGTGCGGTGCTCAGCGCGCTCTGCCCGCCCGCCGTGACCAGCACGTCCGCCGCGCTCAGCGACCCGGCCGGGCCGCTGATGTCGGCGGCGAACCAGGCCCTGAGCTCCGGCAGTCCCTCGACCGGGGGCCGGCTCCAGGTCCCGGGCCGGCGACCGGCCCGGGCCAGTGCGGCGGCGAGAGCGCGTTCGGGCTGCAGCGAGGGGTGCAGATAGCCGCCGTTGAGGTCGATCACCTCGGCGGGCGGCACGGACAGGGTCGCCAGCACCCCGGAGGCGTCGACGGTACGGGCGTCCGCCTGGGCGCTCAGCGCCACCTGCTGCCAGGACAGGTCGCCCACCGCCCCGGCGCGCGGATGGGCGCGCGGCGCACGGAACACGCCCGCGCCGGGACGGGAGACCACCAGACCCTCGGCGGCCAGCACCGCTACCGCACGGGAGACCGTGCCGGGGCTGACCCGGTACCGCTCCATCAGCGTCCGGCTCGGCGGCAGCATCTGGCCGTCCGTGTAGCGCTGCAGTTCCCGCCGCAGCGAGTCGGCGAGGGTGGCGACACTGCTACGCTCATTCATGAGAATACATGGTAGCGCTATCTCCCCGAGGTCGATATCGGGAAGCAGTGGCACTCTGCTCGCCGGGCTCGGCGTGCTCTGCTTCTCGCTCAGCTTCCCGGCCACCGCCTGGGCCCTGAGCGGCGGCGACGGCTTCGGCCCGTGGACGGTGACCGGCCTGCGCGGCGTGCTGGCGGCGCTGGCGGCCGGCGTCTGCCTGATTCGGGCCCGGGTCCCGGTGCCCGCGCGGCAGCACTGGCCGGCGCTGGCCGTGGTGGCGCTCGGCTGCGTGGTCGGCTTCCCGCTGCTGACCACGCTGGCCCTGCGGATCTCGACCACGGCGCACTCCGCCGTGGTCGTCGGCCTGCTGCCGCTGGCCACCGCCGTGGTCGCGGCGGCCCGTGGCCGGACCCAGCTGACCGGGGTGTTCTGGTGCGCGGCCGGCGTCGGTGCGGCCGCGGTGGCCGGGTTCGCGGTGGCGCAGAGCGGCGGCCGTCCGGGCCTGGGCGATCTGTTCCTGGTCGGCGCGCTGCTGGTGTGCGCGGCCGGATACGCGGAAGGGGGACGGCTGGCCCGCCGGATGCCGGGCTGGCAGGTGATCGCCTGGGGCGTGGTCGCCGCGCTGCCGGTCACCCTGCTGGTCTCGGTCCCGGCGCTGGCCCTGGAGCCGGTGCACCTGACCGCACGGTCGGTGTCCGGACTGCTCTACCTGGCGGCGGTCTCCCAGTTCGGCGGGTTCGTGCTCTGGTACCGGGGGATGGCGGCGGTCGGCGTGCCCAGGGCCAGCCAGCTGCAGCTCGCGCAGCCGCTGCTGACCCTGCTCTGGTCGGTGCTGCTGCTGCGGGAGTCGCTGCCACCGCTGGCCCTGCTGACCGCGACGCTGGTGGTGGGGTGCATCGCGCTGACCCAGTGGGCGGGCCGGGACGGCCGACGGCAGCTCCGCGTCTCGGTCGCTGGACGAAGAATTCCGAATGGCGGGCAGGCGGACTAGGGTGACCCGGCCGGAAGGGTCGGTACGGTGCTTCGCGGGGGGTGCCGTACCGGCTCGCTGATCGGGTCGGTCTGCGCCCCGGCCCGATCGGCGGATCTCCCGTGCATCACGAGACCTCCGCCAGGCGATCTCCCGATCCGTTGCGCCGGGCGTACCCCCGCCGCCGGGCCGATGCGGGATCATGAGAGCCGGCACTGTCCGGGTCCGGCGCAGCAGGGTCCTGGCGACAGGTGCTCACCGCAACGGCCCAGCCGGTCAAGGCCGGGCACCAGAGGACGGACAACCCGCCATGCGCACCGCCGCCGTCATCGGCACCGGACTGATCGGCACCTCCGCCGCGCTCGCGCTGAGCGCCCGCGGCATAGCGGTGCACCTGCGCGACGCCGATCCCGACGCCGCCAGGACCGCGGCCTCGCTGGGTGCGGGAACCCTCGACGATCCCGAGGGCCCGGTCGACCTCGCCGTCCTCGCCGTGCCGCCGGCCCTGATCGCCCCGGTGTTGGCCGCCGCCCAGCGCGAGGGCCTGGCCCGCCACTACACCGACGTGGCCAGCGTCAAGGCGGGCCCGCGGCGGGACATCGCCGAGCTGGGCCTGGACACCGTCCACTACATCGGCAGCCACCCGATGGCCGGCGCCGAGCGCAACGGCCCGCTGGCGGCGCGGGCCGACCTCTTCGAGGGCCGGACCTGGGTGCTGACACCCACCCCCGACACCGACACCGACACCCTCAACGCCGCCCTGGAACTGGTCGCCCTGTGCGGGGCCGTCCCGGTGGTCATGGACGCCGCCGCGCACGACCGCGCCGTCGCCCTGGTCTCGCACACCCCGCAGGTGCTGGCCAGCCTGGTCGCGGCCCGGCTCGAACACGCCGAGGAGAACGCGGTACGCCTGGCCGGACCCGGCATCCGCGACACCACCCGGATCGCCGGATCCAATCCGCGGATGTGGGTGGAGATCCTCAGCGCCAACGCCGGCATGGTCGCGGACGTACTGGAGGAGCTCGCGGCCGACCTCGGCGGCGCGGTCTCCGGACTGCGCGCCCTGCAGGCCGAGGACGAGGCCAAGCGCGGCGCCGGGGCGGTCGCCGTCGAGGACGTGCTGCGCCGGGGCAACGCCGGACGGGCCCGGATCCCGGGCAAGCACGGCGCCCCGCCGACCCGCTACGAGACCGTCGCGGTGCTCATCGGCGACCAGCCGGGCGAGCTGGCGCGGCTGTTCGCCGAGGCCGGACGGGCCGGGGTCAACATCGAGGACGTGCTGATCGAGCACTCCACCGGGCAGCAGGCCGGCCTGGTCCAGCTGATGGTCGCCCCCCCGGCGGCCGGTCCGCTGACCTCCGCGCTGCAGGAGCGGGGCTGGAGGGTCCGCTCCGACCGGTAACCTTGAGGGTGACCTCCGTTCGCCTCGCGTCGCCCCATGCCGCGAAGCAGCCGGATCCGCCGCCCGAAAGACCGACAGAGAAGGACCTTCCACCGTGGAAACCGCCGACCGCTCGGATGCCCCGGTGATCGTCGTCCTCGACGGTCCCGCCGGCACCGGTAAGTCCACCGTCTCCCGTGAGATCGCCTCCCGCCTGGGCCTGAGCTTCCTGGACACCGGCGCCATGTACCGGGCGATGACGTACTGGCTGCTCCAGAACGGCGTCGACGTGGACGACCCGGAGGCGGTGGCCAACGCGTCCGCCAAGCCGGTCATCCTGTCCGGCACCGACGCGAGCGGACCGACGATCACCGTGGACGGGCAGGACGTGTCCGGGCCGATCCGGGGCCCGGAGGTCACCGCGGCCGTCTCCGCCGTCTCCGCCGTCGCCGAGGTGCGCACCCGGCTGGTGGAGCTGCAGCGCGGGTCGGCGCACGCCGCGCCGCGCGGGATCGTGGCCGAAGGCCGGGACATGGGGACCGTGGTCTTCCCCGCCGCCGATCTCAAGGTGTTCCTGACCGCCTCGGTCGACACCCGGGCCGCGCGCCGCGCCGCGCAGCTCGGCCTGCAGGACCCGGCCGAGGTCGCCGCGATCATGGCCGACATCGAGCGCCGGGACGCCGCCGACTCCGGCCGGGCCACCGCGCCGCTGCGCAAGGCCGACGACGCGGTCGAGGTCGACACCAGCGAGATGAGCCCGGACGAGGTCATCGACCACATCATCGGCCTGGTGCGGCAGCGCGCCGCCGTGCCGGTGAGTCGATAGCGCGGTAACACCCCTTCAGCATGTAGTGCATGTAGTGAGCAGTACTGACGCTTTGCGCCCTGACCGGGCAGCGACGAACGAGAGTTGGCACGGGCAGATGAGCAGTGAGAACGTCGGCGGGACCGCCGCGACGGCAGGCAGCGCCGCGACCGAAGGCACTGGCGGGATCGACCCCGCGGACTACGCCGAGTTCATGGCGCTGGCCGCCGAGGAGGGCTTCGACTCGGAGGACATCGGCAGCCTGGAGGACGAGGGGCCGCTGCCGGTCCTCGCCGTCGTCGGCCGCCCGAACGTCGGCAAGTCGACCCTGGTGAACCGGATCATCGGCCGCCGCGAGGCGGTCGTCGAGGACCGCCCCGGCGTAACCCGCGACCGGGTCCAGTACGAGGCCACCTGGAACGGGCGCCGGTTCCGGCTGGTCGACACCGGTGGCTGGGAGATCGACGTCTTCGGCCTGGACGCCATGGTCGCCGCGCAGGCCGAGCTGGGCATCGAGAACTCCGACGCGGTGCTCTTCGTGGTCGACGCCACGGTCGGCGCGACCGACACCGACGAGGCGCTGGTCAGGCTGATCCGCCGGTCCGGCAAGCCGGTGGTGCTCTGCGCCAACAAGGTGGACGGGCAGTCCGCCGAGGCCGACGCGGCGATGCTCTGGTCGCTGGGCATGGGCGAGCCCCACCCGGTGTCCGCACTGCACGGCCGCGGCTCCGGCGACCTGCTGGACGCGGTGCTGGACAAGCTCCCGCCGGCCCCGCCGCAGACCTTCGCCGGCGACATCGTCGGCGGCCCGCGCCGGGTCGCGCTGATCGGGCGCCCCAACGTCGGCAAGTCCAGCCTGCTGAACAAGGTGGCCAAGGAGGACCGGGTCGTCGTCAACGAGCTGGCCGGCACCACCCGCGACCCGGTCGACGAGCTGATCCAGCTCGGCGGCAAGACCTGGAAGTTCATCGACACGGCCGGCATCCGCCGCCGCGTCCACCAGACCGCGGGCGCGGACTTCTACGCCTCGCTGCGCACCGCCGCCGCGCTGGAGAAGGCCGAGGTGGCGGTGATCCTGATCGACGCCAGCGACACCCTGGCCGAGCAGGACACCCGGATCATCTCCATGGCGGTGGAGTCCGGCCGCGCCGTCGTCGTCGCCTACAACAAGTGGGACAAGCTCGACGAGGAGCGCCGCTACTACCTGGAGCGGGAGATCGAGCAGGACCTGGTGCAGGTCCAGTGGGCGCCCCGGGTCAACGTCTCCGCGCTGACCGGCCGCCACATGGAGAAGCTGGTCCCGGCGATCGAGACCGCACTGGAGGGCTGGGAGACCCGCATCCCCACCGCCAGGCTCAACGCCTTCCTGGGCGAACTGGTGGCCTCGCACCCGCACCCGGTGCGAGGTGGCAAACAGCCCCGCATCCTGTTCGGCACCCAGGCCGGTGCGAAGCCGCCGCGCTTCGTGCTGTTCGCGTCCGGCTTCATCGAGGCGGGCTACCGCCGCTTCGTCGAGCGCCGGCTGCGCGAGGAGTTCGGCTTCGTCGGGACCCCGATCTCGATCAGCGTGCGGGTCCGCGAGAAGCGCGGGCGCAAGAAGTAGTACGGGCCTACGCCCGGGGCGCGGCGAGCGGAGCCGCGCGCCCGGGGTCTGCTGCCGCCGCGGCGCTGCCGTCGCCGCGGTGTTGTCGGCCGTTCCTGCGGCTGCGGCCGGCGTCGGCTCTGGCAGGTCCGCCGCGGCCGGGGTCAGCCCAGGGGGGCGGGGTCAGCCTCGGCCGGGGGGCAGCGAGAGGTAGCTGCGGTGCCGGCCCGCGCTGTGGCCCGCGGTGTCGTAGCCGACGGAGTCCTGCGGGTAGGGGGAGATCCGCTCCCACGGGGTGAACACCCCGGGCGCGGCGTAGCCGACCGGGCTGCCGGTGTGGCCGAACCCGGTGAACCGCAGCTCCTCCTCGCCCGAGCGGTCTCCGGGGAGTGCGCGGAAGAGCCGGCGGAACTCGGAGTAGAGCACGTCGTAGATGGGAGTCTCGGTGGGCAGCTCCCTCTCGAAGGCGCGGGGGGACGGCACCGGGGAGGTCGGCGGATAGCCGGGAGCCCGGCGGGGCGGCGGGAAGGCGTCGAAGGTCTGCACACCATGGCCAACGACCGGCCGCCCCGCCGGATGCGGGGTCTCCCCGTACTCGCCGGACCCATGCTCCCCGTCGCGTCGGGCCTCAGGTGCCGGCCAGCGGCAGCACCGCGCCGAACAGCAGGCCGCGCCGGGCCGCTCCGTCCATCGCGTACCGCAGCAGGTCCTCCCGGGGCTGACGGCCCACACTGCCGGCCGGGGCCGCGTACATCAGCACCTGCCCCTGCTGGCTCGCCGCGGACCGCCACGCCTCGGTGACCTGCAGCGGCTGGTGCGCCTGCCACCAGGCGACGGTGCCGCCGACCTGGGCGGGCTGCAGGATCGCGTGCAACTGTCCCATCGCCATCAGCACGGACCAGCCGGGCAGCTCGGCCGGGGCCTGCTCGACGTCCCGGACCTGGGCGAAGCCGTGGTCCAGCAGCAGAGCGGCGAAGTGGTCCTGCCCGCCCTCACTCCCCGGCCGGCCGACCGGGCCGGTCGGCTCGACCACCAGCGCGGCACGCGGGACGCCGGCGAACGGGCCCGTCTGGCTCAGCACGAGCCCGCAGGTGACGCCGAGCACGGCGGGCGGCGTCGCGTCCCCCTCGGCCGACTGCTGGGGCTGCTGGGGCTGGTGTGGCTCGGGCTGCGGCTCCGGCCGGGGCTGGACCTGGACGGCGTGGGTGTCGGCGCCCGCCTGCCCGATGGCGCCGGCCGGCTCCACACCGCCTGCCTGCCCGATGCTGCGGACCGCGCCGAGCAGCTGCTCCTCGGCGACCGGAACGACCTGGGAGGGGATGCAGCGGGCATGGGCGAAGGCGAGCACCGCCGTTTCCTCGCCGATGAACAGCACGGTCGCGGTCGGTTCGAGGGCGACGTCGCCCGGCGCACGGCAGGACGTGCAGTCGTACCGGTCGGGGGCTGTCATTCCGGAGAGCAGGCGGTCGGCCTCGTCGTCGCCGATCTCGGCACGGACCTCGTCGCTGACGTCGATCAAGCGCGGCACGAAGACTCCTTGGATCGCGGAGGCGTGGGGCGGTGCTGCCCCAGCCGTGATGACAAACGGACCGGGTGTGGTCCGGGTCACGGTTGACCGGGGCGAAGTAGGGAAAGCCGGGCTCCGGATCTCACCGTGAGGCCGTCACCAGTGACGTTCCGTCGACGATGTGGGACAGCTCACCCGGTCCTGTGTGTGGCACAAGCCACCACGACCTCTCTCAATCATGGATAAATCGGACAAAATGCCAGGGATGACCTTCGAATCCTCGACCTGTACTGCTGGTAACCGCGGATTGACCTGCTGGAACGCACATTTAGTTGAATGCGGCACTGGACTTGCCTACGTTCAGTCCCCGGTGCAACGAGCACCACCCGGGTCCGCCCGCCTCTGTGCGACTCCGTGGTCATCCACGGAGACGCACCCGCCGCCGCACGACAGGTCGGTGGCGAGTGGCAGGCGCCGGGACGGTCAGGCCTCGCCCCCGTGAGGCCGCCCGTCCTGTGAACCGTGACGACGGGGCAGATGCGCGGCAACGCGCCGCCCGTCGACCGGTCCGGGGTTGTCGAGAGGGACTTGATGATCTTCCGCCGCGAGACCGACGCTGCCCGCACCGCCACCACCGAGGGTGGCTCGAAGAAGACCCGGCTCCGTGCCGTCGTTCTTGCCGGTGTCTGCGTCGCCGCCCCCGTGGCCGGTCTGGTCACCGCCACCACCGCCTCCGCCGCCAGCGTCTCCACCTGGGACGCGGTCGCTCAGTGCGAGAGCACGGGCAACTGGAGCATCAACACGGGCAACGGCTACTCCGGTGGCCTGCAGTTCTCGCCGTCGACCTGGGCCGCGTACGGCGGCACCCAGTACGCGTCCAGCGCCGGCCAGGCCTCCGAGGCCCAGCAGATCGCCGTGGCCGAGAAGGTCCTGGCTTCCCAGGGTCCCGGTGCCTGGCCCGTCTGCGGCCCGCAGGCCGGCCTGAGCCAGGGTGGCGCCCCGGCCGCCGTGGACACCTCGTCCGGCAGCTCCAGCTCGTCCAGCTCCAGTGCCGCCGCCTCCGGCTCCGCCGCGAGCACGCAGCAGGGCAGTGGCGACAGCGGTTCCGCGTCCGCCGCCCCGCAGCAGACCAGCAACGACACCGCCTCCTCGGCTGCCGCATCCGGCACCCCGGCCGCCGCCGCGCCGACCCAGAGCCCGCGGACCGCCTCCGGCGCGAGCTACACCGTGAAGTCCGGCGACACCCTGAGCGCGATCGCCGCGGCCAAGGGCACCACCTGGCAGAAGCTGTACGCCGCCAACACCGGCACCGTGGGGTCCAACCCGAACCTGATCTTCCCGGGTCAGGTCCTGACCGTCGGCTGACGACCCGTCCGTTCCACCGCCCTCGGGCAGCTCTCGCGGCATGGCCCGCACCACGGTGTGGTGGTGCGGGCCGTACGGCTGTCCAGGTGACTGCGCGGTGTGCCGCACTGTCAGATCAGCTGTTTGTGTGCTGATACGACATAGCGTCATTCGCCGTGGGCATACCAACGAGGATCGTGATGACGGCCGCGTCGGTGGCGACGATGGCCACCGCCGTCGTGGCGCTGCTGACCACGTCGGGCGCGACGAGCGCGGGCGCGGCGCCGGGGCGCGTGGCGGTTGCGGTGTGGGACGCCCTCGCGGCCTGCGAGAGCAGCGGCAACTGGCACATCCACACCGGCAACGGCTACTACGGTGGCGTCCAGATCTCCGTCGAGACCTGGCGCGAGGCGGGTGGCACCCGCTACGCCCGACGCCCCGACCTGGCCACCAAGGCCCAGCAGATCGCCACCGCCGAACGCATCCTCCGCTGGCAGGGCTGGCGAGCCTGGCCCAGCTGCGCCCACGACCTCGGCCTCCTCCCCACCCACCACCCCACGCCGTCGCCAACGCCCAAGCCCCACCCGACGCCGTCGCCCCACCCGACGCCGACGCCGTCGCCGTCGCCGACGCCGACGTCTACGGCCCACCCGACGCCCGCGCCCACGCTGACGCCCCACCCCACGCCGACGCCGACGTCTACGGCCCACCCGACGCCCGCGCCCACGCGTCGGCCGACGCCCATGCCCACACCCCGGCCCACGCTGACGCCAATCCTCCGGCCCACGCCCACTCCGACCTCCACGCCGAGCGCCTCAACACCTCCGTCCGCACCGACGGGGCCGCAGCCGACGCCCGGTGGCCCCGCTCCCGCGCCGACCCTCTACACCGTCCGCCCCGGCGACACCCTCGCGGCCATCGCCACCCGCTTCGCGCTCCCTCACGGCTGGCGCGCCCTGTACCGGCTCAACCGCACCGCCATCGGCCCCCACCCCGACAACCTGGCCGTCGGCACAGTCCTCAGACTCCGCTGACCCGCCCCGGCGCCAACAGGCTCCGGTCCCCCCGGGTCCCTGTTGCCGCATCAGGACGCAGGCGCAGGCTTTGCTGATCCGGCCGAAATTCCAGGGCGGTGTCTAAATTCGTGTGCTTGTAGGGGTGTTGGCTCCCCTGGGAACGTTCGAGTGCATCGCGACATTGATCACCGAGCCGCGCGCCACGGAAGGACATCACATGGCAGACCTTACGAAGCCGGTCACCCTCGCCAACGGCGGCAACACGGTCGGGGTGGGGAGGGGCGACGGCCTCGTGTTCGGCTACTTCTACGTGACCCAGACCCGCACCACCTGGAACTTCACCGAGGTCGATGGCGGGTACCAGATCCAGGACGCGCTCACGGGCAACTACCTGGCCATGGTCCCCGGCTACGCCGATGACGACAGCGATGGCCCGTCCTACTTCGGGAAGCCCCAGGTCGTGGCGAAGTCCGCTGACCCAAACACCCCCAACGCCGTCTGGGTCATTGCGCCAGTGGATGCGGAGGACGATGAGTACGACAACCAGGTCGAGGACTACGACGAGGACTACGACGAGAACGACGTCGCGCACAGCGTGTACACCGTGAGCCTCGCCGGATCGGATTCCTACCTCGGCCGCAGCGTCGTCGAGGACAGGAGCCTTGGCCCGAAGCCGATCGTGCTGGGCGACAGCGCTGATGATGTGCAGGAATTCTGGACCTTCCAGCAGTAGTAGCGGTAGCGCGACGAGGGCCCTGGCCGCCATCGCCGAGCGGCATTGGTGAGGTTCGTTGCTGATCCTTGGACGGGCGTCGATTGTGCGCTTGAGCGTGACAGCAGGTCCACAGCGCGGAGCGGAGCCGCTATCGTGGGGGGAGCTGACGGGCAGTCAGGTGGGATGCCGAATCGGGTGGTGAGGGTTCCATGGTCGATGGTGGTTCCGCAGGCGTTCGGAGAGTGGTGCCGGGGGCGGCGTGCGCGGCGCTCGTGCTGCTGCTGGCGACGGCCTGCAGCAGCAGCGGTGGCGGCAGCACCGCCGCGTCGGCCACGTCGAGCGGGGGTGTGCCGTCCGCGAGCGAATCCGCGTCGACGGCCCCGTCCGCGTCGACGGCCCCGTCTGCCTCCTCGGGGCAGGCCTGCGGGACGTCGGGCACTCCGACGGTGAGCGGCAGCGGGCCGAGCGACACCGCCTCGGCCGGAGCCGCGGTGGCCACCGACTACGCGAAGTTCTTCGACCCGGCGACCCCCGGTGACACCAAGGTCGGGCTGTTGCAGAACGGCGCGATGCTGCAGCCGGTGATCGCCGGGTTCAACGGCAACCCGCTGGCCGCCAAGGCCACTGTGACGGTGCTGACGGTGACCTTCACCAGCGCCACCACGGCCGACGTCACCTTCAACCTCTGCGAGAGCGGGACCCCGGCCCTCCCCGGCGCCGCGGGCAAGGCGGTGCTGGAGACGGGCACCTGGAAGGTCGCCGACGCCACCCTCTGCACCCTGGTCGCGATGAACAACGGTGGCACGGCCGCCCCCGGCTGCGGCTGAGCCTGCGGCTACCCCCTGTGCGGCTTCCGGGCTTCGGACGCCCGGGCTGCTGCCCTGACGGCCTGTTCGGCGTTGGCGACCTGCGCCGCCCTGGCCGCCTGGGCCGCCTGCGCGGCCTTCGCGGTGGCGATCTGGGCGTCGTTGGGGCCGATGCCGATCAGCTGGGTCGTCAGGCTCATCGGGTTGGGCGTCACCACGCGCAGCAGGAACTTGCCGAGGACGCCGGGCCCCCAGACCCCACCGGGCGGTGCGGCCAGCACGTAGTCCGCCGTGGTGTGCGGGGCGAGTTGGGCCGGGCCGCGCAGAAGCAGCCAGTAGTCGGAGATGTTCGCCCCGGTGCTGGTGGCGAAGTGCGGCTGCAGCGCGCCGCCGGTGGTGTTGGTGACGTCGACGTCGATCTGCCCGACCAGGCCGGTGAGCGCCAGCGGCCCGGTCCCGCCGGAACCGGACACCGAGGTGATCCGCATGGTGACGGGAGTGGGCGCCTGCACCGCCGCGACCAGGCAGAGCATGGCCGGTGCCAGCAGCACCGGCACCAGCAGCGCCCGGCGGCTGCGGGTCCGCAGTAGCCACCGGCGCGGATGCCAGGCCTGGTCGAAGTCGGCTGCGCTGACCGTGGCCGCGGCCAGTACCCACAGCGGCACGGTCAGGTCGAAGTAGTCCTCCTGCGAGCGCGTGGACAGGTAGAAGACCAGCCACGGCATGATGGTGACGGCCAGACCGAGCCGGCGCGGGAAGACGATCAGCAGTATCAGCATCGCCAGGCCGAGCAGCAGACCCGCGTCGCTGTACAGGTGCAGATCGCCGCTGCCGCTGCGGAAGTAGTACGAGATGCCCACCAGGCCCTGGCCGCTGGGGATGGCCTTCTGGAACAGCGGAGTGAGCACCCCGCGCAGCCAGGCCGACGGGTCCTGGACGATGAACGGCAGGTTGATGGCGAAGGCCACGCCGACCACGATCGCGACGTACCGGCCGACCACCGTGGCGGCGTCCCTGCCGGACATCTCGCCGCGGCGGATCATGAACAGGCCGACGACCAGGAACGGGGCCAGGAACCAGGTCAGTTGGTGCAGGCAGACGGCGATCCCGAGGCAGACCGCGCGGGCCACCCCGCCGCGCCCGAGCCGGCCCCCGCGTCCGGTCCGCTGCCAGTACGCGACGGCGACCATCAGGAACGGCAGCTCCATGCAGCCGGGGTAGCCCATCTGCGCGTACGACGGAAGCCAGCCGAAGCCGTAGCAGACGATGACCGCGACCGGACGCCACGGCTTGGGCAGCAGCAGGAACATCACCACCGAGGCCACCAGCAGCATCGCGGTGGCGGCCAGCCCCGCCGGGGGGTGGCTGAGGTGCAGGGCCATCGGCACGGCGGTGAACACCGGTCCGAGCGGCGGGTAGTCCAGGCCGGTGGCGGCGCCGCCGTCCATCAGCGGGGTGGTGCCGACATGGAACAGCCGGAAGATCTGCGGCCACTGCGTTCCGTACATGTGGCCGCCGTGGAGAAGCGTTCTTGCGGCCATGTCGACGAGCGAGCCCTCGTCGGTGCCGTAGTAGACGTGGCTGGTCGCGGCGGTGCCGGTGGGCTTCGCGGCGGTGACGGTGTAGAAGCGGTTGAGGCACTCCAGCGCGGCGACCGCCAGCACCAGGATGTCGATGGTGATCATCGCGCGGCGGCTGCGGACCGACAGTGCCAGCACGCCCAGCACCAGAATGGCGCCGAAGTACAGGATCACCGCGAGCGCGTGCGTATGCTGGTTGATGATCGTGCGGTTCCAGACGTCCCGGGCGCCGATCAGCATGCTGGAGCAGGCCAGCACCGTGAGCATCCGGTTGACCTGCTCCGGCGGGCGGCGCAGGGCGCCGGGCGAGGCGCCGGGACCGGTGGCGAACGGGTTCAGCCGGATGCGCAGCCAGGCGCCGGTGGAGAGTCGCGACGGCCCCTGGCCGGAGCCGGGGTCGCCGACCTGCGTGGAACCTGCCGACGGCACGGGGGTCACTAGAGGCACGGGCGCAGTTTTGCATGCATTCCTGCGCGAATCGCGCGCCGTTCGTGCTGTTCATCCGCCATTCCCAACTTCGTGACCTGTGACGATCGCTGAATGATGGGGGTATGCGAAGGCGGTGCCGGGATCACCCGGATGAGCGGCGCGCGGCGCCGTGCGCACCCCTCGCGGGTGGATCCGCGACCGGCCAGCGAGAATGGGGGCCAGCACCTGGCGCACCGAGAGGACGTACCGCGATGGGCAACCCCGTGGACCAGCTGGTCGACCTGCTCGACCTGGAGCAGATCGAGCTGAACATCTTCCGCGGCCGCAGCCCGGAGGAATCGCTGCAGCGGGTCTTCGGCGGGCAGGTCGCGGGCCAGGCCCTGATCGCCGCCGGACGGACGGTGGACCCCGACCGCCCGGTGCACTCGCTGCACGCCTACTTCCTGCGGCCCGGCACGCCCGGCGTGCCCATCGTCTACCAGGTCGACCGGATCAGGGACGGCCGGTCCTTCACCACCCGCCGGGTGCTCGGGGTGCAGCAGGGACGGACCATTTTCGCGCTGACCGCGGACTTCCACCTGCCGGAGGAGTCCCCGTTCACCCACCAGACCGCCATGCCGGACCTCCCCGACCCGGAGACGCTGCCGACCGCGCTGGAGGAGGTCGGTTCGGTCCTGGGTGAGCTGCCGCCGTTCATCAGCCGCCGCCAGCCGTTCGACCTGCGCTATGTGGAGCGGCTGAGGTGGAGCCAGGAGGAGCTGGTGGGGGTCGAGCCCAAGCTCGGGGTCTGGCTGCGGACCAACGGGCAGCTGGGCGACGACCCGCTGGTGCACGCCTGCGCGGTGACCTACGCCAGCGACATGTCGCTGCTGGACGCGGTCCGGGTGCCGGTCGAACCGCTGTGGGGCAAGCGGCACTTCGACATGGCCTCGCTCGACCACGCGATGTGGTTCCACCGGCCGTTCCGCGCCGACGACTGGCTGCTCTACCAGCAGGAGTCGCCGGTGGCGGTGGGCGGCCGTGGTCTGGCCCGGGGGCAGCTCTTCAACCGGCAGGGGCAGTTGGTGGTGTCGGTGATGCAGGAGGGGCTCTTCCGCCGCATCGCCGACTGAGCCCCGGGCAGAAGGGTCGGGGGCAGGGCCTGCGGGGTGTGGTGGTCAGTAGGGCTTGCGGGTCCACTGCTGGCTGGGGTCGCCGGTGTCGGTCTGCTGGACGATGCTGCCGAGGTTCGCGGTGGAGTCGCCGGCGACGGCGAGGAGTTTGCCGCTGCGGACGTTGACGACCTTGAGGTAGCCGCCACCCGCGTCGGAGAGGGTCCACTGCTGGTTGGTGCTGCCGCTGCCCGGCCACTGGATCACCGTCGCGCCTTCGGCGGTGGTGCCGCCGGCGACGTCGGCCACCAGGCCGGAGAAGGCGTTGGTCAGGGTGTAGATCCCGCTGCCCTGGGTGGTGAAGCGCCACTGCTGGTTGGTGCCGCCGTTGCCTGCGTACTGGATCAGGCCGGTGCCCGGGCCGGTGGACCGGCCCGGGTCGTCCAGCACCAGGCCGCTGCGCCGGTTGACCAGGGTGAACGTGGTGGTGGTCGGCGGTGGGGCGAGCGTGGCGGACCCGCCGGGGGAGACGGTGACCTGCTGGGTCCAGTCGCCGAACTTCACCGTGGTGCTGCCGCCGTGGGTGCTGTGCAGGGTCGCCGAGCTGACCTGGCCGCCGGACCAGGCGAGGTCCACGGTGAAGCCGCCGCGGGCGCCGAGGCCGGTGACGCTGCCGTCGGCCGCCCAGGCGGAGGGCAGTGCGGGCAGCAGTTCGACCAGGCCGGGGCGGGAGTACAGCAGCATCTCCAGCGCGGCGCTGGGCACGCCGAAGTTGGCGTCGATCTGGAAGGTGACGCGGTTGCCGAAGCTGTACATGTCCAGGAAGTTGATCGCGGTGCCGTTGCCGAAGTTCACCGACGGGGTGATCGCGGTCAGGAACTCCTGATAGGCGTTGCCGGCATCCTTCAGCCGCGACCAGCACAGCGCCCGCCAGGCCAGGCCCCAGCCGAAGCTGGTCATGCCGCGTGCGGTGAGCAGGTTGCGTACCCCGGTGGCGATGTCGGCGGGCATGCCGTCGTAGGTCAGCCGGTCGCCCGGGAACAGGCCGACCAGCGGGGACAGGTGCCGGTGGGCGGTCTCGCCCAGGTTGTCCGGCGTCATCCACTCCTCCAGCCAGCCGGTGGTCGGGCTGACCACCGGCAGGTACAGCCGCTGCTGCAGCCCGGCGACGGTGCCGGCGTAGCCGGCGTCGAGGTTCAGCGCGGCGGCGGCCAGACCGTAGTTCTGGAACAGCTGCCAGACCAGTTCCTGCGCGTACGTGTTGCCCCTGGCGTTCGTCGGACCCTGTTCCGGTGACCAGTCGGCGTCGTCGACCAGGAGTCCGGTCGCGGGGTCGGTGACCAGCCGTGCCTCCCAGAACTGGCAGGCGCCCTTCAGCAGCGGGTAGACCTTCGCCAGATAGGCCGGATCCCGGGTGTACTGGTAGTGGTCGAACAGCGAGTTGCAGAGCCAGGCGTTGCCCGCAGGATGCCACCACCAGCCCAGGCCGCCGTAGATGTTGGCGGAGATCGCGGTGGTCCAGCCGGCCACCGTGCCGGAGGAGTTGCGGAACCCGTTGCGCGGGTCGTTGAACAGCGACTGGGTCGTCGCGGTCCAGGACGGGACCTGGGCGACCAGGTAGTCGGCGAACGCCTCGAAGCACCCGCCGAGTCCGGCCCGGTCCGGCAGCCAGTAGTTCATCTGGAGGTTGATGTCGGTGTGGTAGTCGGCCATCCAGTCCGGATCGTTGCGGTCCAGCCACAGCCCCTGGAGGTTCGCGGGCACGCTGTCGCGCGAGCCGCTGATCAGCAGGTAGCGGCCGAACTGGAGGTAGCTGGCCTCCAGTTCCGGGTCGGGTACGGCACCGGCGGCGGCGCGCGCGGCGAGCCGGGTCGCGGTGTCCTGGCCGCGTTGCGTGGCGGTGGAGCTGCCCAGGTCGACGGTCAGCGTCGAGTACAGCGCCTGGTAGTCGGCGACGTGCGCGGCCAGCAGTGAGTCGCCGGACACCGAGGCGGCGGCAGCGGCCCTGCCACGTGCGACGGTCAGCGGGTCGACGGTGGTGTCCATGAACTGCCTGCTCGCATCAGGAACGTAGTTGGTGCCGGCTGCGATCACGATCAGTACCTCGGAGCAGCCGGTGAAGCCGACCTGGCCGCCGCCGGCCGAGACGCTGCCGCCGGTGCCGGTCGCGCGGACCACCGCGCCGTAGGCGAGTCCGTTGCCGAGCGTGCCGCCGAAGGACGCCGTCGCCGTCGCGCCGTCGCTGCCGGTCGTCTCGCCGTGCGTTCCGGTCAGCGCCACGCTGCCGGTGTAGCCGCCGCTACCGCTCTGCCGCAGCCGCAGCACCACCACGTCGTCCGGGTGGCTCGCGTACACCTCGCGGGTGTAGGTCACGCCGCCGAGCTGGTAGGTCGCGGAGACGTACCCGTTGCTCAGGTCCAGCTGGCGGCGGTACCCGCTGATCGCCGAGGAGGTGTGCCCGGGTATCGACAGGTACACCTTCGCCAGCAGCGACAGGGTGCCGAAGTCCGCGGTGTCGTACGGGAACTGGCCGTCCGAGCCGAGGCTTGCGTTCAGCCCGCCGGTCCACAGCGTCGCGTCCGTCAGGTAGAGGACGTCGTCGGCGGTGTCGCCGGTGACCAGACCGCCCATCCGGCCGTTCCCGATGGCCAGCCCCTGCTGGATGATCCCGGACTCGGTCCCGGGCGTCGGATACCACAGGGTGGTCGCCCGGCCTGGCGGGACCAGGGTCGCGGTGGACGGTCGCGCCGTCGCCTGGGCGGTCTGCGGCCGGAACACCGGCAGACTGCTCAGCGCCAGGAACGCGCCGGTGGCACCCCCCAGCCGCAGGAAGTCCCGCCGCGAGCTCGCGCCGGCGGGGTACTCGAAGTGGGGCAGGGGCTGTTCGGACATGCAGGGCCTCCTGGGGCAACCCGCGTGCGACGGTGAGGGGGCCGTCCGCCTCGGGGGACGCGAGAAAGGGTGGCGAACTCTCCGGGGATTCTGGGAGACATCCGAGCTCTCCACAAGAGCTGTGCCGGAATTGCTCGCCACCTGCCCGCTCAAACGTCCGTAATATGCGGTTCTGTAGCCAACCTTGAAGGCAGCCTTCTGCTGTGACCGGCGGTCAGGGTCACGTCAGTCATCGGAGGAAAAGGCCTGCGGTGCTTGCTCGTTGTTGGGGTGGCGCTATGCGCGGTGGGGGAGCAGGGCCTGGGCGGCGGTACGGGCCTGGCGGGCGGGGGCGGGGGTGCCGCTGATCGCGGCCGTGGTGATCGCGCCCTCGGCGAGCAGGGCGAGCTGCTCCCCGAGGGCGGCGGTGCCGCCGGCGGCGGTGGCCAGGCCGGCGAGGTAGTGGCGGAAGGCTGCCTTGTGCTCGGCCACCGCGTCCGCCACCGCCGGTGCGGTGGCGCCGAGTTCGCCGAACGCGTTGATGAACGCGCAGCCGCGGAAGTCGGGTTGGGCGAACCACTGCTCCAGCCAGTCGAAGACCGCCAGCACCCGCTCCCGGGGGTCCTCGGGGGCGTCGGCGAAGCGGGTCAGGTCCTGGCGCCAGGTGGTGTCGCGCCGCCGCAGGTAGGCCTCGACCAGGTCGCCCTTGGAGGGGAAGAGCTGGTAGAGGCGTTTGAGGGAGACCCCGGAGGTGGTGCGGACCTCGTCCATGCCCACGTTCTGCACGCCGCGGGCGTAGAACAGGGCCTCGGCCGCGTCCAGCACCCGCGTCCGCGCCGCCTCTGGTCCTGCCGCCGACTCCGGCGCTGCCGCCGCCGCTGGTCCCGCTGTCGCTGCCACTGATTGCCGTCCCTACTTGAGAACCATCGTTCTCCTAGCGTAGCGTGCAACCAGGAGAACGATGGTTCTCCCCTGTGAGAGGAGCATCCCGTGACCGTGCGACCCCCCGTCCCCCCGTTCACCGAGCAGACCGCCCTGGCCAAGGTGCAGGCCGCCGAGGACGCCTGGAACAGCCGCGACCCCGAGCGCATCGCCCTCGCCTACACGCCGGACTCGGAGTGGCGCAACCGCGACCGGTTCATCACCGGCCGCTCCGAGATCGTCGCGTTCCTGCGCGAGAAGTGGCAGCGCGAACTCGACTACCGCCTGCGCAAGGAGCTGTGGGCCTTCACCGGCGACCGGATCGCGGTCCGCTTCGAGTACGAGTGGCACGACGCCGACGGCCAGTGGTGGCGCAGCCACGGCAACGAGAACTGGGAGTTCACCCCGGACGGCCTGATGAGCCGCCGCTACGCGAGCATCAACGACGTGGCGATCACCGCCGCCGAGCGCCGCGTTCTGCCGTAGGCCGTCCTGCGCCGGGCCGTGCGGCCGTCCGGGGGATCCGGCTCAGACCGCGTCGGCCAGGGCGGTGAACGTCTCGTCGGTGAGCACGATGCGGGCCGCCTCGGTGTTCTCCTCCAGGTGCGCGACGCTGGAGGTGCCCGGGATCGGCAGCATCACCGGGGAGCGGCGCAGCAGCCAGGCGAGGGCGAGCTGCGAGGGGCTGGCGTCGTGCTGCTTGGCGAAGGTGTCCAGCGGGCCCCCGGGCCGCGCCAGTTCACCGGTCGCCATGGGGAACCAGGGGATGAAGGCGATGTTCTCCTGCTCGGCGTAGGTCAGGACGTCCTCGGCGCGGCGGTCGGCCAGGTTGTAGAGGTTCTGCACGGAGACGATCTCCGCGATCGCCCGGGCCTGCTTGAGCTCCTCGACGGAGACCTCGGAGAGGCCGATGTGCCGGATCTTGCCCTCCTGCTGCAGCAGCACCAGCTCGCCCAACTGCTCGGCGAGGGGCACCTTCGGGTCGATGCGGTGCAGCTGGTAGAGGTCGATGCGCTCGACCCCGAGGTGACGCAGGCTCAGTTCGGTCTGCTGGCGCAGGTACTCCGGGCGGCCGACGGCACGCCAGTCGCCCGGGCCCGAGCGGGTCAGCCCGCCCTTGGTCGCGATGACGAGTTCGTCGGCGTACGGGTGCAGCGCCTTGCGGATCAACTCCTCGCTGACGAAGGGCCCGTAGGAGTCGGCCGTGTCGATGAAGGTGACGCCCAGCTCGGCGGCCCGGCGCAGCACCCGCACCGCCTCGGCGGGGTCCTTCGGGTCGCCCCACACGCCCGGGCCGGTGAGCTGCATGGCTCCGTAGCCGAGACGGTTCACGGGCAGGTCCCCGCCCAGGGCGAAGGTGCCGGAGGCGTCGGCGGGGCGGGGTGCGGTCGGAGTACTCATGAATGCATCCTTTGATGTCGGGCGGTTCGCGTCAGGTACGCCGTGACGTCAGGTAGTCCGTGACGTCAGGTACGGCGCGTCGTCAGGTATGTCGCGTCGGATGGTTCGTGTTCCACGGTACGTGTGGTGCGGCGGACGTGACGATAGTGGATCATCACCTGGGCTGCGCCGGCTCCGGATACCGGAATCCCGCCAGCAGTGCGCGGGTCGCCGGGGTCAGCAGCCGCCGGCTGTCGGGCCGGGGTTCCAGGCCCGCGACCAGGGCGATGCAGATGTCGGCGGCGTCCTCCGGCTGCTGGACGTCGGCTTCGCTCAGCAGTTGGACCAGCAGACCGCGCAGGTCCTCGGTGAAGGACTGGCAGATGTCGCCGAACAACCGGGCCTTGGCGTCCAGGAGTTCGGCGGTGTGCGGCGAGTCGCCGGCCAGTTGCAGCACCAGGTCGAGTTTGGCGGCGAGGACCCCGTGGATCCGCTCGGCCGCCTCGGCGTCGCCGGCGGCGATCCGCCGGGCCCGGGCCAGCGCCTGGTCGTGCAGGCGCTCGGCGAGCCGGCGGAACGCGTCGTCCTTGTTGCGGACGTAGAGGTAGAGCGCCGACCGGGACACGCCCGTCTCTGCGGCGATGTCGTCCATCGTGGTGCGCCGCACGCCGTACCGGGTCAGGCAGGCGTAGGTGGCGTCGAGGACCTCGGGGAGCCGGTCGGCGCCCATGGTCAGGCCAGCTTCTTCAGCAGTTCGACGGCGAGCGGGCCGGAGGAGGCGGGGTTCTGCCCGGTGACCAGGTTCCGGTCGACGACCACGTACGGGGCCCAGGGGGCGCCCTCCTGGAAGTCGGCGCCGAGCTCCACCAGCCGGTCCTGCAGCAGCCACTTCGCCTTGTCGGCGAGACCGGCCTGGGTCTCCTCGGTGTTGGTGAAGCCGGTCAGCCGGTACCCGGCGAACGGGGAGCTGCCGTCCTCGTCCCGGGCGGCCAGCAGCGCGGCCGGGGCGTGGCAGACGACGCCCAGCGGCTTGCCGGACCGCAGCGCCAGGGTGAGCAGCCGGCCGGAGTCGGCGTTGACGGCGAGGTCCTCCATCGGGCCGTGGCCGCCGGGGTAGAACACGGCGTCGTACTCCGCCAGGTCCACGTCCTCCAGCTTCACGGGCTGCTGCAGCTCGGGCATCGAGGTGAGCGCGGCCGCGACCTTGTCGGCGCCCGCCTGGCCGCCGTTGACCTCGGCGGCCAGGCTCGCCCGGTCGACGGTCGGCTGCACGCCGCCCGGGGTGGCCACCGTGATCCGGTGCCCGGCCGCCGTGAACGTCTCGTACGGGGCGACGGCCTCCTCGGCCCAGAAGCCGGTGGGGTGGCGCGTGCCGTCGGCCAGGGTCCAGTAGTCGACACCGGTCATCACGAAAAGGATCTTTGCCATGTCACAACTCTCCGAGGTTCGGACGGCTCCTGTACGCCGCCCAAGCGCGTCACGTTCTGACGTTCCGCACTCAGAACGTCATCCCGTCTGTATTCGACCGTAGGCGGCCGCTGCCATCGACGGCCAATAGAATCGTCTGTATGAGTGATAGGGAATCCAATGGCTCGCGGGGAATACCGCAGGCGGAGGCGGCAGCACCGCAGGCGGTCGCCTCGGGGCCGCTGGACCTGAACCTGCTCCGCACCTTCCTGGCCGTGCACCGCACCGGGTCCTTCACCGCCGCCGCACACCTGCTCGGGCTGTCCCAGCCGACGGTGACCACACAGATCCGCACCCTGGAACGGCGGCTCGACCGTGAACTGTTCGAGCGCGGGGCGCGCGGGGTCACCCCGGTGCCGTTCGCGGACGAGCTCGCGGCGCAGGTGGTCGAGCCGCTGGACGCGCTCGCGGACGTCACCGGCCGCCCGGACGTCGGCGGCCCCGCGGAGCCGGTGCACCTGGCGGGCCCGGCGGAGTTCCTGTGCGCCCGTGCCCTGCCCGCCCTGGCACCGCTCGTCGCCGACGGCGTTCGGCTCCGGATCGCCAACGGACTGACCGACCCGCTGCTGGCCGAGCTGCGGGCCGGCCGCCACGACCTGGTCATCGCCACCACCCGCCCGCGCGGCCGGACCCTGTCGGCGGTGCCGCTGATGGACGAGGAGTTCGTGCTGGTCGCCGCGCCTGCCTGGGCCGAGCGGGTCGGCGGCGCGGACCTGCCCGCCGCCCTGCACGCCGTCCCGCTGATCACCTACGCCGAGGACCTGCCCATCGCCCGCCGTTACTGGCGGCACGTCTTCGGCCGCCGGCTGAACTGCCGGGCCGCCGTCACCGTCGCGGACCTGCGCGGTGTCCGCGCGGCCGTCGCCGCGGGCGCCGGATTCAGCGTGCTGCCCCGCTACCTCTGCCTCGACCGGCTCGCCGACGGAGCCCTGGTCCTGCTGCACGAACCCGAGGATCCGCCGATCAACACCGGCTACCTGGTCCAGCGCCCCGGCCGCTCCGCCAACCCCCACGTCGCGCTGGTTCGCGACCGGCTGCTCACGGCGGCCCGCGACTGGTGACGGCCCGGCCCCGCCCGGCCTGACCCGCCGTCGGACGTTCGCCCCGGCCGCCGATCCCGGTGCTCGACAGGGGGCGCGCCGATAGGGAATGCTGCGCTGGAGAGTTGATCACTGGGGGACGCGGACGACGGGCAGCCACCCGTGGCGATTCCGCTGACGGGTTCGGGGGGACTTCTGTGACGTCTGACGCTTCATTGAGCGGTACGGAGCCGGTGCGCGTGACGACCGCGCTCTGGCCCATCACAGCGCCGGAGATACCGCCCGCGGACGTGCTCCGGATTCGCCGCGTGTATGCCGGGGCGAAGATGCTCGACTCCGTTTCCCCCGATTCCCGCACCCTGGCGGACGAGCCCGAGCTTCCCCCGGTCTATCGGCAGGGCTTCACGGGGTGGCTGAGGCTGCTCGCGGCCACGGCTGCCCTGTATGTCGTGTTCCTGGTCGGGGGCGCGCTGAACTGGCCCGGGCTGCTGCTGGGACTGATCGGCTTCTGCATGGCCCCGACGACCTTCGCCAGCGTGATCGGACTCATCGTCATCGGTGTGCGGCTGGGCCGGCGGTACGGTGCGACAGCGCGCGCGTTGCGTCAGTGGCGTGGGCGTTTCGCGCTGCCCACGATCCTTGAGACCGGGGAACTGAAGCTGCTGGAACTGGCGGTGTCCGCCTTCGACCGGGTCCACGGGACGCCGAGCGCGGTCGAGGCGCGCAGGGCCACGGGCCTCGGGGACATCAGCGACCGGGTGCTGTGGCAGCTCGTGGTGAGTGCCGATCAGATCAGCCGGCTGCGCCGGGCCGTGGGGGATCCGCCGAAGAAGCAGGACAAGGCGGTGGCCGAGGTCCTCGCACCGTCGATCGCGGTGCTGAACCAGGCCACCGCCGCGCTGACGACGCAGGTCAAGGCAGTGGAGTCGTACGCGGCAGCGGTCACCAAGGCCGAAGCCGCGGCCGATACCCTGCGCCGGCTGGGAGAGGTCCGCGCGTCCACCGACGAGGTCGCCGAGATTGTCAGCGGGATGCGGCTGGACCTGCCCCGCCTGGACGGCAGCCTGCTGGTCAGCCGTCTCGACGAAGCGGAGGCCGCCCTGACGGCCTGCCGGAAGCAGGTCGAGGCCGCCTACCAGGCCCTGGCCGAGGACATCTGACCCGCCCCGGTTCAAGCGGCGTGTGCTGTGAAGGTGACGGTGGAGGTGTCACCGTCTGTGGCGATGTCGAGCGATGCCTGAAGTGCCTTGGCGAGCCGGGCCAGCAGCGGAAGCGTGACCTGCTTGGCACGTTCCACTTCGGCATCCTCGCGCATCCGCGTCTTGCGGAACACGGTCAACAGTACGATCCGGCGATCGGACGCGAGCGGGAACGGCCCCTGGCAGCCCTCCGAACCGCGGGTCGGTTCGGGGGCTGTGCGCATCCGGGACGTCCGCACGGGCCCGAAGCCGCGAGCCGATCCTCGATTTCTTGCGCAATTGCGAAACGGTTCGGCGGCGGGGCGCGTCTACCTAGTAGTGGATCATCAGGGATCGGCCGCTGAGTCGCGGTGGGTCGAGTGGGAGGAATCAGCGTGAGCAGGCGTCGCGGCGGGACTGCGCAGGATGCGGACTCCTCCCACATAGCCGACGCCGGACCCGCGGGGTCCGGCTCGGGTCACCGGGGTGATTCGCCCCGCTCCCGGCGGCGCAAGGTGGTCCGGTCCCGCAGGTACAAGGTGCTGCGTATCGTCGCGTTCGTCACCGCGGGTCTGGTGCTGCTCACCGCCGGTGTGGGGGCGTACCTCTACACGCATCTGGTGGGCAACATCAACACCGTCAGCCTGTCGGGCCTGAAGAACCAGCCCGCCGCGCCGAAGGCCGACGCCCAGGGCAACACCCCGGAGAACATCCTGGTGCTGGGCTCGCAAACGCGTGACGGCCAGCACGGGGTGAATCTGGGCAACTCCTCGAAGCTGGGCACCAACATCTCCGACACCGCGATGCTGGTGCACATGAGCGCGGAGAAGCAGTGGGCCACGGTCGTCTCCATCCCCCGCGACCTGCTGGTACCCCGCCCGGAATGCCAGGACCGCACCGATCCCGGCGTCACCCACCAGGCGTCCAACAAGGCGATGTTCGACGAGGCGATGAACCTCGGTGGCCCCGCCTGCGCGGTGGCCACCGTCGAGCAGCTGACCGGGGTCCGGATCGACCACTTCGTCGAGGTCACCTTCAACGCGCTGCAGGACATGACCAGCGCCGTGGGCGGCGTGCAGGTGTGCGTGCCGCCGCCGGGCATCAACGACCCCAACTACAGCGGCCTGGTGCTGGGCCCGGGGATGCACACCGTCAGCGGCGCGCAGGCGCTGGAGTTCGTCCGCGACCGGCACGGCGTGGGCGACGGCACCGACCTGGGCCGCATCCAGTACCAGCAGATGTTCGTCTCCTCGCTGTTCACCAAGCTGACCAGCAACGGCACGCTGTCCAACCCGCTCACCCTCTACAGCATCGCCCAGGCGGTGACCAGCAACCTGACCGTCGACAGCGGCCTCAAGTCCCTTCCGGCGATGGTATCGCTGGCCGGCAGCGTCAAGAACCTCAAGAACCACTACATCCAGATGATCACCGCTCCCTGGGAGTGGCCGCCGGCCTCCGACACCGCCGACAACGGCCGCGTCCTGCCCGGCCAGGGCTTCGACCAGGTCTGGGCCGACCTGCGCAACGACCAGCCCCTGCCCGGCTCCAACGCCGCCAAGACCTACGGCACCTCCGCCACCGCCATCCCCTCCGCAGCCGCCTCGGCGTCCGCGAGCGCCGCACCGACAGCAGTCCCGCTGTCCACGCTCACCGTGCAGGTCTTCAACGCCAGCGTCGGCCCGGACGGCACGGCCATCTCGAACCTGGCGACCGACGCGGCCGCCAACCTCCAGGCTCTGGGCGTGAAGGCGAGCGTCGGGCACAGCGTCTACAGCGGCTACGCGAAGACCGAGATCCTCTATCCGGCAGGGCAGCAGGCCCAGGCTCAGGCCCTCGCCGGGCAGGTGGCCGGAGCCGTACTCAAGCAGAGTCCGAGCGTCAGCGCGCTGACCCTCGTTCTCGGCACGAACGCGCCGGCCAACCTCAGGGGCGCGCCGGCCACCACCAGCTCCGGGAGCAAGGCCCCCGCACCCTCGATCAGCGCGGAGAGCCGCTCCGGCGACCAGGACATCTGCTCCAGCCTGCCCACTCCGGCCAGCTACGGCGGCCACCCGTGACCTCCCCGGTCTGACCTCCTCCTGCCGCTCGTACCGGACAGGGCCGCTGCGGATATCCGCGCGGCCCTGTCTGTAGTTGCTCATATTTTGCAAATTCGAGCATAATTGAACCGTTCGGCGCTGACCTGCCAGGACGACCTGCGGCTGCCCGGGACCCCGTGATCCGGATCGGAGAGGGCATGAAGAGGCACGAGCGGCTGAATGCGATCCTCGAACAGCTGGCTGCCGGCGGAACGCTGGACGTCGACGACGTCGCGGTCCAGCTCTCGGCCTCGGCAGCGACGATCCGTCGCGACCTGGACCACCTGGCGCAGCAGCAGTTGCTCACCCGCACGCACGGCGGGGCGATCGCCAACGCGACCTCCTACGACCTGCCGTTGCGCTACAAGACCGCGCGGCGGGCCGGCGAGAAGCAGCGCATCGGCATGGCGGCCGCAGCCCTGGTGCCGGTCGGCGCCGTGGTGGGCCTCAACGGTGGCACCACGACCACCGAGGTCGCCCGTGCCCTGGCGATCCGTGCGGACCTGAACGGCGAGGGTGCGGACGCGCAGATCACCCTGGTGACCAACGCCCTCAACATCGCCGGTGAACTGGCGGTGCGGCCGCATGTGAAGATCGTCGTCACCGGGGGCGTGGCGAGGCCGCAGTCGTACGAGCTGACCGGCCCGCTGGCCAGGGGAGTGCTGGAACAGGTCGCACTCGACATCGTGGTCCTGGGCGTGGACGCCATCAACGCGGATCTCGGCGCAAGCGCGCACCACGAGGGTGAGGCCACCATCAACCGGCTGATGGCCAGTCGGGCCGATCAGGTGGTCGTGGTGGCGGACTCCACCAAGCTCGACCGCAGGGCGTTCGCCCGGATCTGCCCGCTGGCCGAGGTCGATGTGCTGGTCACCGACTCGGCGGCGAGCGCCGGGACGGTAAAGGGCTTCGAGGCCGCGGGGGTTCGGGTCATCCAGGCCTGATACACGTCAACTGTCCGACTGTGCCTGCTTATTTGACGGAGCCTGCGGTGAGGCCGGAGACGACTTTGCCTTCGATGAGGGCGAACAGGATGATGACGGGGATGGTGGCGATGACGGAGCCGG
>NZ_JBGCCS010000038.1:0-65105 GCF_041262645.1 Streptacidiphilus sp. EB129
GTTGGGCCTGAGGCCTCCGCGGAGGAGCTGCCCGAGGCGGTCTCGGTCGAGGTCGAGCCGGTGGCGGCGGTCGAGGAGTTCGCCGAGGTTGGGCCTGAGGCCTCCGCGGAGGAGCTGCCCGAGGCGGTCTCGGTCGAGGTCGAGCCGGTGGCGGCGGTCGAGGAGTTCGCCGAGGTTGGGCCCGAGGCGTCCGTTGAGGAGCCGCCCGAGGTGTCTGTCGAGGCGGCGGGGGCTCTGGAGGCGTTGCCTGAGGTGCTCGCTGAGGTCGTGCCCGAGGCCGAAGCCGAGGTGCTGGCTGAGGCGGTTCCGGCTGAGCTCGAGGCGGAGGTGCTGGCTGAGGCGGAGGCGTCGGTCGAGGCGGACGTGCCTGCCGAGGCTGGGGCCGAGGTTGCTGCGGAGGCCGCGCCGGAGGTTGCGGTGGAGGTTCCCGCCGGGGCAGGGCGGCCGGTGCGGCCGGAGGTCGTGGAGGGGCGGGCGGTTACCGCCTACTCGGCTGACGAGCTGGTGGCGATGGTGCGGTGGGTCGACAGCGACGGTGTCGCCCGCAGTGACGACGAGCTGCTCCGTGCCGCGATGAAGGAGCTCGGGTTCAGTCGGCTCGGTCCGCGCATCAAGGAGGCGCTCGGCGCCGCCCTCGCCGTCGCCCGCGGGTGACGGACCGTCGTGGGCCCGGGGGGCCCCCCCCCCGGCCCCCCCCCCCGGGGCGGGGGGGGGGGGGCCCCCCCCCCCCCCCCCCCCCACGGCCGGCGTTCTCACGGGCTGAGCGCGCACCCGCCCGTACAGTGGAATGCGGCAGCGCCGCACCCCGCGCCGCCGCACGGTGATCGTTCGCTCCCGTCCGTCGACATCAGGAGCCGTGCCATGAGTCCGCCGCCGACGGCCGCCGACCTCAGCGACTGCACGCCGGCCGAGGCCAGGGCCGCCTTCCGGGCCGGGGCGGCGGCGCCCACCTCGGGCGTGGCACCCGGTCACACCCAGGCCAACCTGATCGCGGTGCCCCGCGACCTCGCGTACGACCTGCTGCTCTTCGCCCAGCGCAACCCCCGGCCGTGCCCGGTGCTGGAGGTGACCGAGCCCGGCTCCTGGCGCTCCCGGCTCGCGCCGGACGCGGACCTGCGCACCGATCTGCCCGGCTACCGGGTCTGGCGGAACGGCGAGGTGGTCGACGAGGTGGCCGACGCCGTCCAGGCCTGGCGCGAGGATCTGGTGGCCTTCCTGATCGGCTGCAGCTTCGAGACCCTGCTGCGGCAGGCCGGTGTGCCGTTGCGGCACGTCGAGCAGGGTGCCACCGTCCCGATGTTCGTGACCGACCGGGAGTGTGCCCCTGCCGGTCGACTGTCGGGGCCGCTGGTCGTGTCGATGCGTCCTGTTCCGGCGGGGCTGGTCGCCACCGCCGTGCAGATCACCGGGCTGATGCCGGCCGTGCACGGGGCCCCGGTGCACGTCGGCGCGCCGGAGGCGCTGGGCATCCGGGACCTGTCCCGCCCCGACTTCGGGGACCCGGTGGAGTTCCACCCGGGCGACGTGCCGGTGTTCTGGGCCTGCGGCGTCACCACCCAGGCCGCGCTGACCCGGGCGGCCCCGCCGTACGCCGTCACCCACGTGCCGGGACGGATGTTCGTCACCGACGCCAGGGACCTCGACTACCGCATCGCCTGAGCCACGTCTGGCTGAGCCTGAGCCCGAGCGCGGCGCCGCGGCGTGGCGCCGGAGCGCGGCGGCCGAACGGCTCATCCGAGTGCCGCGCGGGCCGGGCGCTCGCGTCGTGGTCCGGAGGAGTGCCGCAGCGCGCATAGTGGAAGGAACATCCCGACTGCGAGGGAGGGCACCATGGCGGAGCCGGGGGCGCGGCGCGGCGATCCCAATGCGAGTGCCAGGGCGCTGTTCGACGGGCTGCCGGCCCGTTACGACCTGCTCGCCGAAGTTCTGTCGTTCGGTCAGAACCGGCGCTGGCGACGGGCGATGGTCGATGCACTGCTGTCCGGGGATGCCGGGCCGGGCCGGGTGCTGGACGTGGCGACCGGGACGGCCGGGGTCGCGCTGCAGCTGGCCGACCGCTGCGGCGCCACCGTCACCGGGGTGGATCTGACGGAGCAGATGCTGAGGCGGGGTCAGGAGCGGGTGGCCCGGAGCGGTCGCACGCAGCGGATCCGGCTGGCGCTGGCCCGTGCCGAGCAACTGCCGTTCCCGGACGCCACCTTCGACGCGCTGACCTTCACCTACCTGCTCCGCTATGTCGCGGACCCGGCCGCGACGCTGCGCGAACTCGCCCGGGTGGTCCGGCCGGGCGGGATGATCGCCAACCTGGAGTTCCTGGTTCCGGAGAACCCCCTCTGGCGCCTCGGCTGGTACGGCTACACCCGCACGCTGCTGCCGCTCGGCGGCCTGGTCACCGGGGGCCGGGAGTGGGCCGCCGTCGGCCGGTTCCTCGGTCCGTCCATCTCCGGGCACTACCGCCGCTACCCGGTCGGCTGGACGGTGGACGCCTGGCGGGCGGCCGGCATCGTCGATGTGACGGTCCGTCCGATGAGCCTGGGCGCCGGGCTGGTGATGTGGGGACGCAGGGCCGATGACTGAGGCACCACCGCCCGCCTTCTACGCCCGCGTGGGCGGACGGCGGGCCGACTGGTGGACCCTGCTCCATCCGCCCTACACCCTGTGGCACCTCTCCTACCCGGTGCTGGGTGCCTGCCTGGCACCACGGGTGGACGGGTGGGTGCTCGGTGCCACCGCACTGGCGTTCTTCCTTGCGGTCGGCGTCGCCGCGCATGCCCTGGACGAGCTGAACGACCGCCCGCTGCGCACCGCGATTCCGGACCGGACGCTCACCGCCGCCGCCGGACTGGGACTGGCCGCTGCGCTGGGGCTGGGCATCGCGGTGCTTCCGCACAGCGGCCTGGTGCTGATCCCGTTCATGGTCCTCGGCGTGGTACTGGTCCTCGGCTACAACCTGGAGCTGTTCGGCGGCAGGCTGCACACCGACCTCTCCTTCGCGGCGGCGTGGGGTGGCTTCCCGGTCGCGGTCGGTTTCGTGGCGCAGGCCCCGCCGCTGACGGCGGCGACGTCGGGAAGCGCCGCAGCGGCCGTCCTCGCGGCGACGGCGCTCTCCTACGCCCAGCGCTGCCTGAGCACCCCGGCCCGCACCCTGCGGCGCCGCACCGCGCGCATCGAGGGGGCGCTGACCTTCGACGACGGCAGCCGGCAGGTCCTTGACCGGGACACCCTGCTGGCCCCGCTGGAGCGCACCCTGCGCGCGCTGTCCAGGGCCGTCCCGCTGCTCGCCCTCGCCGCCCTGCTGGCCCGCGCCCCGCGCTGACCGGACGCGCCGGGGCCCCGGTCCCGGCCGTCAGTCGAGAGGACCCCGCCCGGCCGTCAGGCGGCGGTGACGGCCACGGCGAAGTCGCGCAGGATCTCCCGGACGCCGTCGTCCGCCAGCGGGGCGGTGTCCAGGACCTCCAGCGCCTGCGTGCCCAACTCCGCGATCAGCTCCTCGACATGGGTGCGGGCTCCGGTCTGCTCGATGGCCGAGCGCAGCTCCGGCACCGTGCGGTCGGAGGGCTCGCGCAGCAGGGCGTCGATGGCCTGCCGTCCGCTCGGGGAGCTGCGGCGGCGGGCCTCGGCCAGCAGCAGGGTGCAGCTCCCGTCGCGCAGGTCGTCGCCGGAGGGCTTGCCGGTGACGGCGGGGTCGCCGAAGGCGCCGACGATGTCGTCCCGCAGCTGGAAGGCGATCCCCAGCGGCACTCCGAACTCGCGGTAGGCGTCCTGCAGTTCCGGGGAGGCCCCGGCCAGTGCGCCGCCGAGCCGCAGTGGTCCGGCGGTGGTGTTGGCGGCCGTCTTGGAGCGAGCCACGGCGACCGCGTCCTCCACCCGCAGCGCGCCCTCGGCGCGGGTGACCAGGTCCAGCCACTGGCCGAGCACGGTCTCCTCGCGCAGGGCGTCGTAGACCGCGCCCGCCCTGGCCAGGCTCTCTGCGGGCAGGCCGCTCTGACGCAGTATCTGGTCCGCCCAGACCAGGCACAGATCCCCGGCCGCCACCGCGCCGCCGACCCCGAACCGCTCCGCCGGGCCGTTCCAGCGCCGCTCGGCATGCGTCCCGGCCAGGGCGCGGTGCACCGAGGGGCCGCCGCGACGCAGGTCGGAGGCGTCCATCACATCGTCATGGATCAGCGCACAGCCCTGCAGCAGTTCCAGCGCGGTGGCGGCGGCGACCACCTCCTCGCAGTCCGCGCCGCCGGCCCCGCGCCAGCCCCAGAAGCACAGCGCGGGCCGCAGCCGCTTGCCGCCGCGCAGCAGCAGGTCGACGGTGGGCTGCAGTATCACCCGTTCGGGCGCGTGCGCGCCGGGCGGCGGCAGCCGCGCCGCGAGGAAGGCCGACAGCTGCCGCTCGACCCGGTCTGCGATCGCCGCGCGCTGCAGGATCTGCGGAACGGTACTGGTCACCAACACACTCCCGGCCTCCGGAGTGCCGGTCGCCGGCACCGCCCCGACCATGCTGCCCCAGCCGTCCCCGATTACGCTGCAGCACCGGGCCTGACCCTGCCTCAGACGCCGGACGGTCAGCAGGGCGTGCCGGGGGACCAGCTGTAGCGGGCGTCGATCCGGTAGGTCCCCGGCGCGGGCGCGTGCAGCACCGTCCAGTCACCGTCCCGGGTCAGGCAGGCGCCGGCCGGGCCGTGTGCCGAGAGCCAGGGCGACCAGGCGATGCGCACCGGTACCCTCCCCGCGACCGGGACGCCGATCACCACCTGGCTGTCGTCGGCCCGTTGGACCGTGGCAGGTGCGGCGGCGAGCGGGACGGCGTCGGCGACCCGGTACAGCGTCCAGTCCGGGTCGTGCCAGACCTCGTGCAGCCAGGACGGGCCGGTGCGGATCACGGCCGCCTCGGCGGTCGCGGCACTGTCCAACGGGGCGGCCGGAACGGCCACGTAGCCGACCGCCCAGCGCCGCAGCCAGTCGTGGTACGCGGTGGAGGTCAGCTCGCCCCCGTAGAACAGCGGGTTGCGCTGCACGTCCAACTGGCGGTTCCAGCCCCGGGCCAGCTCCACCGCGGGCACCAGTCCCCAGGACTCCCAGTGGTTGAGCATCGGGACGGCCTCGACCCGGCCGGCTCCGGCGTCCAGCTGCCGCAGTTCGGCGAGCAGCGGGACGGCCAGCCGGGGCGGGGAGGGCGCGGGTATGCCGACGATGTCCGCCGCGACCAGCCAGTAGGCGGCAGCGGCGAACGCGCCGAGCAGCGCCGTGGACCGGCGGTGGAAGCCGGGGAACGGCCGGGCGCAGAGCACGGCCAGCAGCACCACGCTGCCGAACAGCAGCGCCAGCCGCTGCACATTGCTGCCTATCGGCGTGCTGACGAGCCAGGTCAGCACCGCGCCGGCGCCGTACACCAGGGCGCCGGCCCTGACCGTGCGCCAGTGAACGGGGCTGAGCACGCCCACCAGCGCCGCGCACCCGGCGCTGACCAGCATCGTGGGCATCGTGATCGGGTCCACCCCCTGGTACGGGAACAGCAGGGTGGTGCCGCCCACCGCCAGCAGCGGCGGCAGTCCCAGCGCCCAGCCGGCCCCGGGCCGTCGGGTGAGCAGCAGGGCGGCGGCCACCACGTCGACGAAGAGCCCGGCCACCGGGCTGCTCAGGGTCGCCAGCAGCGCGCACCCGGCCACCGCGGCGACCCGCCCCCAGCCGATGGCCCGCCCCGGCACCATCCCCGACGCCCCGACCGCTGACGCGCCGGCCGCTGAGGCCCCGACCGCTGAAGCCCCGACCGCTGAGGCCCCTACCGCTGACGCGCCGACCCCTGAGGTCCCGACCGCGGCCGTACCGGCGCCGGCCGGTCCGGAGGTGGGTGCGGTGGCTGCGCGTGCTGCGCCGACCGGCGCGCCGCGGGGCGCCGCGGCCGCCGGGGGCGCGAGTGCCGGCACCACCGCCGCCAGGCCGAAGGCCAGCCCCAGGGCGAAGGTGACCCGCCCGGCGGCCAGGTTGCAGGTGAGCGCGAAAGCCCCCCACAGCGCCACCGGTAGCGGCCGGTGCAGCCGCGCCCGTACCACCAGTAGTCCGAGCAGCGCGGCGCCGCCGGTCCCCGCGGCGACCGCGACCGCGCGCACGCCGAGCACCGCCATCAGCCAGGGCGCGACGACGCTGTAGGACGCGGGGTGGATGCCGCCGTACCAGGCGAGGTCGTAGGCGGAGTCGGGGTGTCGCGCGGAGAAGTCCGCCCACGCCCACTGCGCGGCGAGGTCCCCGCCGACTCCGGCCAGGTACCGCGCCCACAGCAGCTGCAGCACCAGGGCGGTCAGTGCGGCGGCCCACACCGGACGGGTCCGGCGCAGGCGGCCCCGCTCCCGCGTCGCCGTCGCGCGCGAGAAGGATCCCGGTGGGGTCCTCCGCGTGTGCAACGACGTCAGGATGCTCACCGCGCCTTCGTCTCCCGTCATCGAGCGGCCCGCATGGTCACTGCACGAACCTATGGGCACGAGTGCCGGCCCGGCATCCCTCCACGGACGGGAAGTCGGCCTCCCGGTCACCCTGGAGAGGGACGGCGCCGGCGACGACGGTTGTGGTACGCGGGAGGTGGTGGGCGACTGCCGGGTCGGCGATGGGGAATTCCCGGGCCGGCGACGGCCGGAGCCACGGGTCGATCCTGCTCGATTCCGGCCTCGGGTGCATCCCGGCACGGTCGGTTCGGGTAGGAACTCATCGCCCGGGAGGGGGTTGTGTCGCCAGCTGCCGCCGGTTGCGGGCGGTTGGGCGCCGGGCTCGGCACAGCGGGAGGTTGTTAGGTAAGCCTTGCCTGCTCTATGGTCTGCGCTTGGCACCTCCCATTCGTCCTGCCAGGAGCACCCGTGTCCTCATCGCAGATCGTCCTCCTCGGCGCGATCGCCGGTCTCACCATCTACCTCGGCCTGCCCATAGGCCGGCTGAGCCGTCCGGCGCCCCGGCTGCGCGCGGCGCTCAACGCGGTGGCGATCGGCATCCTGATCTTCCTGATCTGGGACGTGCTCAAGGCCGCCTGGGAGCCCACCGACAGCGCCCTCGGCGCCCACCACTGGGGCACCGCGCTCAGCGGCGGACTGGTGCTGGCGGTGGGGGTGTCGACGGGCCTGATGAGCCTGGTCTACTACGACCGCTGGATCGGCCGCCGCAACGCCGAGGCGGCGGCCCTGGCCGCCGAGGGCGGCACGACGGGCCGTTCGCGTGCCGCGTCGCTGGCGATGATGATCGCGGTCGGCATCGGGCTGCACAACTTCGCCGAGGGCCTGGCCATCGGCAACTCCGCGGCCAAGGGCCAGATCTCGCTGGCGATCCTGCTGATCGTCGGTTTCGGCCTGCACAACGCCACCGAGGGCTTCGGCATCGTCGCCCCGATGGCCGCCGAGGGGGAGCGGCCCAGCTGGGCCTCCCTCGGCCTGCTCGGCCTGATCGGCGGCGGCCCCACCTTCGCCGGCACCCTGGTCGGACAGCACGTCGTCAACGACTACCTGTCCATCGCGTTCCTGGGCCTCGCGGCCGGATCCATCCTCTACGTCGTCATCGAGCTGCTCGCGGTCGCCCGCCGCGCCAACCTCAAGGAACTGACCAGCTGGATGATCCTGCTCGGCCTGTTCATGGGCTTCGCCACCGACGCCATCGTCACCGCCGCCGGGGCCTGAGCCCGGGGCGGCCTGGGAGAATCGGATCATGGGCATGGTGCATGAGGTTCCCAGGGCCGCGCTGTCGCGCCGAGGCCTGGCGCTGGAGTACGTCACCCTGGGCTGGAACGTGGTCGGGATCGGCGTCCTCACGGTGGCCGCGCTGCGGGCACGGTCGGTGGCGCTGGCCGGATTCGGGCTGGACTCGCTGATCGAGATCGGCGCCTCGGCCGTGGTGATCTGGGAACTGTCCGGTACCGGGGAGGCGCGCCGCCACCGCGCCCTGCGGCTGATCGGCGCGGCGTTCGCGCTGCTCGCGCTCTACCTCGCGGTGCAGTCCTCGCTGGTGCTCGCCTCCGGGCACCACGCGGGGCACTCCCCGCTGGGCATCGGATGGACCGCGGCCACCGCCGTCGTGATGGGACTCCTCGCCTACGGCAAGCTCCGCACCGGCGCCGCGCTGGACAACCCGGTGCTGATGACCGAGGGCCGGGTGACCCTGGTCGACGGCGTCCTGGCCGCCGCCGTCCTGCTCGGACTGACCCTGAACACCGCCCTGGGCTGGTGGTGGGCCGACCCGCTCGCCGGCTACGTGCTGGTCGGCTACGCCGTCCGCGAGGCCCGCGGAATCGCCGCCGGGCACGGCTGACGACGCTCCTCGTGCCACTCGGCGCGAGGGCTGGGACGATGGCTTCATGGACGAGTACCAGAGTCCTCCTCCCGGTGCCCTGCCCCGCGACCGGGACGGGGAGGTGCTGCGCAACTCGGCACTGGAGGAGGCCATGCTCGGGGTCTCCCGCCATGACTCCCCGCAGTCCCGGGCGCTGCTCTACCAGCTGTTCCTGGACGCCATGGTGGTGGTGGCGATCCCCGACGAGCCGGAGGAGCTGCCGGTCGAGCGGGTGCTGCACCCGGGGGAGTCCATCGCGCTGCTGACCGTCACCGACGAGGACGGCGAGGTACTCCCGGTCTTCAGCAACGCCGAGGCCGTCCTGGCCTGGCGTCCCAGCCGGGGCGGGGTGGTGACGCTGCCGGCCCGGGACATCGTGCAGATGGCCGCCGCCCACGGCACCGCGAAGATCGTGATCAACCCCGGCTCGCCGACCTGGGGCTATGTCACCAGCCGGGAGATCCGGTCGCTGGCCCAGGGGCGGCTGCCGCTCACCGACGGCAGCGAGGTGGCCGCCGAGGACGCCGAGGTGCAGATCGGCCTGCCGGAGACGATGCCGTCGGCCGAGGTGATGGCCGCGGTCACCGAGGTGCTCCAGGCGGAGGCCAGCGCGGAGGTGGCGTGGCTCTTCGTGATGAGGCAGGGGGACGCGCCCACGGAGACCGCCGTCGCGGTCGAGTTCCACGCCGCGCCGCTGGATCCGGGGCACCGCCGCGCCATGCGCACCATCGTCGACGGCTCCGGCTACCGCTGCGCGGACGCGCGGTCCCTGCTGTTCCTCACCGCCGACCAGGGCTGGAGGACCATCCTGGCCGACGGCGGCGGAGTGGAGATCTTCCGCCGTACCGCGCCGTCCGACCCGGCCGCGCCGCGTCCCCCGCGCCGGGCCCGGGGCTGGTGGCCCTGGACCCGGCGCGGTGAGCGCTGACGCGGAACCTCAGCTGTGCGCCGCCGGGGGAGGGGCGGTCGCCGCCTTCGCGGGGACGGTCACCACATCCGTGCAGCCGTGACCGGCCGGCTGGACCCCGCAGACCCGGAAGGTCGTCGACGGGTTGCTGGCGTCCACCATGGCCGAGTAGTTGTCGTAGCCCCAGTGGATCAGCGCGGTCTCGGTGTCGCCGGTGCTGCTGGTGATGGTGGCGGTGTCACCCTTCGCGCCGGTGGTGATCGCGGCCCACGCCGCCTTGCAGCGGGCGCTGTAGTGGACGTAGATGATGACCTTGCCGACGTTGGAGGTCGTCAGCGTGGTGACGTCCGAGCCGCAGCCGGTGGACTGGGGGTCCTTCCCCGCGCAGCCGATGCCCTGGCAGAACGGGGTGGGCGTGGCGACGGTCGTCGGCCCGGACGCCGTACGGGCGGCCGAGCCGGCCGGATGGCCGCTGACGACCAGCCAGACGCCGCAGAGCGCCAGCGCCAGCACGGCGGCGGCCGACCCCCACAGGGCCGGGCGGGGCACGCGCGGGAGCGCGCGCGGGGCGGGGACGTGGTCCGGCGAGCCCGCGTCGACGAGGGAGATCCCCGATCGGGACTCCGGCTCCGGCGGAGCCGCGGGCTCCGCCGTCCCGTTCTGCCGGGCGTCGGCCGGTCGGGCCTCGGACTGCTCGTTCTGCTCGGCCTGCGCCTGTGCCAGCAGCGCGTTGAGCAGCACGGCGTCGCAGTCCACGGTGGAGACCAGACCCGCCAGCGCCTGTTCGGTGATCAGCCGCTTGCCGTTGAGCCAGCGCTCCCAGGAGGCCTTGCTGAAGTGCGTACGGCTCGCCAGGTCGGCCAGGCTCAGTCCGTGGGCGTCCTTGACCGCGCGCAGCTGCTCGGTCAGACGCCGTGCGGCGCCCGAGAGGTTCTCAGGCAGCGGTTTCCAGGCGGAATTCATCGGGCGAACCTCGTTGTCAGATGTCATTCGGAACGATCGTCGCGGGCAGGGTGGCACCCCGGGTGAGGCGGTCGGCCGCTGGGCTCCGCACGGTCCACGCGGTCGGTGGACGGCGTCATGCCGCAGGGCGTGCCGTCCCGGGATGGGCCTCGCACATGTCCCACTGGTGCGTCTCAAATGCCTGGTCACAGCTGTGAGACGGGCGACAGTGTCTCATGGCCTTCGGTGATAGTCGAATAACCGGGGCTGGCCGAAGCCTAGTTGAGGGCCCTGGTGATGCAGTCCGGATTACCATGAACGTCCCCCCCCGTACCGTCGGTACGCCGGACCGGAGCGGTCCGCCGTACCGAAGCTCTGTGTACCCCAGTGATCGAACGCCTGTCGGGCTCGGGGCATGCCCGGATCGGGTCATGTTCGCCGTTGGCTGACTCGGTGCCCATTGCACCGATTGTCCGGGTGTAGGGAACCAGCCGAACAGGGGCGACTTCAGGACCGGGTGACCGCGTTCCCCGAGATCGCCGCCCCCTAGGATCACGGCATGACGACACCCGGATACGCACCGCTGCCCGCCACCGCCATGGGCCGGCTGGAGAACTCGCGCAAGGGCAGGCCCTGCTTCACCTCCGACCTGTCGGTGAACGAGTTCGTGCTGGTCACCCAGGCCGGATTCGAGCCGGTCGGCATGGTGATGGGCAGCAGCGTGTACCACGTGGGCATTCAGACGGTCGGGTGGAAGGTGAGCCAGGAGCTCGGCGTGCTGAGCCAGGCCATGTACACCGCGCGGGAGCTGGCGATGTCCCGGATGGAGGCCGAGGCGGCGCAGCTCGGCGCGGACGGGGTGGTGGGCGTCGTGCTGCGGCCGATGAACTACCAGTTCTTCGGCGACGTCATCGAGTTCGTCGCGGTCGGCACGGCGGTACGGGCGACCGACGGCGGCAACTACCGCAGCCCGGACGGCAAGCCGTTCACCACCTCGCTGTCCGGACAGGACTTCTGGACCCTGTGGCAGCACGGCTGGCTGCCGCGCCGGCTGGTGCTGGGGACCTGCGTCTACCACGTGGCGCACCAGAGCCTGCGGCAGACCCTGTCCCAGGTCGGCATGAACGCGGAGCTGCCCGTCTTCACCCAGGCGCTGTACGACGCCCGCGAGTTGGCCATGTCGCGGATGCAGTACGAGGGCCAGCAGATCGGCGCGGACGGCATCGTGGGCAGCACCGTCGACGACTTCCGGTTCTGGGGCGAGCACGCCATCGAGTTCCTGGCGCTCGGCACCGCCGTCAGCCGGATCCGTCCGGACACCACTCCGGTCCAGCCCAGCATGACGCTGCCGCTCAACCTCTGAGCGGCAGCGGTCCGGCTCCGGCCCCCGGCCCCCGGGCGTCGTGGCCAGTGGGCCTGCGGCCTCAGCCGGTCCGGTGCCTCAGCGGGTCCGGTGCCGGGTCCGGGGCTCAGTGGGCCTGCTCGACCAGCGAGAGCAGGAGGTCGGCCGCGGACTTGACGTCGCGGGTGAGCAGCGGGGAGGTGCCACTGCCCAGGTGCGTGCCCCAGTTCGGTGAGACGTTGTACTTGGTCCCGGCGACGGTCATCGACAGGGTCCGTCCCATGGTCATCCGGACGCGCCTGGCGGTGACCTCGGCGATCGGAGCGCTCGCGATCTCCTGACGCTGGGTTCCCAGCAGGGTCAGCGTGCCGGCGTCCAGCACCACGAACCCGTGCTGGGCCAGCGGCCTGAGCCCGATCCCGATCTGGACCTCACTGAATTCCAGCCGCTGTCCGGCGGCTCCGTCCTCGCTCATTCGATCCCCCGTGGATAGGTGCTGTGCGATTGCTGGACCCTACCGCCGGGTGCCGCGTCGCGGTGCCGGTGGGGCCGGGCCCGGTCCGCGGGCGTCCGTCCGGGAACTCGGCGCCGGCGGTCGGCCGGGGCCCCGGTGCGCCGCCGGATCGGGGGTTTTCGCTATCCGCATCCGCATTCTCGCGGCGGTGCGGCGCATTCGTTCCGTGCCCCGGAGTATTCACGCTCTGCTTTGCGAGTGAAAAGGCATGATGTGCCGGGCAGCTGCGATGTGTCATCGGCGGACGATCCGGGAAGTGGCTAGCGTGGTGACACCCGGTCAGGAGAATCCTGAATTCCGCGCCACGTGAGGTTGGACCCCATGAGCCTGAGCATTCGCAACCAGATTCCCGGAATCGTCACCGCGGTCACTCCCGGGGAGGTCATGGCCACGGTCAGGACCCGCCTGGACGGCGGCCAGGACATCACCGCGGCGATCACGCTGGAGGCCGTCAAGGAGCTGGGCATCGCCGAGGGCACCGCGGTGCGGGCCATGGTGAAGTCCACCGAGGTCTCCCTGGCCACCGGCCCCGTCTCCGGACTGAGCATCCGCAACCAGATCGCGGGCACGGTCGCCGACGTCGCCACCGGGGGCGCGATGGCCACGGTCAAGGTCTCCATCAGCGGTGGTGAGCTCACTGCGGCGATCACCAAGGACGCGGTCGCGGACCTCGGCCTGGCGGCCGGGACTCCGGTGGTCGCGCTGATCAAGTCCACCGAGGTGTCCCTGGCCGTTGCCTGACCGTAGGGCCTCGCCGTCCGGTGACCGGGTCGAGCGCGCGCGGTGCGACCGCACGGTCGACCGGGTCACCCGCGCACACCCTTGACACGCGCCGCGGATGCTGATTTCTTGGCCCTGCCAGCTGCTAACCGAATGTTCGGTCGGGTGAAGACATACCATGGGTGACATGACATCTGCGGAAGCGATGTTCGCTGCCGACGAGGCGTCCCGCAGTCTGGGCATCGAGCTGCTGGCGGTCGGCGACGGAAGCGCCCGGCTGAGCATGCTGGTGACCCCGGCCATGGTGAACGGCCACGGCATCGCGCACGGCGGGTACATCTTCCTGTTCGCCGACACCGCCTTCGCCTGTGCCTGCAACAGCCACGGGCCGGTGACCGTCGCGGCGGGGGCGGAGATCACCTTCATCGCCCCGGTCCGCGAGGGCGACCTGCTGCTGGCCACCGCCGAGGAGCGGACCCGCTTCGGGCGCAGCGGCATCTACGACGTACGCATCGCGCGCGGCGACACGGTGGTCGCGGAGTTCCGGGGCCGCAGCCGCAGCGTCCGCGGCCTGGAGGAGAGAGCATGAGCAGCAGCGCCCGGGTACCGGCGGATGCGCCGGTCGCCGATCCGGCCGACCTCCGCGACGACGCCGAGCGGATGACCGCGGCCGAGCTCGCGGAGCTGCAGCTGACGCGGCTGCGGGCCACCCTGCGGCACGCGTACGCCGACGTCGAGCACTACCGGCGCTCCTTCGACGCCGCCGGGGTCACCCCCGCGGACTGCCGCAGCCTGGCCGACCTGGCCCGCTTCCCGTTCACCACCAAGGCCGACCTGCGCGACAGCTACCCGTTCGGGATGTTCGCCGTGCCGATGGACCAGGTGCGGCGGATCCACGCCTCCAGCGGCACCACCGGCCGTCCCACCGTGGTCGGTTACACCGAGAACGACCTGTCGATGTGGGCCGACGTGGTGGCCCGGTCGATCCGCGCGGCCGGCGGCCGTCCCGGGCACAAGGTCCATGTCTCCTACGGCTACGGGCTGTTCACCGGGGGGCTGGGCGCGCACTACGGCGCCGAGCGGGCGGGCTGCACGGTGATCCCCGCGTCCGGCGGGATGACAGCCCGTCAGGTGCAGATCATCCAGGACTTCCGGCCCGAGATCATCATGGTCACCCCCTCCTACATGCTCACCCTGCTGGACGAGTTCGAGCGTCAGGGGATCGACCCGCGCAGCACCTCGCTCAAGGTGGGGATCTTCGGGGCCGAGCCGTGGACCGAGGAGATGCGCCGGGAGATCGAGGACCGGCTGGGTATCGACGCGGTCGACATCTACGGGCTCTCCGAGGTGATCGGCCCGGGTGTGGCGCAGGAGTGCGTGGAGACCAAGGACGGCCTGCACATCTGGGAGGACCACTTCTACCCCGAGGTGGTCGACCCGCTCACCGACGTGGTCCTGCCCGAGGGGGAGCGCGGCGAACTGGTCTTCACCTCGCTCACCAAGGAGGCGCTGCCGGTGATCCGTTACCGTACCCGCGACCTCACCCGGCTGCTGCCCGGTACCGCGCGCCCCGCGTTCCGGCGGATGGAGAAGGTCACCGGCCGCTGCGACGACATGATCATCCTGCGGGGCGTCAACATCTTCCCGAGCCAGATCGAGGAGATCGTGCTGCGTACGCCCGGGGTGGCACCGCACTTCCAGATCGAGCTGACCCGGCAGGGCCGGATGGACCGGATGACCGTACGGGCCGAGGCGCGGCCCGACGCCGGTGCCGAACTGCGGGACGCGGCGGTCGGGTTGATCGCCCAGGGGGTCAAAGACGGCATCGGCGTCAGCGTCGAGGTGCGGATCGTGGATCCGGAGACGCTGGAGCGGTCGGTCGGCAAGATCCGCCGGCTGCGCGACCTCCGCCCGTAGTCCGGACGCCGCGGCACCCGGCGGAGGCACGCCGCTCCGGCCTGCCGGCGGCGCCGACTGTCGCCCCCGGGGCCGGTGTTGTGAGATCTGTGTGAAGGATTCCTGCTCCCGCTATCGACTCCGGCCCCCGTGTTGCGTACGTTCTCATGCGCATAGTCCGTCAGGCCCCTGCCACCACTCCGGGTGGGGGCCCGATGGCGTGCTCGTTCCACAGCACCGTCTCGCGGCAGAGTCGCCGCGTCGGCGCGCGGACCGCGCGCCGCAAACGGATCGGAGGGGCTCGTGGGTTTACGTAAGATCAACAGCAGGCTGGTCGTCGTCCTGGCGGCGCTTGCGACGTTCGCTGCCACGCCGCTGGCGGCCGCCTCGACCGGCAGCACGACTGCCAACCGCACCGGCGCCACATCATCCGCCGCCGGTACCACCACGCAGGTCAACCGGGGCGACTGCTCCAAGAGTTCCAACTGGTGCACCGAGGTCGCCGACGGCGAGCAGATCTTCGGTGAGGGCCACTACGTGGGGCATGACGAACCGTCACTCCTCTACTACAGCAACAAGCCCGGGGCGGGGAACGACAACACCTACCTCGTGCGGCTGCCCAAGGACCCGCCGGCCCAGCCGAAGCAGGACGGTTCCGGGACCACCTGGAACTTCCAGCTGCACCCGGCGTTCTGGTTCGGGATGGCCATGTGCGACGACCAGTCGGCGCCCGGCCCCGCCAGCGGAAACGCCGCCTGCAAGGCGGACTCGGACAGCAACATCTACAACGACTCCGACCCGGCCTCCCCGCACTACATCGGCAAGCACCCGGGCTCGGCGTTCATGGAGATGCAGTTCTACCCGCCGGGCTGGGTCACCCAGCCGGCCGGGAACAGCTGCGACCCGACCAAGTGGTGCGCCGCCCTCAACATCGACAGCCTGTCGGAGGACTACAACCAGGGCCTGCCGAACAACACGGCCTGCCAGAACACCGTGGGCCTCGAACCGGTCAACTTCGCCTTCATCACCAAGAGCGGCCAGGCGACGTCCCCGGCCGACCCGAGCAACAACAACCGCTTCAACCTGGACCCGACCAAGGACCTGTTCATGGGTTCCGGCGACGTCCTGAGCGTCCACATGTTCGACACCAAGGCCGGATTCAAGGTCGACATCAACGACGCGACGGCGGGCTCGCACGGCTCGATGACGGCGTCCGTCCCGAACGGCTTCGCCCAGGTGAAGTTCGACCCGACGGCGACCACCTGCACCACCATCCCGTCGGCGTACCACCCGATGTACTCGACCTCCAGCGAGCAGACCCGGGTCCCCTGGGCCGCCCACTCGTACAACACCGCCTACTCCGACGAGACCGGCCACTTCGAGTACTGCGCGGCGGCCGACCCGAGCACCGGCAACTGCACCCAGTCGGCCGGTACCGAACCGCTGGACTCGGACGACAACTTCTGCTTCAACCCCACCGACTCCTCGCTGGTGAAGATCGGCGGCTGTGTCGGCGAGTCGCCGACGGACGACGACTACGACGGGGTGCCCTACCAGAACACCTGGCCCGGCACCGGTACGCCGTCCGTGGACCGGGCGACCAAGCCGCAGCCGATCCTCTTCACCAGCCCGCTGATCAAGGGGACCACCCAGTTCCAGCGGGTCGCGTTCGAGACCGACCTGCCCCGGATCGAGGACAACGACACCCTGGCGAACCCCTGTAACCGGACCACCGGCGCGAACTGCGTGAACCCGCCGCCGGGGGCCGGCTTCTACCCGATGTTCACCACCACCCACGTGGGCGGGGCGTGCATCTGGCAGGAGGGCGGGGCCAAGATCCCGGGCACCGACAACACGTTCGGCGGCAGCTCGACGACCGAGTTCGGCAGCCTGCTGACCAACGTCTACCCGGGAGCCGGCAACCAGCCGAGGTTCCTGATCAACGACTTCCGGCAGGTGCTCCCCACCAACCCCTGCACGCTCTTCGGGGGCAGGGCGCAGACGCTGAACAGCGCCGTGCACTGACCCTCCGGCAGGACCCGGCGCCACCCCGGCGTCATCCAGCACCACCCCGTACGACAGAGGTGCCCTGCGGCAGCCCGGCTGCCGCAGGGCACCTCTGCGTCGTCCGGGCCCCGTCGGCGGGCCCCCTGTCGTCCGCTGCTTCCCGCAGACCGTCGCCGTCCCCCGAACCGCCTAGTCGAACGGGCGGGACCGCCACCCTCTGCTTAGCGTGAGTCGAGCGGCGCTGTACGAGGGCATTTCCTCGGAGAATCCAGTTCTCCGGGAAGCCTGCTCTCCGATAACCCAGTGCGCTCGATACCGGTATCCGAGCCCGCTGCTGTGCCGCGCCCGTTTTCAGGCCGCTCCGCAGGAAGCAGGTTTGTATGCGAACGCCATCAGCGCCCGAGCCCGAAGCGGATGACCGTCTCGAATCCCCGGACGCCGAAAAGGCGGACGCGGCCGTGCTGGATGCCGAAAGGCCGGACGAGGCCGTGCCGGACACGGATGCGCCGGGGCGGCGGCCGGGCCGAATACGCCGGCTGCTCGCGCACCGCAGCGTCAAGGTGGTCCTCGGAGTGCTGGCGGTCTGTCTGGCCTGGCTGGCCTGGTCGCTGGGCGGCGCGCTGACCGCGCCCGGCAACGACAGCGTGGCGGCGCGGGTGGCCGAGTGGGGGCGGGACCACCATCTCGGTCCGGTGGTGACCCTGCTGGAGAGCGCGGAGTACAAGGCGCACCCGCCCAAGGTCGGCGGACAGCCGGACATGGCGCTGAAGCCCTCGGCCGGCGCGGTCGCGGCCGCTTCGCCCGCGCTGCCGCCGATCACGCCGCCCCGCCTGATCACCCCGGCCGGCACCCCGCTGGCCGGCGAGGGCAACTGGCAGGTGCTCGCCGACGTGCGCGGGACCCCCGCGCTGATGGGCGCCTTCGTCCGCCCGGACAACGAACACACCTCCTACGTAGCAGCGGCGGTATCGATGGATCAGCGGTTGGTGCGCTTCGGTCTGCACCCCGGCGAGTCGGACCCCGGCGCGGGCAGCTGGGGCGTACCGCCGTACATCCCGCCCGGCTCCCGGGAGGGCCTGCTGGCCACCTTCAACGGCGGCTTCAAGGTCGGAAACAACGAGGCCAGGGGCGGTTTCTACCTCAACGGCGTCACCCACGGCACGCTCACCCAGGACGCCGCCTCGCTGGTGTTCTTCCGCGACGGGCACACGACCGTCGGGGCCTGGGGCAGCGAGGTCGGGATGACGTCCGACGTGGTCGGGGTCCGCCAGAACCTCAAACTCATCGTCGACCACGGCCGGGTGCCGGACAGCGTCGACACCAACGTCGAGAGCGGATGGGGTCTCACCATCGCCGGCAAGTACTTCGTCTGGCGCTCCGGCGTCGGCATCACCGCAGATCACCGGCTGGTCTACGTCTACGGCCCGGCGCTGTCCGTGCGCACCCTGGCCGACCTGCTGCAGCGGGCCGGCTGCACCGAGGCGATGCAGCTGGACATCAACCCGGCCTGGATGTCGTACCAGTACTACAAGCCGCTGCCGGACCCGAAGAACCCGGTCCCGGTCAAGCTGCTCCCGGACCAGGAGCGGCCGGCCGGCCGCTACTACGAGCCGACCAGCCGTGACTTCACGGCGGTGTACGCCAAATGAGCATCCAGCAGCCGGCCCGGCCGGCACCGACGGCGATCAGCGCCCCGCTGATCGCGGCTCCGGACCGCCCCTCCTGGGTACGGCTGCCGGTTGCGGTGGTGCTCACCGCCCGGCCACGGCAGTGGCCGAAGAACCTGCTGGTCTTCGCCGCGCCGCTGACCGGATCCGCACTGGGACGCGGCAGCCGGGCGCTGGGCGGGGTGACCGTGGCGTTCATCGCCTTCACCCTGGCCTCCTGCGCGGTGTACTTCGTCAACGACGTGCTGGACGCCGAACGCGACCGGCGGCATCCGCGCAAGTGCCTGCGTCCGATCGCCAGCGGGGACCTGAGGGAGAACCACGCGCTGGCCGTCGCCGCACTCTGTGTGGCCGGGGCCGCCACGGCGGTGGTGTTCAGCCCGGGGCTCGGGCTGTCCTGGGCGGTCGCGGCGTACCTGGTGCTGTCCTTCCTCTACTGCGGCAGGCTCAAGCACCTGGCGGTGGTGGAGCTGCTGCTGGTCGCCTCGGGCTTCGTGCTCCGGGCGCTGGGCGGGGCCGCGGCGGCGCAGGTACCACCGTCCGGCTGGTTCGTCCTGGTCTGCAGCCTGGGCGCGCTGCTGGTGGTGATCGCCAAGCGCTACACCGAGATCACCTCGCTCGGCGGCGCCTCGGCGGCGCACCGTCCCTCGCTGTCCCACTACACCCCGCGCGGCCTGCGCCTCGCGCAGAGACTGACCGCGGCCACCATGGTCGCCGCGTACTGCGCCTGGGCGGCGACCGAGCCGGACACCTGGACCGCACAGTGGCACCTGGCCACCCTGCTGCCGCTGGTCGCCGCGCTGGTCCGGTTCGACCGGCTCACCGCGGCCGGCGGTACCGGGCACATCGAGGACCTGCTGATCCGCGACGTGCCCATGCTCTGCCTGGAACTGACCTGGCTGCTGCTGTTCGTGGTGGGACTGGCCATCCACCCGTAGCCCCGCGCCGCTCCGGGCACGGCGCAGGCCGGTGCCCGGAGCCGGACGGCCGACGAGAGAGAACCATGCGTTGATGAAGAAGAGCGGGACCGGGCGGCTGCGTCGCGTACTGCGCTGGACCGTGCCGGTCGTCGCCGCCGTCCTCGGCCTCACCGGCTACTGCGCCCACGAGGCGCTGTCCGCGCCGGGACGGGACGGCGCCGTGGTCAAGCTCGCGAGCTGGAGCCGGTGCCACGCGCTGGGTCCGGTCACCGACCTGATGGGAAGCCAGCGCAAGCACGGCAGCGCCGACTGCGTCCGGCGGGGCGCGCTGCTGACCGCCGCCCCCCGGCACCTGCCGGCCCGGCCGGTCCCGGCGCGGGTTCCGGTGCTGCCCCTGCACGCACCGGTGCTGCCGCTGGTCGCGCCCGCCCAGAGCGGCGAGGGCGTGTTCACCCCGCTGGTCACCGTCAAGGGCCAGCCGGTGGTGCAGAAGGCGATCATGCGACCGGACCAGGGGCTCGGCGACGCCGACTTCCCGGTGGGTGTGGTGTGGATGCGGCGCACCGCGCTGCGGTTCGAGCTGCACCCGGGCGCGAGCGAGCCGGGCGGCTACTGGCCGGTGCCGCCGACCATCGCGCCGGGGCTGCGGACCGGTCTGGTGGCCACCTACAACGGCGGCTTCAAGGTCTCCAACGGCGACTCGCACGGCGGCTTCTACCTGGACGGCCGGACGGTGGGCCAACTGCGCGACGGCGCCGCCTCGGAGGTCTTCCACCGGGACGGCTCACTGAGCATCGGGGTGTGGAACCGCGACGTGGGGATGGCCCCGGACGTGGTCGGCGTGCGGCAGTGCCTGGTGCCGCTGGTCAGCGGCGGCAGGCTCACCGGTGACGTCTACAACGGGGGCGTGGGCGTCTGGGGCCTCACCGACGGCGGCAACTCCTTCGTCGCCCGCTCCGGGGTGGGCGTGGACCGCAACGGCGACATCCTCTACGTGGGCGGCCGGCTGATGTCGGTGTCGAGCCTGGCGACCACGCTGCAACGCGCGGGCGCGGTGACGGCGATGATGCTCGACATCAACCTGAGCTGGCCCTCGTTCATCTCCTACGACTCGACCGCCCAGCCGCACGACCCGGTGCCGCACAACCTGGTCAACTTCGTTCGGGCGCCCACCCGTTACTACGACCAGTCGAGCCGGGACTTCGTCGCCGTGTACGCGCGGTAGACACCCGGTCCGGGAGTCCGCCCCCGGAGCCGGGGTCACGCTGCGATGTCATCCATTCGGACCTGGAGCGGTCGCCGTCCGGATCACCCGGGCCTAGCGTCCGAAGAGCGAACGCGGCGTCGATCCGGGTGACGACCTGCCACCTGCCGCCGCGTGAGTTGTGAAAGGACGTGTGATTGTGCGTCGATCTTCCATAGCCGCTCTGGTTCTCGCGGCGGCAGCCGTCGGTCTCTCCGCTCCGGGCGCGTGGGCCCAGGGGGGGTCCGGGTCGAACATCACCTCGTTCGGCTTCAGCGCCTTCCCGACCACGGTGCAGCCGGGCGGCACCGTGGCGTTCGCCATCACCGGCTGCAGCAGCACCGGCAGCGTCTCCGCGCCGGCCCTGTTCAACACGGTGAACCTCACCGGCAACAGCACCAAGATGACCGGGACCACCACGGTGGGCACCGGCGTCAACCGCGGTGCCACCTACCAGCTGACCTTCACCTGCGGTACGGAGAGCGGGACCACCCCGCTGATGATCGCGAGCTCCGGCAGCACCGCGACGCCGACCCCCAGCGCGAGCGCGAGCGCCGGCAGTGCGGCCACCGCTCCGGCCGGCGCGGTGAAGACCGGTGACGGCGGAAGCATCACCGACAACCCGGCCGAGATGGCCGGTGGCCTGGCGCTGCTCGCCCTGGCCGGGACCGGCGTCGCGCTGCGGATGCGGCGCCGCGGGTCCCACGGCGGGAGCTAGCGAAGACCGCAGGCAACGAGCGGCACGTCGGCCGCGACCCCTTCAGTGGGGTCGCGGCCGACGTGCGTGTGTCACCCGTTGACCGGCGTGGGCGGAGCCACTACCGTCAGCAAAGTAAGTTAGGTTTCCTAACTTGAATTGCTCCGGCCCGCCGGATGCTCGACTGCCACGCCCATCCGGCGAGTTCTCCCCGTTCTCGTCCAAGGAGCGTTGATGGCATTGCCAAGAAGGTCACGGTCAAGCAGAACACTGCGAAGAGGGACGGCATACGGGAGGGCGACGGCAACCGCGGCCGTCGCGCTGGCGGTTGTCGGCCTCACCCTCCAGAGCCCCGGTGTCACGCGGCCCGCGCAGGTCCGCACCGCCGCCCAGCTCCCGGCCTCGGCGGCCGCGTTCGCAGATCCGGCGACCGGGTCGAGTGCGGTGGCGGACCTCGGGGCCGGCACCGGCTGGAAGGTGCTGACCAGCGCGACGGCGACGCAGGGCGGTGCGCAGATCACCGCGCCCGGCTTCTCCACCTCGGGCTGGCTCAGCGTCGCCGATGACGGTGGTGGCGCGCCGGGGACCGAGATGAACGCGCTGCTGCAGAACGGCAGTTGCCCGAACGTGTTCGTCTCCACGACGATGAAGTCCTGCTTCGGGCAGATGACGAAGATCGGTGCGGACACCATCGCGCAGTTCTCGGTGCCCTGGTGGTACCGCACCGACTTCACCGCCCCGCCGGCCGGGCAGGACGCGAAACTCGTCCTGAACGGCGTCGTCGGCGCGGCGGACGTCTGGGTCGACGGCCACGAGGTGGCCACCTCCGCGGCGGTGACCGGTGACTACGCCAGGAACGTCTACGACGTCACCGGTCTGCTGACCCCGGGAACCAACTCGGTCGCGATCGAGATGCACCCCAACAACCCCACCACGATGCTCACCGTGGACAACGTCGACTGGTCCCAGATCCCGCCGGACAACAACACCGGCATCCAGTTCCCGGTCCAGCTGCAGACCGGTTCACCGCTGGTCGACGGCAACGCCCATGTGGTGCAGAACACCGCGGCCGACCTCGGCAGTTCGGCACTGACCGTCAAATCCGACGTCACCAACACCACGTCGGGCTCGCAGACCGGCACGGTCAGCGCCACGGTGACCCCGCCGAACGGCGGGGCCCCGGTCACCGTCAGCCAGTCGGTGACGGTCGCGGCGAACTCCACCCAGACGGTCACGTTCGCGCCGTCCGCCTATCCGGCGCTGACCCTCGCGAGCCCGCAGATCTGGTGGCCCTACCAGCTCGGTGCGCAGCCCCTCTACACCCTGGCCACCTCGGTCGCCCAGAGCGGCACGGTGCTCAACACCACCACCCAGACCTTCGGCATCCGCACCGTCACCTCGCGGCTGGTCGGCGCCTCGGCCATGGCGCCCAGCGGGGTACGGCAGTTCGCCATCAACAACGTGCCGCTGGTGGTACGCGGGGGCGGCTGGGATCCGGACCTGTTCCTGCGCTACGACCCTGCCGACACCGCCAAGCAGATCGGCCTGATGAAGGCCATGGGCGTCAACACCGTACGCCTGGAAGGGCACTTGATGCCCGCGGACTGGTTCCAGCAGATGGACGCCGCCGGGATCCTGGTCAACGCCGGCTACCAGTGCTGCGACTTCTGGGAGAACACCAGCTACACCGCCGCCCAGCAGGCGAACTACCAGCTCACCGCGGAGTCGGTCGGACAGATCCTGCGTGACCACCCCTCGGTCTTCAGCTTCCAGTGGAGCGACAACGCCCCCACCGCCACCCAGGAGACCCTCGCCCTCAACGGCTTCGCCGCGGCCGACTACTCCGGCCCGTTCATCTCCTCGGCCGAGTACAACTCCAGCCCGCAGCTCGGTGCCTCCGGCGAGAAGGAGGGCCCCTACGACTGGGTCCCGCCGAACTACTGGTACGACACCTCGCACTACGACAGCGGTGATTCCACGCTGACCAACGCGGGTGGCTCCTGGGGCTACGACAGCGAGCAGAGCTCGGGCAACACCGTCCCCACCCTGGACTCGATCAACCGCTTCCTGTCGAGCGCCGACCAGACCGCCCTGTGGAAGTCCCCCACCGCGAACCAGTACCACAACAACTACGAGGGGACGAGCCACACCGGCTACCACTTCGGCACGCTGGACAACCTCGACACCGCGATCACGGCCCGCTACGGCGCCTGGACCAGCCTGTCGCAGTACGTCGAGGAGGCGCAGGTCCAGAACTACGAGGACACCCGCGCCCAGTTCGAGGCGTTCATCGACCACTCGACCAACTCCTCCGCGCCGTCCACCGGCACGGTCTACTGGCAGATGAACAAGGGCTGGCCCACCCTGCTCTGGTCGCTCTACAACAACGACGGCGACCAGGCCGGCGCCTACTTCGGCGCGCAGAAGGCCAACCGCCCGCTGCACGCCCTGTACGCGCTGGACAACGGCACGGTGACGGTCGACAACCTCGGCGGCGCGAGCCAGTCCGGTGTGACCGCCGAGGCCAGGGTCTACAGCACCGCCGGCGCGGTCCTGGACGACCAGACCTCGGGAAGCCTCACCCTGGCCTCGCAGCAGGTGACCAACTCGGTCCTCAAGCCGAAGCCGCCGACGGCGGCGGGAACGGTCTACTTCGTCGAACTGCTGCTCCGTCAGAACGGCACCCTGGTGGACCGCAACACCTACTGGGAGTCGGCCACCGGGGACGTCCCCAACTGGACCAAGACCATCGGCCAGCCGCAGGCGACGATGACCCAGTACGCCAACCTCAAGGCGCTGCAGAGCCTGCCGCAGGCGACCGTCACCGCCACCGCGAACAGCACCGACCAGGCCGGCCCCAACGGTTCGGACCGGCTGGTCACCGTGAACGTCACCAACAACTCGTCAACTCCCGCCGTGGGCTTCTTCCTTCGCGCGGACATCCGCAGGGGGACCGCGACCGGGGGTGAGCTGCCGGGCGACAACGAGCTGCAGTCCTCGATCTGGAGCGACAACGACGTCACGCTGTGGCCCGGCGAGTCCGAGACGCTCAGCGCCAGCTACAACTCGGCCGACCTGAACGGCGCGACCCCCGTGGTCAGCGTCTCCGGCTGGAACGCCGCCAGGATCGACGTGGTGGCGGGGACCGGGACCGCGACCGACGACTTCTCGCTCTCGGCCGCCCCGGCATCGGGGTCGGTGACCGCGGGATCGTCCGCCACCGCGACCGTCGCCACCGCGGTGACCTCCGGGAACGCGGAGCCGGTCGCCCTGTCGGCCTCGGGCGCCCCGGCGGGCGCGACGGTGACCTTCACCCCGTCGTCGGTGAACTCCGGCGGCAGTAGCGCGGTCACGGTGGCGACCTCGTCCACCACCCCGGCCGGCAGCTATCCGATCACCATCACCGGTACGGCGGCCTCCGGCTCGCACAGCACCGGCTACACGCTGACGGTGTCCTCCGGGACGACCGGCTGCACCGCCGCACAACTGCTGGGCAACCCGGGCTTCGAGAACGGCACCAGCACGGCGCCGTGGGTCCAGACGTCCACGCTCGGCCAGTCGCCGATCAACAACGACACCGCTGACGAGCCCTCCCACTCCGGCAGCTGGACCGCCTGGCTGAACGGCGACGGCAAGGCCGACACCGACACCGTCGCCCAGACCGTCACCATCCCGGCCGGCTGCACCACCGCCGCGTTCTCCTACTGGCTGCACATCGACACCACCGAGAGCACCAGCACCGCCACCCCCGACACCCTCAAGGTCCAGGTCCTCAACACCAGCGGCACCGTCCTGACCACCCTCGCCAGCTACTCCAACCTCAACAAGAACACCGGCTACACCCAGCACACCTCCAGCCTCGCCCCCTACGCCGGCCAGACCGTCACCCTCAGGTTCACCGGCACCGAGACCGATGCCAACGGCGGCACCACGAACTTCGTCCTCGACGACACCGCCCTCAACATCTCCTGACCGACCGAGGGCACACACCGTGCGGGCACGCGCGTGAAGGGGCTGGGCGCAGTTCGCGCCCAGCCCCTTCACGGTGTCCCGCCCCGGTTACCCCTGTCCGGCGCCGGGGCGCCGCAGGTGTGGTCTCGGGTCTGGGATCAGTACCAGTTGTGCGCCTGCCAGAAGCTCCAGGCGGCGTTCGGGCTGCCGTAGGTCGTGTTCATGTAGTCCAGGGCCCAGCGGATCTGGGTCGCCGGGTTGGTCTGCCAGTCGGCACCGGCCGAGGCCATCTTGTCGCCGGGCAGGGCCTGGGCCAGGCCGTAGGCGCCGGAGGACGGGTTGGTGGCGCTGACGTCCCAGCCGCTCTCGTGGGAGATGATCTCGTCGAACGAGGCGAGCTGGTCGGCCGGGACGATCTGGGCCGCGATGGACTGCGGGTCACCGGAGACGACGGCGGCGGTGGAGGCCGTGGTGCTGCTCGGCGCGGGGGCGCTGGGGGCGCTGGAGCCGCCGGCCGAGTTGCCGGCGGGGGCCGGCGCGGCCTGGGTGTTCGCCTGGTTGTAGGCGTTCTGCGCGGCGGCGTCGGCAGCGCTGTTGTCGGCCGGCGCCGGGGCGGCGGCGGGCGCGGCGGTGTTGCCGTTGACGGCCGCGTAGTAGGCCTCGCGGGCGTCGGCGGCGGCAGCGGCGTTCAGCGCGGCCAGGTGGGCGGCGGCCGTCTGGCTCTGCGACGCGGCCTTGGCGAGGTGCACGGAGAGGGCGGTCGCGCCGTGGGCGGCCACCTTGGGGGCGGAGACAGCATGCGCGACGGTCGCCGTGTGGCTCGGGGCCACGGCGTGGGTGGCGGCGTTCGCCGGGGCGACCGCTCCGAGGGTGGCAAGACCCGCGGCGGCGGCGACGAGGACGGCGGAGGCACGCAGAGGTGCGGAGAACGTGGGCATGGGGGAAGTACGACCTCAATCGGTGGGTGGTGATCCCGCTGCGGGGAGTTCCGTCGGCCGGACAGGGGCCTGGACGGACAGCAGCGGAGCACCGGGCACCGGACGTGTGACAGCACGCCGGAGCCGGACGGATCCGCCTCGGTGGGAAGGCACCGAGGCGGGTTGCGACGGACCATGTCTAACCGTCGGTTCCCCGAGCTGCCAAGGGGCGCTGATACGAGGCGGGGTCGTAGTGGGCCCGTTTTGCACGGCGGCTGTAACGCCCGCGCCCCGGCCCGTGGCGGATCTTGGATCCGCCGTGCTCGCGCGGCCCCCGCAACGGTCCCCGGCCACGGCGGCGGAGTGCGATCCGGCCGGCCGGGCGGCTCGGACGATCAACTATCGACGGTCGTTGTCTCGGAAAGGCGTGTGGCGACCGTCACCTTTAGCTGGCGCATATGTCGGTTTTGCTCGCTTGGAGGCGGGTATGCAGGCCCGGTTGGAGGGCCATGCTGGGTGCAGCGCATCGCCCTGTGGAGGGCCGACGCCGGTACGAACCCGGGAGGTGCCCATGCACCGTCGCTCCCGAGACCCCCGCCCGCTGGAGGGCCGGGTCATCAGGCCGGGCCTTCCTGTGCTCCGTTCGATCCCGCTGCCGGTCACCCGTGGCGAGCGCCGCCGCTTCGCCCACACCGGGTCCGAACCGGTCACCGCCCGCAGCGACCTGCCGGCCCGCAGACTGCTCGCCCGGCTCTTCGGGGCGGCATTCCTGCTGGCCACGGCCGGGTTCTCGCTGCTGGCCGCGATGGCCGAACCGCACAGCTCCCCGGGCCGGACATTCTTCGTCGTCTACGCCGGGATCTGCGCGGGCTTCGTGCTGGTCGCGGCGGTCGACCTGGTCGTCATCCGCCGCCGCGAGCTGGAGCAGCGGCGCTGGGGCCGGATGTGACGTGCGTCGGCCCGGCGACGGGCCCGCCGTGGGGCGGGACCGTCGCCGGGCCGGAGGAGTGAGGCGGCCCGGTTACCTGCGGAAGCCGGGCAGGCGCACGGTCGGGGGACACGGGTCGGTACCGGCCGGGGCGGACGGGCTCGGACTCGTGGCGACCGGAGCAGCCGGCGCCGGGTTGGGGACGGTGGCGCCGGTCGTGGCCTGGACGCCGAAGGCGATCAGGTGGCCGTCCTTGGTGCCGACGTAGACGCGGCCGCTGTCGGTGGCCGGAACGGAGAACCTGGTCGCGGTGACGATCGGGAAGGAGCGCAGCAGCTGCATGCTGCCGTTGACCGGCACCGCGTTGTAGACCCGGAGCTCGGCGCCCTGGCCGTCGGCCCCGCTGCCGGACCAGATCGACCAGACCAGGGCCGATCCCGAGTTGTTGTTGGAGGTGACCACCGGTGAGCCGGAGCCGTAGCCGAAGCCCTCGGCACTGGTGGCCACGCTGGTCAGCGTCGGCACCCCGCTGCTGGTCACCGAGTACTTCAGGGCCCGCAGCTGGCCGTAGGTCTCGACCGTGTAGACGTAGCCGCCGTTACCGCCCCAGACCCCGGGGTGGCCCCAGACGCCCTTGAACGGCCCGGCCACGCTGAGCACGTTGTCGGTGCCGCCGGGGCCCTGCCCCTGGCCGCCGAGGTTGTCCCGGTTCAGCATGAGGATCCGGCCGTCCTTGCCCACCTCGACCATCAGGTGCGGGTGCGCCGGGGTGCCGAACAGGGAGGAGGGGAGTGACGCCGGGCCGCCGGAGCCGAGGTCGGTGTCGTTGACGTCCATCGTGGTGTTGTTGGTGGGGCTGAAGAAGTCCTTCGCCGAGAGGCTGCCGTCGGTGTTCACTCCCAGCCGCACCACCGACTCGCCCAGCCCGGCCGGCGGGCGCGAGCCGGGGCCCTTGACCGGGGAGGCGCCGGTGCCGGCGCCGTTGCCGGTGGCGACGAAGATCCGCCCGGCGCCGTCGGAGACCAGTCCGCCGCCGCTCATCCAGATCCCGGCCTCGCCGGTGCTGGACCCCGCCTCGGAGGACCACATGGTCAGCTTCCGGCTGGTGGTGTTCACCCCCATGACCGTGCCGACGTAGGGGCCGTTGTCGCAGAGCGAGGCGAAGCCGAAGTAGACCGAGCCGCCCATCAGCAGCAGGCCGGGCCGTTGCAGCGAGGTGAAGGCGTTGAAGGGGTGGCCGGGGCTGTTGGTCGGCGTCCCCTGCAGGGTGACCGGCCAGCCGGTGCGCTCGGCGCCGCTGCTCGCGTTCAGCGCGTGCAGGTAGTAGTGCGGGTGCTGGACGTCCGCCCCGTCGTTGACCTTGGAGGTGAGGTAGACGGTGCCGGTGGTGCTGTCGTAGACCGGGGTCGAGGTGGTGCCGATGTTCGGACCGGGGTTCGGGCAGTTGTCGGCGGACGAGGGCCAGGGGGTGCCCAGCGCCCGGGTCCAGATGATCGCGCCGGTGGCGGCGTTGATGCCGTAGACGTGGTTGGTCTCGGTCGCCACGACCACCGTCGGTCCGGCGACCAGCGGCTGCGCGAAGACCTGGCCGTTCACCGGGGTCGAGTAGAGCTGGCCGAAGGAGGACCCGGACACCGTGGCCGGGGCGAGGCCCGGCTCGTGCGAGTCCCAGCCGGTCCTGCCGATGGTCACCGAGACGGTGGAGACGTCGGCCCGCACCGGCGTCGCGGTGGCCAGCGAGGCCGCGGCGGCGACGGAGCCGAGCAGCACCAGTGCCGCCGCCATCGCCCGCCCGGGGCGGGGCCTGCGGATGCGTTCTGACGGCGTGATACCTCTGCCCATGGGCCACGTCCTTGCGTTCGGCGGTCGAAAGAGGGTGGGTGACCCGGGTAATTCTGAGCACCGCTCGCCGAAAGTGGCCGCCACCGGCACGGCATGGCGCCGAGGTTCACCCGCGAGGAGGCGGCCGACAGGCGAATGCCGTACCGGCCGCCTGGGCCACACACCCGCGTCGGTGCGGTGTCGGTGACGTGCCCGGTCAGCCGAGGCTGGTCGCCGAGGCTCACGCGTCGATGGGCCGGCCCGCGCGGGAACCGCTCCGGGACACGGTGAGGATCGGCGGCCGGATCGCGCTGCCCGGCGACGCCGTCAGTGCTGCTTGTGCTTGGGCAGCTTGGCGACCTTGGGACGGTGCTGCCGGTCCGCCGCCGCGGCCGTGGTGTCGGACGGGACCGCGTTGGGGTCGGTGGGGGTCGCGTTCGGGTCGGACGGGGTCGCGTTGGGGTCGGCCGTGGGGCTCGCGTTGGGGTCCGCGTTCGGATCGGTCGCGGCGGGATCGGGCAGCTTGACCGAGGGCAGTCCGATGTTCGGCTGTCCGGCCAGCGCTCCGGTCATCGCGTCCTTCCAGATCGGTCCCGCCAGCGTGCCACCGAAGGCGTTGCCGACGAAGACGCCGCCGTAGGAGCGGTCGTTCAGGCTCTGCAGCGGCGCCCTGGTGTCGCTGACCACGGCCGCGCCGGCCAGCTGGGCGGTGAAGCCGCTGAACCAGACCTGCCAGTGCTTGTCGGTGGTGCCGGTCTTGCCGGCGTCGTCGCGGTTGTCCAGGCCGGCCGGGGCGCCGGTGCCGTCGGCGACCACGCCGTGCAGCATCGTGGTGACCGCGTCCGAGGTCGACGGCTGCATCACCTGGCTGCAGCCGCCTGCGGGGACCGGCAGGTTCTGCTGGTCCGCGGTGGTGACCGAGACGATCGCGACCGGGACGCAGTACTGGCCCCGGGCCGCGAAGGTGGCGTAGACGTTCGCCATCTGCAGCGGCGTGAAGTTGTTGGTGCCCAGGGTGAGCGACTGCACCTGGTCGATCGGCTTGAGGTGGCCGGGGTTGTCGGTCAGCGCCTGCGAGCCCAGCCCGAGCTTCTGCGCCATCTGCACCACCGGGCACAGCCCGGCCTTCGCCTCCAGCGGGACGAAGTAGGTGTTCACCGACTGGGCCATGGCGGTGGGCATGGTGAACGGGCCGACCAGGGTGGGCGAGTCGTTCTGGTCGCCCGGGGTCTGCGGCAGCACCTGCCCGTCGCAGCGGGTCATCGCGGGGTAGTCGTCCTTGTAGGGGGCCGGGAAGACGGTGTCCATCCCGATCTTCCGCTCCAGCGCCGCCGCGGCGGTGATCGGCTTGAAGGTCGACCCGGTCTGGAAGCCGTTGCCGCCGCCCATCAGCCGGTCCACGTTGTAGTTCAGCTCGGTCTGGTTGTCGCCCGGACCGTACGGGCGGCTCTGCGCCATCGCCATGATCCTGCCGGTGCCCGGCTGGACCAGGGTGATCGCCCCGGCGGCCTGGTCGGTGGCGTAGACCCGCCGGGTCACCGCGTTCTGGGCGGCGGCCTGCGCGGCCGGGTCCAGGGTGGTGTGGATCTGCAGGCCGCCGCGGTCCCACAGGTCCTGCCGGTCCTGCCGGGTGGCCCCGAAGGCGGGGCTGGCCAGGAACACGTGCTCGACGTAGTCGCAGAAGAAGGCCGCGCCGGTGCCGGCGGTGATGCAGCCCTGCTGGGGACGGCTCACCCGCAGGCCGAGCGGCGCGGCCTTGGCGGCCGCCGCCTGCGCGACGGTGATCGAGCCGTAGCGGGCCATCGCGTCCAGCACCTCGTCGCGGCGGTCCTTGGCGTTGCCCGGGTAGGCGATCGGGTCGTACTGGGAGGGTGACTGGACCAGGCCGGCCAGCACCGCCGCCTGCGCCAGCGTCAGCTCGGAGGCGTGCACGCCGAAGTACCGCTGGGCCGCCGCCTCGACCCCGTAGGCCTGCTCGCCGAAGAAGGTGATGTTGAGGTAGTCCGCCAGGATCTGGTCCTTGGACAGCGTCTCCTCCAGCTTGATCGCGTACTTCATCTCCTGGATCTTGCGGCCGACGGTCTGCCGCTGCGCCTGCAGCACCTTGGTCTGGTCGTCCCCGGCCTCCTCGACGAACACGTTCTTGACGTACTGCTGGGTCAGCGTGGAGCCGCCCTGGGAGACCGCACCGGAGCCGGCGTTCTTGGTCAGCGCCCGCAACGCGCCCTTCAGGTCGATGGCGCCGTGCTGGTAGAAGCGGTTGTCCTCGATGTCGATCAGGGCGCTGCGCATCGCCGGGGCGATCTGCGCCAGCGGCACCACCGTGCGGTCACGGGTGTAGACCCGGGCGAGCACGCCGCCGGCGGAGTCGTAGACGGTCGAGGACTGGGCCAGGACCGGGGTGGTGAAGTCGTCGGGGATGCTGTTGTAGCTGCCCACGGCGCTCTTCGCGCCCAGCCCCAGCACGCTCACGGCGGGCAGCGCCAGCGCCGCCGCCAGGACGCCGCCCAGCACGCTGGCGCCCAGCAGCCGCACCCCGAGGACGGCCTTCCGGCGAAGCCGGCGGCCCGGCCGCGTCGGTGCCGTGCCGGGCCGTGCCGATGTCGTGCGCGGCCGTTTCAAGACTGCGCCCGGCCGTTTCAAGGACATAGGGGGACCATATCCACGGACGTTCCGTCAGGCCCGCCGGGCGTTCCTCAGATACGGCCAAGCGTGCTAACCGGCCCCGGGACCAGCAGCAGCTCGTCGATCAGGGCGTCCAGGCCGCCGTCGGCGAAGGCCCGGCGCTGCCGGGTCGCGCCGGTGCCGTCGCGCAGCAGCCGGTGCACACCCGCCGCCACCTCCTGGTAGTCGCCGGACTGCTCCAGGCTCGGTCCGAGCTCGTCCAGCAGCGCGCCGACCACCTCCGCGGCCGGGCGGTGCCGGTTGGGCCGGCCCGGCGGGCTCCCCGGGTCGGCGAGATCGGCGTCGAGGCCGTGCCGGGCCGCCTTCCAGTTGGCGGCGGCGATCAGCTCCGGATGGCCGTCGGCGGCCGGCGCGCCGGACCGCTCCAGCTCCAGTGCGCGCACCACCAGGGCCCGGATCAGGCCGGTGAAGAGCACCGCGTCCTCCACCCGCAGCTGTACGTCCAGCGCGCGGACCTCGACGGTGGGGAACCGCTCGGACAGCCGGGCCTGCCAGTGCACCTGGCCCCGGTCCCGGATGGCGTCGGTGTCCAGCAGCGCCTGGGTGCGCCGGCCGTAGTCGGCCGCGTCGGCGAAGGCCGGGGGTGCGCCGCTGACCGGCCAGCGGCCGAAGACCACCGTCCGCCAGCTGGCGAAGCCGGTGTCATGGCCGTCCCACAGCGGTGAGTTGGCGCCCATCGCCACCAGCACCGGTAACCAGGGCCGGATCCGGTTCAGCACCGCCACCCCGCTGTCCCGGTCGGGCACCGCGACGTGCACGTGCATGCCGTTGATCAGCTGTTCGTCGACCAGCCTGGGGGCGTCGGCGAAGATCGCCAGATACCGCGCCTGCGCGGTGACCGGTATCGGCACCTGGCCCCGCACCGGTGCCGCCCCGCTCGCGGCGACTCCGCAACCGACCTGCGCGGCAGCGGTGCTGACGGCCGATCTGAGCCCTGCCAGGCTGCTGCGGACCTGGTCCAGGCTCTCGCAGACCGGGGTCGACACCTCCACCTGTGCCTGCAGCAGCTCCGGGTGCACCTGCTCCTCGGCCACCGCGGACCGTAGGCGCAGGATGTCGAGCAGCTGCTCACTGCGTGCTACCGGGAGTCCGCTGCCCAAGTCCAGCAGCAGGTACTCCTCCTCGACGCCGATGGTGAACATGGCGTGCCCGTACCCGGTAGTCCCGGTGGCGAAGCGGAACCCGGCAACTATGGCCGGTGTGCACCGCCTTGTTGGCATGCGCAGCTCTTGACGCCCGGTATTGGTCTGGACCACTGTGGGGGAGCCGCGGCCGACACCCCCACATCCTCCAGCAGCGCGCGCTCCGTGCTGCCCCCACGTCATGGAGGACCCGCCCATGAGGCGCGTCATCTCGCACGTCACCGCTGCCGCGGCGCTGGTCGCGGCACCCCTGCTGGGCACGGTCGCCAGTGCCCACGCGGCCGGTGGACTCACCGGCCTGATCGCCGACTTCGCGGTCACCCAGAGTTGGTCCAGCGGCTTCGAGGGCGACTACACGATCACCAACGACACCAACGCCACCGTCAACTCCTGGTCGCTGAGCTTCGACCTGCCGGCCGGCGAGGCGGTCACCAGCTCCTGGAACACCGTGCTCACGCACAGCGGCACGCACTACACGCTGACCCAGCCCAGCTGGGCCGGACCGCTGGCGCCGGGGGCGAGCGCCGACGTGGTCGGGATGGACATCTCCACCGGCGCCACCCGGACCCAGCCCGCGAACTGCCTGATCAACGGCCAGTCCTGCCTGGGTGTTCCGCCCGACACCACCCCGCCGACCACGCCGACCGGCCTGGCCGTCAGCGGTACCGGGCCCGGCAGCATCGTGCTGAGCTGGACCGCGTCCACCGACAACGTCGCGGTGGCCGGCTACCACGTGCACGAGGGCTCGGCGGTGGTGGCGACGGTCACCGGGACCACGGCGACCCTCACCGGGCTGCTGGCCGGAAGCAGTCACACCTTCGGCGTCAGCGCCTTCGACGCGGCCGGAAACGAGTCCCCCGTCTCCGGTACGGTGACGGCCACCGCGGGCAGCGGCACGACGGCCGGAACCGCCGCCCCGTACGTCGATCTCGGGGCCTGGCCCACCCCCAGCCTGCCGCAGATCGCGGCCGCGACCGGGCTCAAGCAGTTCTCGCCGGCCTTCATCATCAACGGCGCCAGCCCCTGCACCGCGAGCTGGTTCGGCGCCTACGACCCGGCCACCGGCTGGGACAAGGCGGACTTCGACGCGATCCGGGCCGCCGGCGGCGACATCCGGCCCTCCTTCGGCGGGGCCAACGGCACCGAGCTGGCGCAGTCCTGCACCTCCGTGTCCGCGCTCGCGGCGCAGTACCAGAAGGTCGTCGACACCTACGGTCTGGACCGGATCGACTTCGACATCGAGGGCGCGGCGGTCGCCGACCACGCCTCGGTCGACCGCCGTTCGGCGGCCATCGCCCAGGTGGAGGCCACCCAACGGGCCAAGGGCCGGGCGCTGTCGGTGTCGCTGACCCTGCCGGTGCTGCCCAGCGGGCTGACCGCGGACGGCGTCCACGTGCTGCAGTCGGCGAAGAACGCGGGCGCGGCGATCTCCGGGGTCAATGTGATGACCATGGACTTCGGCGACTCCGAGGCCCCCAGTCCGGCCGGGAAGATGGGCACCTACGCGATCCAGTCGGCGACCTCGACCGAGGCGCAGATCAGTCAGGTGTGGACCGGGCTGAGCGCCGCCCAGGCCTGGGCCATGGTCGGGGTCACCCCGATGCTGGGCCAGAACGACCAGTCGGACGAGGTGTTCGGCCTGGCCGACGCCCAGCAGCTGATCACCTTCGCCGGCCGGAACCACCTCGGTGAGCTGGCCTTCTGGGAGGTCACCCGGGACGGCAACGCCTGCCAGGGCGGGCTCTCGCAGTGCACCAACATCCCGCAGACCCCGTACGAGTTCTCCAAGATGTTCGCCGCCTACGCGGGCTGACGGCACATCAGGAGACTCATGGGAACCGCCCGTCCCCGGTGAAGCAGGCGGGCGGTTCCTGTGAGAATTCTGTACGTACTCCTTGTTGCCACCCTCGATCGTGGTGTTTGATGGCGCACTGTCAAGCAGTGACTGACCCCCTCGGCGCCGCATACCCCTGATGCCGCGTGCCGCCGGTCGCTGCCCCGTTCGGATGCTATGGCGCGACCGCAGTTCCGCAGTTCCCTTGTCCCCCACGGCAGAAGGAGCCCGGGAATGTTCACCCGAACCCCGCGCGGTACCTCGTCCTCCGGTCACCACTGGCGGCGCCTTCGTTCCACCGTCGCCGTCTGCGGCGTCGCCCTCACCGCCGTCCTGGGCGCCACCGCGTCCGGCACGGCCTCGGCGGCGCAGTCCGACGGAGTCCACTACGTCCGCTCGCACGGCAAGGTCGTGCGGGTGGAGACCCACGGCCGTCACGGCGTGATACCCATGCGCGGCAAGGCCGGCGCCTTCACCACCCAGGCCGGCCACGTCCGCCCGGCCGCCGCGAGCGGCACGCTGCAGTACAACGGCGGCCCGGTGCAGCACAACGTCCAGGTCTACCTGGTCTTCTGGGGCAACCAGTGGGACAGCGACAGCAACGGCGTCGAGCAGTACCAGCAGAACCTCTTCAGCGGCCTGGGCACCTCGCAGGACAGCTGGTCCACCGTCACTTCCCAGTACACCGACAGCAGCGGCCAGGGACCGACCTTCAACGGCTCGGTGCTCGGCGGCAGTTGGGTGGACGACAGCTCGCCCGCCCCGGCCGCCGCGGCCCAGGCCGACATCGCCGCCGAGGCCGACGCGGCCGCCGCGCACTTCGGCGTCTCCGGGCCGGACGTCCAGATCGTGGTCATGAGCCCCAGCGGCACCCAGCCCGACGGCTTCCCCAACTCGGGCTTCTGCGCCTGGCACGACTACGACGGCAATGTCTCCTACACCAACATGCCCTACGTCCTCGACGCCGGCTCCGGCTGCGGCGCGGGCTCGGTGCAGAACCAGCTCGACGGGTTCAGCATCGTGGGTGGCCACGAGTACGCCGAGTCGGCGACCGACCCGCAGCCGTCCAGCGGCTGGGTGGCCTCGGACGGCTCGGAGAACGGCGACCTGTGCGCCTGGCAGAACCTGGGCACCATCAACCTGCCGACCGGCTCCTTCGCCATGCAGCCCACCTGGAGCAACAACGCGGGCGGCTGCGCGATGTCCGGCTGACCACAGCTGAACTGACCGACGCCGTGTGACAGTACGCCGTGGGCGGGCCCCTCCTGGGGCCCGCCCACGGTCGTGCCAGGGGTCACCGCTCCTGCGGGCTACTGCCAGACGTCGTTGACCGTGGCCGCGTAGCGGTCGTTGTTGGTCAGCGGCTGCAGGCCCAGGGCCTGGTCGACGGTGCGCAGCAGGCCGTACTGGTCGGTGCGCTGGCTGCTGGTGTAGCCGGTCTTCACCGAGTTCTGCGAGCCGATCAGGATGGTCGGCACGCGGTTGGGGTAGCCGGGGCCGAAGGCCTTCACCGCGCCCTCGTCCCAGGTCAGGATCAGCAGCGAGCGCTGCTGGGTCCAGGCCGGGGAGTTGAAGAGGGTGGGCAGGGTCTGGCTCAGCCAGGTGTCACCGGAGGCGACGCCGCAGCCCTCCATGTCGTAGCAGTCGTCCGCGGCGAACCAGACGAAGTTCGGCGTGGTGGCGGTGGACTGCAGGTCGGTGGTCATCTGGGTGAGCGGCTGCCAGTGGGCCTGGCAGTAGGCCGCGTCCGTCTTCATGTCCTTGAAGTAGTAGAAGGGCACGTCGTCGGGGTAGTAGTTGCCGTGCGTGGTGGTGTCGCAGTTGCCGTTGGCGTTCTGGGCGTAGGACTTCCAGGTCTTGCCGGCGTCCTCGACCCGGTTGCCGATGTGCGGGGCGTCGATGGTGGTGGTGCTGACGCTGTTGCCGGTCAGGCCGTAGAGGCCGCCGGCCGCCAGGGCGACGTAGTTGGGGTCGCTCGGGTGGGTGGTGGCGTAGGACTGCGACAGCACCGTGTTGGCCTTCGCCAGGCTGTTGATGTACGGGGCCTGCGAGGTGTTGCCGATGATGCCGGAGTAGTCCTGGTTCTCCATGTAGACCACGAACACGTGGTCGTAGCCGGGCACCGAGGAGGCCGGGGCGGTGAGCACCGGCGTCGGCAGCGGCGTGGTCAGGGTCAGCGACAGGTTGTCGGCGTAGCCGTCGGTGGTGTTGCCCGCGGTCCAGGTGAAGGCCAGGTCGACCTTGATCGTGCGGGTGCCGGCCGGCAGCTTGCCGGTGCTGGTGCGCTGCAGCAGCTCGGTGGTGAGCCCGCGGTCGGTGCTGGTGACCGGGCCGATCGTGGTGCTGCCCAGCGAGGCGCCCGAGGCGTTCTGGAAGGTCGCGGTCATGCTGACCCGGTCGTCCTGTGCGGCGTAGCCGCCGAGCCAGCCGGACAGGTCGTAGCCGACGCCGCCGCCGTCGATCGCGGTGGCCGCCGCCGAGACGTCGACGTTCTGGCTCAGGCCGGAGTTGCCGGTGGCGCCGCCGGTGAAGAAGCCGGTGCCGCGGTTGGCCGGGCCGGGGGTGCTGTCGGTCGGGAAGCCGCCGGCCGCGCCGTAGCAGACCACGTTCGGCTCACCGCTGGTGATGGTCCAGCCGGGGACGGTCATGCCGTCCTCGCCGGTGGGCGAGCAGATCGCCGCGGACTCCGCGTCCGGGTCGACCAGCAGGTTGCCGCTGCTGCCGGCCGGCGTGCCGGGCACCGTCCACAGCTGGTTGGCCTGCTGGTTGCCGCAGGTCCAGCCGTCGGTCCTGGTGCCGTCGGCGGAGTTGCCGCCCCAGACGTCCAGGCACAGGCCGGAGCCGGGGTTGACCAGGGTGCCGTTGGCGTCGGCCGTCCACTGCTGCCGGGCCAGGCCGTCGCAGGTGTCCAGGTCGGCGTAGGTGCCCGCGGTGGTCCCGCCGTTGCTCAGGTCCAGGCACTTGCCCAGGGTGCGCACGGTGCCGTCACCCGGAAGGGTCCAGGTCTGGTTGCCGCTGCCGGTGCAGTGCCACAGGATGACGGGGTTGCCGTCGGCGGTTCCGGCGCCCGAGTCGTCCAGGCACTTGCCGGCCAGGCCGGTGATCTCACCGGTGGCAGTGGTGGCGGCGGTGGCTGCTGCGTACGACGGGGCCGTCGAGAACGCGTACAGCAGGCTGATCAGACAGATCAGCGACACTGCCGCCGCGTAGGACCGTTTGCGCAGGTGCAACCGGAGTTGGGGATGTGGGTGCATGGTGGGTGCCCTTTCCGTAGGTGGCGGCCCGGGCGAGCCAGCCCGGAGAATGCTGCCCCACTTGTATAGACAAGGAGTGACGCTCAGCCGGATGCGAGATTGCCATAACCGATCTGGACATGCCAGGGGACGGCAGCTGCCGGCTGGGTCTAGATTCGAGGGATGGCAGCAGCGCGCCCCCGCTCCCGGTTCCACCGACTCGGCCTGACCCTGCGGCTGTTGATACTCGCCGTCGCGGCCGGGAGCCTGGTGGCGGGACTGGCCCTGCCGGGCGTCGCCGCGCTGGGCCTCGGCGCGCGGCAGGTGGCGGTGGATTTCGGCAGCGTCCCGAGCGACTTCACCGCGCCCCCGCTGTCGCATGGTTCGCAGATCTACGACGCCGACGGCGGGTTGATCGCCACCGTGTTCGACCGGAACCGGACCGTGGTCCCGCAGAGCCGGATGGCGCCGCTGGTCCGGCAGGCCGTGGTGGACATCGAGGACTACCGCTTCTACCAGCACGGCGCGGTCGATCCCAAGGGCGTGCTGCGCGCCCTCGCCAAGAACACCTCCAGCGGCAGCATCTCCCAGGGCGCCTCCACGCTGACCCAGCAGTACGTCAAGAACGTGATGGTGGAGGAGGCCGGTGACAATCTGTCGGCGGTTCTTCAGGCGCAGCAGCAGACCCTCGCCCGCAAGGTCCAGGACATCCGTTACGCGATCACCCTGGAACACACCCTGACCAAGGACCAGATCCTCACCGACTACCTCAACATCGTCTACTTCGGCGAGCAGGCCTACGGCGTCGAGTCCGCCTCGGAGCGCTACTTCAGCGTCCACGCCGCCGATCTGACGCTGCCCCAGGCCGCGTTGCTGGCCGGGCTGGTGCAGTCGCCGTCCGGCTACGATCCGATCCTGCATCCGGTGGAGGCCAGGCAGCGGAGAGACACCGTGCTGGCCAAGATGGCCGAGTACGGCACGGTGACCGAGGCTCAGTCGGTGCAGGCGACGGCGTCGCCGCTGGGGCTGAAGCCGAGCACGCCGCACGAGGGCTGCATCACCGCCCGGGAGGGCGAGGGCTTCTTCTGCGACTACGTGCACCAGGTGATCCTCAGCGACCCCGCCTTCGGACGGTCGGTGGCCGACCGGCAGAAGCTGTGGCTGCGTGGCGGGCTGCAGATCCACACCACCCTGGACCCCACCGCGCAGCGGGCCCTGCAGCAGTCGGTCACCGGTCATGTCTACAGCTCCGACCAGGCGGCCACCGCGATGACCCTGGTCCAGCCGGGCACCGGCCGGATCCTGGCGATGGGTCAGAGCCGGCTGTACGGCACCCGGCCGGACGAGACCGAGATCAACCTGAGCGTCGGCGTGCGGATGGGTGGCGGCCTGGGCTTCCCCACCGGCTCGACCTTCAAGCCGATCGTGGCCGCGGCCGCCCTGGAGAACGGGATCCTGCCCACGCAGCAGTACCCCGCCCCGTACAGCATGCCCTGGCCGGCGATGGTGGACTGCAACGGGAACTACTTCGGCCAGGGGCTGGGCGGGAACGTGCACAATGACAGCCACTCGCTGGTGGGCCCGTTCGCGATGCCGGACGCGATGGCGCTGTCGGTGAACACCTACTTCGCGCAACTGGAGGCGGACGCCGGGCTGTGCAACGCGGCGACGATGGCGGCTCGTCTGGGCGTCACCACCCAGGCCGGCGGCGAACCGATCAGCGTGGTGCCGTCGATGACGCTGGGCACCAACGACCTGACCCCGCTGCAGATGGCGAACGTGTACGCCACCTTCGCCGCGCACGGCAGCTACTGCCTGCCGCTGGCGGTCACCTCGGTCACCGATCTGGCCGGAACCCCGCTCGCGGAGCCGAAGCCGCAGTGCAACCGGGTGATGTCGACCACGACCGCCGACGAGATCACCACGATGCTGAAGGGCGTGGTCGAGGACGGCACCGGCCGGCCCGCCGGGCTGACCGACCGCGCGAGCGCCGGCAAGACCGGCACCACCGACGGCAGCAAGCAGGTGTGGTTCGTCGGCTACACGCCCCAGCTGTCCGGGGCGACCGTGGTCAGCGACACCAGGACCCCGCAGGACCTGGACGGCCAGAGCATCGGCGGCACCGTCGTCGGCCTCGCCTTCGGCGGCACCCTGGCCGGCCCCATCTGGCGCGACGCCATCGAAGGCGCCCTGGCCAACACCCCACCGACCGCCTTCACCGGCCCCTGAGCCAGGGGATCACAGCGGGCCGACGCGGCGAATGACGATCAGATCCGGTCGGCAAACGAACAGTTCACGCCAACAGCTTTGCACGGTGAGTCGCTGACCTTCAACAGAAGGTAGCGTGACCGTGCTGCCGCCACACCAGGAGCACACGGTTCCCAGGGACTCGCGGCGCAAGGGGGCACCACCGTGCGTACCGGCTTCCCTGCGGTCGCTGCTGCCATCCCTTCGGCGGGGCTTCCGGGCGACTGTCCGAGCCCCGAGCGGACCCCGCACTCAGCCCGGACGCGCTGAGCCCAGGACAGCCGCGGGGTGATCACCCCGTTCACACCGACCCCGTCGTCCCCTTCGGGACCCGGGCGGGGTCGTGCGCCAGTGTGCGCACTCACTCCTATTCATGACACTGCGTCATAACCGCGCTCGTCCCCTTTCCCTCGGTTTCCGGGCAGATGGCTCCGCCATGCCCGCAGTTCGGAGAATCGACACGGTGATACCCACACTTCTGTTTCCGACGCGCCATCAGAACAGCCTCCAGGAGCACTCGTTCGAGGTCGTCCCGCACACCGGTGACTGCGCCAGGATCTACGCCAGGGCCGACCATGTGCTCATCGGCGTGAGTCCCGGCAACAGCTACTTCACCAGCGACCGGCTCGCCGAGCTGGCCCGCTGGTCGCTCGGGCACTTCGAGGCCGTCGACTTCGTCTACGCCGACCTGCATGTGGACGCGATGTTCGAGGCCACCGGCTACACCGCCGAACACGCCGCCAAGCGGGCGGCCAAGGAGGTCAAGGCGGTCCGGCGGAGGATCGCCAAGGGCCTGGACGAGGCCGAGGCACCGTCCGAGCGGGTGCGCGTGCACGCCCTGTCGGAGTTCGCCGGCTCCGCCGAGTACCGGGAACTGCACGCCGAGGTGCTGCACGCGCTCGCCGTGGACCGGGAGTTCCAGCTGGCCGCGGAGGACATGGTGCGCCAGGTCGTGGGCGGCCGGACCCCGGACGACGAGGCCATGAGCGCGGCCCAGCGTCAGGCCGGCCTGGACTACCTGGCCGCCGAGCTGCCGTTCTTCCTGGACACCCCGGCCATCCTGGGCGTGCCGACCTCGGTCGGCTGCTACCACAAGACGCTGCCGCTGGTGAACGTCCTCTACACCCGGCAGGAGGGCCTGCGGGCCGCCGACGGCCAGGCCTACGCCGTGGTCCGCCCGCGCGCGGTCGAGGCGCTCTCCGCCGCCTGATCCACGGACCCCCGCCGTGTCCTGACATCACTGTCCGACCCCACCGTCCCGACCTCACTGTCCGACCCACTCGTACCGATTGGCATGATCATGGCTATTGATCAGAGCAGCGCCGCCACACCGCAGTTGACCGTCCCGCTCTGCCCCTTCGGGGACCGCCTGCCCGCCGAGCTGACCGCGTTGCGCGAGCAGTCGCCGGTGGCCCGGGTCCGCACCATGACCGGGGACGTGGCCTGGCTGGTCACGTCGCACGCGCTGGCCCAGCAGGTGCTGGAGGACGACCGCTTCAGCCTGCCCGCCACCGCCTCGCCCGGCGTGCCGCGCCAGTACGCGCTGACGATCCCGCCGGAGATCGTCAACAACATGGGCAACATCAACAGCGCCGGCCTGCGCGACGCCGTGATGAAGTCGCTCTCGCCCAAGGCCGGACGGGACCTCGCCGAGTGGCTGCGCGGCCGTGCCCACACGCTGATCGACGCGCTGCTGGCCGAGGGCGCCCCGGTCGACCTGCGGGCCGGCTTCGCCGATCCGTACTCGGCGGAGCTGCACTGCAGGATCATCGGCATCCCGGCGGACGACTGGCGCGAGCTGATGTCCGGCCTCGACATCGCCTTCATCCAGAGCCCGGTGCCGCACGACGGCTTCACCGCGAACTGGAACAAGGCGCACTCCTACCTGATCGAGCGGGTGAAGGCCGCGACGCCGGACGACCCCGGGCTGCTGGGGCGCTTCGCCGCGGTGCGCGCCGGCGCGGATCCGGGGGAGGGGCTGACCGACGAGAACCTGGCCACGGTCGCGGTCTCGCTCTTCGGTGCCGGCGCGGTCAGCACCTCCGCGTTCCTGGTGCACGCCGTGCTGGCGCTGCTGACCCGCCCCGAGCTGGCGGAGCAGTTGCGCGAGCACCCGGAGAAGATCGGACGCGCGGTCGAGGAACTGCTCCGGGTGAACCTCTCCATCGGCGACGGGCTGCCCCGGCTGGCCACCACGGACGTGGAGCTGGGCGGTGTCGCGGTGCGGTCCGGGGAGCTGGTGCTGGTCTGCGTCGAGGGCGCCAACTACGACCCGGCGGTCTTCGCCGACCCGGAGCGGATCGACCTGGACCGTGAGCCCGGCCCGCACCTGTCCTTCGGGGCCGGCCGCCACTACTGCCCGGCGACCGCGCTGGGACGGCTGCACGCGGAGGTGGCACTGTCGGCCCTGCTGGAGCGGCTGCCCGCGCTGCGGCTGGCGGTTCCGCAGGAGCGCCTGGTCTGGCGCACCGGTTTCATCAAGCGAGTGCCGGAGCGCCTGCCCGTGATGTGGTGACGCTCGATGCGGTGACGTGGCGCCGTCCCCCGGCCTGGTGGTGGGCGTGGGCGTGGGCGGCGCCGCGTCCCGCTGCGGGGCAGGGCGTCGGCGCGGGAAGTGAGCTGACGGATGCTCGGGTGAGGGTTGTTCAGTGACGGGGAGCGGGTGGGCCGTTCGGAGCACTGGGGTTTCGGTCCCGGCTTTCGGGGTTACTGATCGGCGGCATGAACCCCGCTGGGCCCCCGCCGCGTAGGGACGGGGTGCACACCCGACCTCAAGGAGGGGGCACATGAGATCACGTGCCGGCACGGTCCTGGCCGTACTGACGGCGCTCGCACTGGGGGGCGCGGCGTTCGCGGCCCCGGTGGGCGGCGCCGTCGCCGACGAACCCTTCGTCGGCCCCGCACACACCGTCACCACCGTCGCGTCCACGGTTCCCGCCAACGGCGACATGAACCCGTACGGCGTCGCCGTCGTCCCGGCCGACCACGGGAAGCTGCACCGGGGCGACGTCCTGGTCAGCAACTTCAACAACAGCGGCAATCTGCAGGGCACCGGCACCACGCTGGTCGAGGTGTCGCCCGGCGGCACCGTCACCCAGTTCGCCGTGATCGACCCGGCCGGGCTGCCGGGCGCCTGTCCGGGCGGGGTGGGGCTGACCACCGCGCTGTCGATCCTGCCCGGCGGCTGGGTGGTCGTGGGCAGCCTGCCGACCTCGGACGGTACCGCGGCCACCGCGAAGGCCGGCTGCCTGCTGGTACTGGACAGCGGCGGCACGGTCCGCGAGACGTTCTCCGGCCACGGGATCAACGGCCCGTGGGACATGGCCGCGGTGAGCAGGGGCGGGGTCAGCGAGCTCTTCGTCACCAACGTCCTGAACGGGACCGTGGCGGCCAACGGCGCGATCGTGCACCGGGGCACCGTACTGCGGCTCACCCTGGTCGGCGGGACGCACGGTGACCCGCCGCGGCTGGTGGCGACCAAGGTGGTCGGCTCCGGCTTCGCCGAGCGCACCGACCCCAACGCGCTGGTCGTCGGCCCGACCGGCGTCGGCCTTTCCAGGGACGGCACCCTCTACGTCGCGGACACCGTCAACAGCCGGATCGCGGCCATCCCCGACGCGCCGTTCCGGGAGACCTCCGGCGGCACCGGCCGTACCGTCAGCGAGTGCGGCAGCCTGAACGGCCCGCTCGGCCTGGTTGTCGCGCCGGGCGGCGACATCCTCACGGTGAACGGGCTGGACGGGAACCTGGTGGAGACCACCCCGGGCGGCGACCAGGTCGCGGTGCGGGCGCTGGACACCTCCCCCACCACGACGCTTCCGGGCGCCGGTGCCCTGTTCGGCCTGGCGGTCCGGCCGGGTCAGCACGCCGTCTGGTTCGTCGACGACGTGACCAACCAGCTGGACCTGCTGCACTGATCCGCGACACCTCGCGGGGCGTGGGGCTCTGCCGACCGGCGGAGCCCCACCGCCCGCACCAGCCGCTCAGTAGCCTCCGTAGCCGCCGCCGCTGCTGGGCGACGGCGTGGGCGTGCTCGGCGCGGGGGCCGGCGCGGCGGGTGCGGAGCCGGTGACGGCCGTACCGCTGGGGGAGACCGCGTACCAGGAGCCGCCGAACGCGTTCACGCCCTCGCCGTTGACGTCACCGGGCCTGGAGTCGTGCTCGAAGTAGTACAGCGGGTGGCCGTTGTAGGTGACCTCGGTCCGGTGGTCGGTGCGCATGGTGGTGCCGACCATGGAGGCCGTCAGCCCGTTCGCGGTCGGCTGCCCGGTGGTGGTGTCCGGCGGCCAGGCCAGTGCGCAGGTGCCGTTGCAGTTCGAGGTGCTCCCGGTGTCCGCGGTGAACAGGTAGAGCGTCCGGCCGGATCCGTCGACCAGGATCTGGCCGAGGCTGGAGTTCTGCGCCTTCACCGTCGCTCCCGCTGCGCTCGCACCGCCTCCACCGCTGGTGGCGGGTGAGGATGCCGGGGCGCTGCTCGCGGGCGCCGGCGCGCTGCTGCTGGCCGGCGGGGACGAGGCGGTGGTGCCGGAGCTGCTGCAACCGGCGGCGAGGGCGGCGACCGAGGCCGCACCGAGGGCAATGACGATGACCCGCTTCATGACCGTCTTCTTCCGCTGGAACCCCCGTACCCGCTGGCTGCGGGGCCTGGTTCTCAGTACGCGCCACTGTCGGAGCGGGTTCACCGGGATCACCGTTCGGAGCCGGCCCCCTGGGCGCGGGCGAGCTGGAGCAGCGTCCTGGCCGATTCCGGCAGTTCGGTGTCGTGCGGCCAGACGGCGTGCAGAGTGCGGGCCAGCCGGACGTCCTCGGCGACCGGGATCTCCACCAGCCGGCCGGCGGCCAGGTCCTCCGCCACCGCGAGGCGCGACAGCACCGCGGGGGCCGCGCCCTGAGCCGCCGCGCTCCGCAGCGGCGCGGTGGAGCCCAGCTCCAGCACCGGTACGGAGGGGCCGTCCCACGGGCGCAGCGCGTGTTCCAGGGTCTCCCGGGTGCCGGATCCGGCCTCCCGCAGCAGCAGCGGAGTGTCCGCGAGCTCGGCCCCGGAGAGCGGGACGGACCGGCGGGTCCAGCCGTGGTGCGGGGCGGTGACCACGATCAGCCGGTCGTGTCCGACCGGCAGCGCGCGGACGTCCTGCGGGACGTAGGGGCCCTCGATGAAGCCCAGGTCGGCCTCGCCGTGCCGGACCGCCGCGATGACCTGCTGGCTGTTGCTCACCCGCATCACCGCGTGCACCCCCGGGATCTGCCGACGCAGCGTCATCAGCCATGCTGGCAGCAGGTGTTCGGCCAGGGTCAGGCTGGCGGCGATCCTGAGCTGACCCTGCTGCTGGGACTGCAGCACGGCCAGGCTCTCGGCGAGCCGGTGCGCCTGCGCGAGGACCTCCCGGGCCCAGTCGGTGAGCAGCAGCCCGGCAGGGGTCAGCCGGGACCCGCGGGTCGAGCGGTCCAGCAGGTCCAGCCGCAGCCGCCGCTCAAGGGTGCGCATCCGGGCGCTGGCGGACGGCTGGGTGATCGACAGGCGCGCGGCGGCCCGCCCGATGCTCCCGGTCTCGGCGATCGCCACCAGCAGCTCCAGCGTGTGCAGGTCGGGCAGACGGCGGGAGGCGGGGACCGGCTGGGTGGCATCGGGGACATTGCTCATAGGGAAACCCTATGGCGTGGGACGGAAGTCGCGGCTACCGGGTCGCCCGGCTCCGGCCCAGGGTGGACACCATGACCCTCTCCCCGCCGCGAGCAGCAGGATTCCCACCGCCGATACCGGGAGCGGGAGCGGGAGCGGGAGCGGGGCCGGGGCCGGGGCCGGCGCCGGGGCTGGTACCCCGGACGGTGGCGGGGCGGACGCGGCTGATGGCGCCCGGGCTGGCGGCGGCCGGGGGCGCGGTCGTGGTGGCCTGGTGCGTGCACCGGACGGTCCCGGCGGTGGCCCCGCTGACCGCGGCCGTGGTGCTGGGCGTGCTGGTCCGGAACGCCGGCGTGCTGCCCGCCGCGACCAGGCCCGGCCTCGGCCTGGTCGCGAAGCGGCTGATGCGGCTGGCCGTCGCGCTGCTGGGGCTCAAGCTGGCCCTCGGTGACGTCGTCGCCCTCGGCTGGCAGACGCTGGTGGTGGTCGTCGCCGTGGTCGGCGCGACCTTCTTCGGCACCCAGTGGCTGGGACGCCGCCTCGGCCTGCCGGGGGACCAGCCGCTGCTGATCGCGACCGGCTTCTCCATCTGCGGCGCCTCGGCGGTCGCCGCGATGAACGGGGTCACCGACAGCGAGGAGGAGGACGTGGTCACCGCGGTCGCCCTGGTCACCCTGTGCGGCAGCCTGGCCATCGCGGTACTGCCGCTGCTGCACCACCCGCTGGGCCTCAGCGGCGACCAGTTCGGACGGTGGGCCGGGGCGAGCGTGCACGACGTGGGCCAGGTGGTGGCCGTCGCGCAGACCGCGGGCCCGGCGGCGCTGGCGCAGGCGGTCGTCGTCAAGCTGATGCGGGTCGCCCTGCTCGCCCCGATCGTCACCGGCGTGGCACTGGCCCGCAGTCGCCGTCGCGGCCGCAGGCGCAGCGACGGTCCCGGGGCGAGTGGTGCCGGACCGGCGGGCAAGCGCCCCGCACCGCTGCCGATGTTCCTGGCCGGCTTCCTCGCCTGCGTCGCCCTGCGCAGCACCGGCCTGCTGTCCGCGCCGGTGGTGGACGGCGCCGGACAGGTCGACGACCTGCTGATGGCCGCCGCCCTCTTCGCCCTGGGCAGTGCCGTCGACGTGCGGGCGCTGCTGCGCACCGGCCGCAGGGCGCTGCTGCTCGGACTGGCCTCCTGGGCGATGATCGCCGGAATCTCCTACGTCGGCGTCCTGGCCACGACCTGACCGACGTTGATCGGGCGTTCCCCTTCCTGGTACTACTCCTTCTTGATCGCAAAGTTGCGACACCACGGAGGGGAACCCTGATGACGCTCGACACCGCCCGGATCGTCGCGGAGACCAGCAGACTGACCGCCGAGAACTATGTGTTCCCGGACATGGCGGAGCAGATCGCCGCGCTGCTGGACAAGCAGCTGGCGGCCGGCCGCTATGACGCCGCAGCCACGGCCGAGGAACTCGGCGCGCTGGTGACGGAGGACCTGCAGTCGGTCAACAACGACCTGCACCTGCGGCTGAAGTTCCACGAGCTGGCGATCGCCGAGGACCTGGGCGCCGACGAGGCGGACTTCCGTCGGCTCGCGACCCAGACCCTGTCCGGGGTGCCGCTGGTGCAGCTGCTGGAGGGCGGGGTGGCGCTGCTGGAGCTGAGCCCGATGCTCTTCCCGCTGTCGCTCTCCGGCGAGGCACTGCAGGCGGCGCTCACGATGGTGGCCCCGGCCGAGGCGCTGATCCTGGACCTGCGTGCCAACCGTGGCGGCAGCCCGGACACCGTCGCCTTCATCTGCAGCTACCTGCTGGACGAGCCGACGCACCTGAACACCCTCTACCTGCGTGAGGGCGACACCTACACGCAGTCCTGGACGCTGCCCTACGTCCCGGGCCGCCGTTTCGGCGGCAGCAAGCCGGTGTACGTGCTCACCAGCGGCACCAGCTTCTCCGGCGCCGAGGAACTCGCCTACGACCTGCAGCAGTTGGGACGCGCCACGGTGGTCGGCGAGCGCACCGGTGGCGGCGCGCACCCGCGTGAGAGCTGGACCGTGCACCCGCACCTGGAGGCGACGATCCCGGTCGCCCGCGCGATCAACCCGGTCAGCGGCACCAACTGGGAGGGCGTCGGCGTCGTCCCGGACCTGGAGGTGCCGGCGGTCGACGCCCTCGACCGGGCCCACCGCGAGGCGCTGGCCCAGCTGCAGGGGCCGGCCCAGCCGTAGCGCCGTCCCCGTTGCAGGCGTCGGCTCGGTTGCGGGGCGCGCGCACCCCGCGCGCTACTACTCCGCGCGCTGCTCCGACAGCACGCTGCGCAGTGCTTCGTCGGTCCGGGCCACCACCGCGTGGCCGTCGTCGGCGGTGATGATCGGGCGCTGGATGAGCACCGGATGCTCGGACAGCGCCGCGATCCAGCGGGCCCTGGCCCCGGGCTCCCGGGGCCAGGCCTCGCGGTCCTTCATGCCCAGCTCGCGGGCCACCGGCTCGTCCAGCCTGGTGATGTCCCACGGCTCCAGCACCAGCCGCGCCAGCACGGCCTCCAGCTCGGGCGCCGACGGCGGGTCCTCCAGGTAGCGGCGCACCGTGTACTCGGCGCCCGCCTCGTCCAGGGCCCCCACGGCGGTCCGGCACTTGCTGCACTGCGGGTTGATCCAGATCTCCATCGGCCCAGCTTAGAGGTCCTGCCGACGGCCCGGCAGGACCCGGTCACACCCCCCCGCGGGCCCCGGGACAGTCGCCCCGCTACGCGCCGAGATGGCGCAGCACCGCGAGCACCCGGCGGTGGTCCGCGGCGGAGACCGGGAGCTGCAGCTTCACGAAGATGTTGGCCACGTGCTTCTCCACCGCCCGCTCGGTCACGACCAGGGCCTGCGCGATCGCCCCGTTGGAGCGCCCCTCGGCCATCAGGCCCAGCACCTCGCGCTCGCGCGGGCTCAGCGCGTCCACGGTGCTGCGGCTCGGGCTGGCCCCGACCAGCTGGGTGACCACCTCCGGGTCCAGCGCGGTGCCGCCGGCCGCGACCCGTTCCAGGGCGTCGACGAAGTCCCGGGTGTCCATCACCCGCTCCTTGAGCAGATAGCCCACCCCCGCCGAGTTGCCCGCGAGCAGGCGGCGGGCGTACTGGGTCTCGACGTACTGGGAGAAGATCAGCACCGGCAGGCCGGGCTGCGCCGCCCGCAGCTCGATCGCGGCGCGCAGCCCCTCGTCGGTGTGGGTGGGCGGCATCCGGATGTCGGCGACCACGACATCGGGACGGTGTTCCGCGACGGCGCTCAGCAACCGCGCGGCGTCCGGTACGGCGGCGACGACCTGGTGCCCCTCGTCCTCCAGCAGCTGGACCAGCCCGGCCCGCAGGATGGCCGTGTCCTCCGCTACCACGACACGCATGCCGATCACCCGCCTTCTCTCTTCGCTCTCAGCGCCGGATCTCGACGCCGATGGTGGTGGGTCCCCCGGGCGGGCTGTCCACCCGCAGCTCCCCGTCCGCGATGGCCACCCGTTCCGACAGTCCGCGCAGCCCGCTGCCGGCGCCGTCCAGCCTCGCGCCGCCGACACCGTCGTCGGTGACCAGCAGCCGCAGGCTGTCGCCGGCGGACAGCACGGTGACCGCGATCCGTCCGGCGCCGCTGTGCTTCGCGGCGTTGGTGAGCAGTTCGGCGACGGCGAAGTACAGCATGGTCTCCACCGCCGGGGCGGGCCGCTCGGGCAGCTCGACCCGCAGGCTGGTCGGCAGGGGGCAGCGGGCGGCGAGGGTCGCCAGCGCGGGTCCCAGACCGGAGTCCAGGGCCGGCGGGTGGATGCCCCGGACCAGCTCGCGCAGCTCCTGGACGATCTCCCTGGTCTCCCGGCGGGACTCCCGCACCAGCGCCAGCGCCAACTCCGTGTCCCCCGTGCCGAGCCGGGCCTCGGCGCGGCTGAGACGCATCCCCAGGGCGATCAGCCGAGCCTGCGCGCCGTCGTGCAGATCGCGTTCGATCCTGCGCAGCGCGGCGGCGGCCTCGTTCACCGCGAGCTCCCGGGTCTCGGTCACGCGTGCCAGGCGCACCGACGTCTCGCTGGGGCCGAGCAGACGCGGCATCAGCCATCGGTCGAGTGCCAGCGGCAGGCGCTGCACCCAGGGCCAGGCGAGCAGGATCAGCAGGCCGAAGGCGGTGACGCCGAGCGCGCGCGGCCAGGTGTCGGCGTACTGGTCGCCGAGTTGCAGGCCGATGTGCCGCCCGGAGTGCCCGTTGCCGGTCCCGGCCGCCTCGAACCGCCAGATCGTCGGGTAGAGGGCGAATATTGCGCCGTAGGTCCACCAGGCGAAGCCGAGCACGAACTGGAGCAGCCCGAGCGGGAAGCGCACGGTCAGATAGCCGGCGACGCGCCAGCTGACCGGGTCGGCGACCTGGTACAGGAGCCACCCCAGCACGCCCGGTGCGCGCCGCAACCGCTCCGGTGCGGGGATGTCCAGGTGCAGCAGTACCCGGGCCAGGCCCCGGTAGAGAGTGCCGAGGCCCCGCGCCAGGCCGAGGAACAGGAACAGCAGCGGGATCGCCACCACCCCGGTGGAGAGCAGACTGAAGACGGTCACCAGCAGCGCGGCGACGATACCGATCAGTGCCAGCGGGAGGCTCAGCAGGGAGTAGGCGAGCTCGCTCCAGGCGCGCGCCGCGAAGGGCTCCCGCAGCGCGCGTCGGATGATCCTCACCGGATGATTCTTCCTCATGAGCCGGTCAGACGTCCCGCTTCGCCAGTGTCAGCCGCGCCACCAGGTAGCTGGCGGCCGCCCAGCCGACCAGGATCAGCGCGCTCTGCAGCGGGCTGTAGACCTCGTTGGAAGCGTGGCCGCTGCCCATCATCGGGTAGAGCGAGGCGGGCATGGCCCCGGAGATGTGCCGGCCGACGCTGCCGGGCAGCATGGTGAACACGGACGGCAGCACGAACTGCAGCGCGACGACGGCGCTGATGGCCGCCGCAGGGTGACGGATGACCGTGCCGAGGCCGAGCGCGATCACCCCGAGCAGTGCCAGGTAGAGCCCGAAGCAGAGCACCGCGCGCAGGGTGGACGCGTCGGTGAGCGCGAGGTGGGCGTGCGCGCTGGTGATCGATGAGCCGATCAGCACCGACGGCACGGCGATCAACTCGCCCAGTACGAACAGCAGTCCGCCGAACACGATCGCCTTGGCGGCGAGCACCGGAGTGCGGCGCGGAGTGGCCAGCACGGTGGAGTGGATCATTCCGGTGGAGAACTCGGACGCCATCAGCAGCACCCCGAGAACGCATGCGGCGATCTGCCCCCAGCTGGCACCGGCCGTGAGCACCAGGCCGACGGTGTTGTTCCGGTAGTCGGCGATGGTGCCGGGGTTGAGCGAACTCCAGTGGGAGGTGAGCAGCGCGGTGATGAGCACGTTGAGGCCGAGTGCCAGCACGATCATCGTGCCGGTCGCCCACCAGGTGGAGCGCAGACTGGTCAGCTTGGTCCACTCGCTGCGCAGCAGGTCGGGGAAGCCCGGCTCGGGGTCCTGCCGGCGGGCGTCGGTCCTGGAGTCGAGCACGGCGGTCGTCATTGGTGGCGGGTCCGTTTCTGCTGTCGAAGTGATGGTGGATCAGGCGGCGGTGAACTGCGCGGAGTGGGCGGTGAGGCGCATGAACGCTTCCTCAAGCAGTGCGGGGCGGGCGACGGCAGGGGTGGTCGCGTACACCTCGGGGTCGGTGTGGCGCCGGATGAACTCGGTGGTGCTGCAGTCGGCGAGGAGCCGGCCGGCGCCGATCACCAGCAGGTGGTCGGCGGTGACCGCCATCTCGTTCATCAGGTGCGAGGAGACCAGCACGGCCCGGCCCTCGGCCGCGAGCCGCTTCATCAGGGTCCGGATCCACACGATCCCCTCCGGGTCGAGGCCGTTCACCGGCTCGTCGAGCAGCACGATCCGGGGGTCGCCGAGCAGCGCCGCGGCGATCCCGAGCCGCTGCGCCATCCCCAGCGAGAACCCGCCGGCCCGGCGCCCGGCCACGTCCGTGAGCCCGACCATGGCGAGCACCTCGTCCACCCGGCGTGCGGGCAGCGCCTGCGACTGCGCCAGGCACAGCAGGTGCTTGCGCGCGGACCGGCCCTTGTGGAACGCCTTGGCCTCCAGCATCGCCCCGACCTGCGCCAACGGGGCCCGCAGCTCCGCGTACGGCCTGCCGTTGATCAGCGCGGTCCCGCTGTCGGGCCGCTCCAGCCCGAGCAGCAGGCGCATGGTGGTGGACTTCCCGGCCCCGTTGGGCCCCAGGAATCCGGTGACCCTGCCGGGCTCGACGGCGAAGCTGACGTGGTCGACGACCGTCCTGCCGCCGTAGCTACGGGTGAGGCCGCACGCCTCGATCGCGGGTACCGCTGTCTGCGATGTCATGCCCACAAGCCTGCCGATCCGGGCACGGTCCCAACGAGGGCGCTGCCACCCGTCTTCAGAGGTGGGGCCAGCACGAACCACCGCCCGGGCGACGCGGGCCCGGGCTGACGTCCGTTCAGCGTTCTTTCGTCCAGGTTCCGTCCGGTTCGAACACCAGTGGTTGTCCGGGTCGATGCCGAAGGTTCGCCTGCGGGCCCCGCGCTGTTCTCGCCCCACCCGTGACACTGCTGCCCAGGCCCCGCAGACGCAACGTCCGACGGCGGGGACTCCCGGGCAAGGAGAGACATGAGCAGCATCAACCGCCGCAGGTTCATCCAGTTGACCGGCGGTACCGCCGCCGCGTCCGCGCTGTCGACCAGCATCGCGCGGGCCGCGGAGATCCCGGCCAACCGCCGCACCGGCAGCCTGCGGGACGTCGAGCACATCGTGGTGCTGATGCAGGAGAACCGGTCGTTCGACCACTACTTCGGCACCCTGCGCGGCGTGCGCGGCTTCGGCGACCCCCGCCCGGTCTCCCTGCCCAACGGCAAGCCGGTCTGGTACCAGTCGGACGGTACCAAGGACGTGCTGCCGTTCCACCCGGACGCCAAGAACATGGGCCTGCAGTTCCTGGAGGACCTCGCCCACGACTGGAACAGCACCCACCACGCCTGGAACGACGGCAAGTACGACAACTGGGTGCCCAGCAAGAGCGCCGGCACCATGGCCTACCTCACCCGCGAGGACATCCCCTTCCACTACGCCCTCGCCGACACCTTCACGGTCTGCGACGCGTACCACTGCTCGCTGCAGGGTCCCACCGACCCCAACCGCTACTACATGTGGACCGGTTACGTCGGCAACGACGGCACCGGCGGCGGACCGGTCATCAGCAACGCCGAGGCCGGCTACAACTGGACCACCTACCCGGAGCGGCTGGAGCAGGCCAAGGTCTCCTGGAAGATCTACCAGGACATCGGCACCGGCCTGGACGCCAACGGCTCCTGGGGCTGGACCAGCGACGCGTACATCGGCAACTACGGTGACAACTCGCTGCTGTACTTCGACAACTACCGCAACGCCAAGCCCGGCGACCCGCTCTACGACAAGGCCCGCACCGGCACGAACAACAGCGCCGGCCAGGACTACTTCGACATCCTGAAGGCCGACGTCAAGGCCGGCACGCTGCCCCAGGTCTCCTGGATCGTCGCGCCCGAGGCCTTCACCGAGCACCCCAACTGGCCGGTCAACTACGGCGCCTGGTACATCGCCCAGGTCCTGGACGCGCTCACCTCGAACCCCGAGGTGTGGAGTAGGACGGCGCTGTTCATCACCTACGACGAGAACGACGGCTTCTTCGACCACGTGGTCCCGGCGACCGCGCCGACCTCGCCGCAGCAGGGCGCGTCCACCGCCGACATCTCGCTGGAGGTGCTCAACCCGCCGGCCGGCAGCGGCGCCGCCGCCGGACCGTACGGTCTGGGGCCGCGCGTGCCGATGCTGGTGGTCTCGCCCTGGAGCAAGGGCGGCTACTCCTGCTCGCAGGTGTTCGACCACACCTCGATCGTGCAGTTCATCGAGAAGCGCTTCGGCGTGCACGAGCCCAACATCTCGCCGTGGCGCCGCGCGGTCTGCGGCGACCTGACCGCCGCCTTCGACTTCGGCCGCAAGGACGCCAAGGCGCCGGCGCTGCCGTCCACCGACGGCTACTTCCCGCCGGACCGGCTGCGCCACGCCGACTACGTGCCGACCCCGCCGGCCAACCCGATGCTGCCCAAGCAGGAGTGCGGCTTCCGGCCGACCCGGCCGCTGCCGTACGACCTGTCGGCGGACGCCCGTACCGACGTCCACGGCGGCGTGCTGACGGTCGACTTCATGAGCCACGGCCCGGTCGGCGCCAACTTCCACGTCACCTCGGCCACCCACCCGGGCGGCCCCTGGACCTACACCGTCGAGGGCGGCAGGAAGCTGTCCGGCAGCTGGACCGTGGGCGGCGACGCCAACGGCGGCTACGACTTCACCGTGCACGGGCCCAACGGATTCCTGCGCCGGTACGCCGGTCGGGTCGGCACCGCCGGCACGGAGATCAGCGCACGCGACGACCGCAACAGCTGCGAGCTGCGCCTGGCGCTGACCAACCACGGCCGGAGCACCGCGCGGATCACCGTCGGCAACGCCTACGACGGCAGGCGGCCGACCACCTACACGGTTCGTCCTGGCGCGACCGCCACCCACGTGGCGCACCTCGACAACACCCACGGCTGGTACGACCTGACCGTGACCTCGGACCAGGACGGCAGCTTCCGCCGCCGGCTGGCCGGCCATGTCGAGACCGGTCGTCCCAGCATCAGTGACCCGGCCATCGCCACGGCCTGAGGCATCGTCACAGCCTGAGGCATCGTCAGCCGCGTGCCCGCCGCCACCGGAAGAGGTGGCGGCGGGGGCGCCGGACGGTGACCACGCTGCTGGTCACCGTGCCGCTCAGGGTCACCAGCAGGGCGACGGGGGCGTCGGCCCCGCGCCGGACCCGCTGCGTGACCACGCCGGCGTTCACCGCGACCTCGTCCACCGCGACGGCGACGCCGGGCGGAACGATCACGGTCAGCGTGCTGCTGCGCAGGTCGAGTGCCAGATCCAGGGCCGGTCCGCCGAGCACCGCCTCGGTGAAGTCGAGCACGGCGGTGCCGGACCGGGCCTCCAGTTCCAGGCGGCGCGGAACGCTCCAGGGCCCGGTGCGTTCGATGCTGCTGCGGTGCGCCCGCAGCCGGGCCAGGTCCTTGTCGGGGCCCGCGGCCGACGGGCCGGGCGCGGGCAGATCCCGGACCAGGAGGTCCAGTTCGCCGCAGGTGCGCGCGGTCAGCGCGCTCTCCAGACGTTGGTCCAGTTCCTCGGCGTCGAGGCGGCCGTCACCGGCGGCGACGCGAAGCGCCTCCACGGTCCGGTCGCGGTCCTCGTGCGAGGCGCGGATCAGGGCGGGTGCCAGGTCGTTGGACATGAGACGCACTCTATCGCGTCATATATCGCGAGTCGAGAGGGTCGTCGGCCGGGCAGGGGGCGGTGGTCGAGCGGACCACCAGTTCCGGGCGGAACATCAGCTCCTCGGCCGGCACCTCGCCGCCCGCGATCAGCGCGACCAGCCCGCGCGCGGCCTCGGCGGCGAGCCGGTCGACCGGCTGCCGCACCGTGGTCAGCGGCGGGTCGGTGAACTCCATCAGCGAGGAGTCGTCGTACCCGACCACCGAGACTCGGGCCGGGACCGGCCACTGCCGTTCGCGCGCCGCGCGGACCACCCCCAGCGCCATGGTGTCGCTGGCCGCGACCACCGCGGTGGCGCCCCGGTCCAGCAGGTACTCGGCGGCGGAGCGGCCGCCCTCGACGGAGTAGCCCTGGCGGCGCACCCATCCGCCCGGGTCGTCGATCCCGCGCCGCTCCAGTGCCCGGAGGAAGCCGTCGACCCTGCGGTCGGCGGGCTTGTTGCCGAGCGGCCCGGCGGCCAGTCCGATCCGCCGGTGCCCCAGCTCGTACAGGTGCTGGACCGAGATCTCGGCGGCGACGGCGTCATCGGTGGAGTACGCGGGTGACGGTCGGCCGTCGTAGCGGCCGTTGACGCAGACGAAGGGGACGTGGTGGCTGGCCAGCAGCTGGTAGGTCTCCTGGTCGGCGGCCTCCAGGGTGTTGCTGGCGGACAGGAACACCAGGCCGGAGATGCCGAGCCGGAGCAGCGAGCGCACGAAGTCCCGCTCCTGCACGCCGCCGGGCAGTGCCGCGCAGGTCACCGCGCGGAGCCCGTGCGGGGCCAGCGCCTCGCTGATCCGCTCGGCCAGCGCGGCGAAGACCGCACCGGACAGGCTGGGCGTGATGACCGCGACGATCCCGTCGCTGGCCGGGCGCTCGAAGCCGGTCTCCCGGATCGCCCGCTCGACCGCCTCCCGGGCCCGGGGGGAGACCCCCGCCTTGCGGTTCACCACCCGGCTGACCGTGGCCATGCTCACGCCCGCCAGCCGGGCGACCTCCCCGAGGCCGACCTTCTCCTCGTCACCCACCGTGTCCCCGTCCTCCTCCAACTCGGTCCCGCACCCGTCCCGCCGCGACCGGCACCGGCGCTATGACCGGCACCGGCGCCGTGACCGGCACCGACTACGGCGCGTCCGTGCGGCTCAGGCTACCGAGGCCGAACGGCGGGACGGGCACCGCGTTCAGCCCCTCGGTCAGTTGCAGCCCTCCCCGGTGCACCACCCGGCCCCGGGCGTCGCGGACCTCCAGGGCGAGCGGGACCTGTGCCGGGGCCGGGGCGGTCACGTCCAGCACCACCCGGTCGGCGGAGGTGGAGTTGATCAGTGTCAGCCGCGCGCCCGGCAGCTCCGAGAGCCGGACGACGCGCTCGGCGTAGCAGGTCACCACCTGCTCGCCGTCGGCCGAGGCGACCACCGTCGGATACAGCTCGTCCGGACGCCCCGGCTCCAGTCGTCCGCCGGTCAGCGCGGGGCGCAGCTCGCGCCAGCGGGCCAGCCAGAAGGCGAGCGTCTCGCGGTGCTCCGCCGGCAGCCGGGTCAGCCGCATCGAGATCTGCGGGACGCTGTGCAGCGCGCCGTGGAACTGGCGGGCCAGCGCCTCGGGCGCGGCGTCCGGGTCCCACAGCAGCATGTCGGAGTGAACTGCGCCGCCCGGGCTGAGCAGGGCGACGTCCAGGGTGCGGATACGGTTGGCGACCGCGTCGGAGGGACAGTCCCCGGCCCGCAGCAGATTGCCGTACTGGGTCATGGCCGGGCCGATGTAGGTCTGCCGCAGCTCGATGGTGAACTCGTCGCCGCGCAGCCGGTGCAGAGCCTCGCGCAGTGCACCGAGCAGCGCGGCCATCGCCGTTCCGACATCCGCGATCCAGCCCTCGCCCGTCGCATCCGGGGTGTCCGTGCCGTCGGCGTAGACCATGGCCTCGTCCAGGAAGTCGACCTTCAGGCCGTCGAGTCCGTAGTCCCGGACTACGCGCACGCAGGTGGCCACCACGTGCTCGCGGACCGCCCGGTGGCGGGGGTCGAGCACCTGGCACTGCAGCCGGGTCGCGCAGTGCTCCGCGTACGGCCTCAACTCGCGGTAGGCGGCGCTGCGTTCGCCGAGCAGCAGCGGGGATACCCAGGCGGTGTAGCGCAGCCCGAGCGCCCGTACCCGGGCGACATGCGCGGCGAAGTCGGGGAACTTGGCGGGGTCGGGGATCCAGTCCCCGCAGCCCGCGTAGCCCCGGCCGGTGCCGAACTGCTGCCAGCCGTCGTCCAGGAACAGCTGCCCGCATCCGAGTTCGGCGGCGACCGCCGCCTCCGCCTCCACCTCGACGGCGGTGACGTCCTGGGTGAAGGAGTACCAGGTCGAGTAGACCGGCTCGCGGCCGAACTCCGGTACCGGAAGCGGCTGGTAGCCGGGGCGGACGGCGTACCAGTCGCGCATCGCGCGCAGCGCGGCGGCGACGCTCTGCGGCTCGGTGCTGATCCTGAGCCGGACCGGGGCGGACGGGCCCAGGTCGAGCGAGAGCCAGACGCCGAACCGGGCCAGTTCCTCGGAGACGCCGAAGCGCAGGGGTGTCTCCCGCACGGTGCAGTCGGCCGCGAAGGCGAACCTGCTGACGCCGGAGGAGTCGTAGAGGCAGCCGACCGGCGCCGAGTGCACCAGCGAGACCTTGCGCCAGCCGGACCAGTCGGCGGGCAGGGTCCGGGACCAGCCGCCCTGCGGATGCCAGTAGCCGACGGCGTCGCCGAGCGCCGCGTCGATCCGCAGCAGCGCCCGGGTCGGCCGGTCCGCGCTGAGCAGCAGCTCACCGGGTTCGGACTCTTGCAACCGGACGCTGCCGGGCTCGTCGCCACTGAGGGCGACCCGCACGCCGCCGAGTTCGAGGGACTGCTCACCGTCGCCCCACAGGGCGGTCGCAAAGACCGTGGACTCGCTGCTCTTCGTCACAGCGGCACCGTAGCATTGGTTTCAGAACGTTTTCGCAAACTTGATGAAACACACTCCTCGCCTTCCGGGGAGCGGGATTTGATGGCGTGGCGTCCCCCGGCCGCGCGAGTCATCCGGGCTTTCCGGACGGTGGAGCCGGATCCGCCGCCGCTCCCGCCCCGCCCAATCGACGATCCGCCCCTCGCTCCAGCGCTTCCTCGACGCTCTCACCGGTGCACCCGCATGGATCGTCGACCAGCGCGGCGACATCCTGGCCACCAACCCGCTCGGCCGGGCCCTGCTCGCTCCGTTGCTCGATGACCCGGACGCCCGGAAGAACAGCGCACGGTTCATTTTCCTCAGCCCCGCCGCGCGCACCTTCTACCCGCAGTGGGAGCGCGCCGCGGACGCCTCCGCCGCGAACCTGCGGACAGCTGCAGGGCGAAACCCACGCGACAAGGCCCTGACCGACCTCATCGGACAACTGGCGGCTCGAAGCGACGCCTTCAGCAGTCGCTGGTCGGCCCATGACGTCCGCCTGCACCGCACCGGCACCAAGCACAGCCACCATCCTGACGTCGGCGACCTCGAATTCGTCTACGAGGATGTGGAACTGCCCGATCACCCCGGATGGATGATGTTCGCCTACACGAGTGCGGCAGGATCTCCGACCGAGGAGCGGGTCAAGCTCCTCGGCAGCCTCGCCGCCACAGAAGTCGACGAGCGGGCCACCGCACCCGTCCTCCAGCCGGACGACCAGGACACTCCCACCGAGAGGTGAGCGGTTGAGCCGCTGCCTCAGTTGTAGATCGTGGCGAGGTTGTCGCGGGGTGGGGCGAGGTGGTGGGCGGCCGGGCCCTGGGCGAAGGCGGTGAGCAGGTTCTGGGTGGCCCGGGTGACGAAGGCGCCGGTGCGGGCGTCCATGCCGTGGTCGCCCCAGTCGTCGTGGGTGCCCGCCATCAGGCCCTCGACCCAGCGCATCGTGCCGGAGGCGAAGACGCCGGCTCCGCTGGGGACGGTGTAGTAGGCGGTGTCGGAGTGGCTGGCGTTGCCGTTGCAGACCAGCGGGGAGTGGGCCAGCACCTCGATCGGGCGCGGGGTCGGGTCGCCCGGGGTGACCCGGTCGTACTCGACACCGACCAGGTGCGGGAAGGAGTCGCCGGTGGAGACGCCGGTGCCCGCGTAGAGCCAGTGGTCGGCGGCGCGCACCACGTAGGGGGCGTCGGTCGGATAGCCCTCGTAGAGGACGCCGGTGAGCGAGGACTCCGGGTCGGCGCCCGGGCCGGCGCGGAAGTCGGTGGTCACGGCGGCGGGGTCGCCGCCGTAGACCGGGTCGTCCCGGTAGGCGGTCTTGTAGCAGACCACGGTGCGGCCGCCGTCCTCGAACCGGATCCGGCGGAAGCAGGTGTTGGCGCCGAGGAAGGCGACGTTGGAGCCCGCGTCCCTGGCCCGGGTCACCGCGGCGCGCTGCTCCGGCGTCCAGTACTCGTCGTGGCCGAGCGAGACCAGGGTGGCCGCGCCGGTCAGCAGCTCCGGCTGCCGGTGCACGTCGTAGCCGGTGGTGTACGCCAGCGGGATGCCGAGCCGCTCGGCCAGGACCACCAGCGCCCGCTCGTAGACCAGGAACAGGTCCGCACCGCTGCCGTCGTACGGCCGGTCGAAGGACACCGCCAGCGACCGGCTGGCGTAGGCGCCGTTGTCGCCCTGGTAGAGGCTGCTGCCGCCCCACAGGTTGTAGGCCTGCCAGGTGGCCACCCCGTGCATCAGCAGGGTCCGGCCGGCCGCGTTCGCGGAGCGCAGGACCATCGGCACATAGCGCTGGTGGCCGTTCTCGGCGTCCAGGCGCAGCAGGTAGGCGCCGGCCGGCCAGTCCGCGCCGGTGGCCACGGTGACCGTGGGCTTCCAGGCGGCGCGCACGGTACGGGTGTCCGCCGTGGTGCCGGCCGCCTGCTGGACCCGGCCGGGGATCCGCGCCGAGCGCCAGACCAGGCGCGCCTGCGCGCCGCCGTACCAGCCGATCCGGTAGGCCGAGACGGTGAAGCCGGGCGCGGTGGTGGAGACATGCAGCGCGAAGGACTGCCCCGGCAGCACGCTGACCTGGTCGGCGTACCCCTGGATCGCCTCCTGCGGGCCGCCGTCGCGGATCCGCCAGTCGGCGTTCCCGGGGCGGGCCTGCTCGACCTGCTCCGGGGCCGGCGTCGGCGTCGGGGTCGGTGCGGGGGTCGGCGGCGGAGCGGACAGCCGCGTGGTGGGGGAGTGTGCGTCGCAGCCCGGCAGTACGGTGAGCGCCGCGCCCGCGGCCGCCGCGCCGAGGAACCGCCGTCGATCAAGCCCGTCCACGCGGTGGACCTCCGTCCGTCGCCGAGACCGTCAGACAACCAGCAGGGCCCAGACTATGACGAACCGCCGTATCCGGCCGGTCGACCGGGGAGCCGATCAATGGTGATACCGGCGCGACCCGCGACGGATACGGCACCATGTGGACCATGATTCGCACGTCCGTACCCAGCGATGCCGATATACCGGTCCGGCTCGGCCGGCTCACCGCCGTCGAGCGGCGCGTCTGGCGGGCCTTCCCGCGCGGGGAGACGGTGGACCTGCGGGTCGGCGACCCGGCGCTGGACGATCCCGCGAACGCCGGCCGGTGGGGTGCCGACCGGACCGTGCGTGGCGAGGTGGTGGCCGCGCTGCTGCTCGGGGCCGGGGCGCGGACGCCGGGCTGCGTCGGTGCGGTCCGCATCGCCGGGGCCCGGATCACCGGTGAACTCGCGGTGGACCACGGCATGGTGGCCGTCCCGCTGCTGCTCCAGGCCTGCCGCTTCGACGGTCCGGTGAGCCTCGACGAGGCGGTCACCGCCTCGATCGACCTGAGTGGATCGTGGCTGACCACTTTCTCCGCCTACGGCGCGCGGGTACGCGGCTCGCTGGACCTGCACGACGCGGTGGTGCACGGCACCCCGGAGCGCGCGGTGCACGCCGACGGCATCACCGTGGACGGCAGCCTGCTCGCCGAAGGGATCACGGTCAAGGGCTCGTTCTGCGTCATCAACGCCGTGATCGGCGGTCAGGTCCAGCTGAACCGGGCCACGTTGACGAACTCCGCACCGGGCGGCCGCTCGCTCAACGCCGGCGGGATCCGGGTCGGCCGCAGCGTGCTCGCCAACGGTCTGGTGGCGCTGGGCGCGGTCCGGCTGCCGGGCGCGCACATCGGCAGCGCCCTGATCCTGGACGGCGCGACGCTGACCGACGTGGAGGACGACGCCTTCAGCGGCGCGGACATGACCGTGGCCAGCAGCGTCTACTTCCGGCGGGACCGGCCCCGGGGGAAGGTCCCGTTCACCGCCCACGGCACGGTGCGCCTGGTCGGCGCCCGGATCAGCGGCGGGCTGCACTTCAGCGGCGCGCGGCTGGAGCGGATCCCGCCGGCGGTGACGACCGCCGCGAATCCCGCCGCGAATCCGGTGGCGGCGCCCGAGGAGGCGCCGGAGGAGCGGGCCGTCATCGCGGGCAGCAGGATGGTGGTGGAGGGCAGCCTCTACCTGGGCGACGGCTTCAGCACCGAGGGCGAGATCCAGCTCACCGGCTCCCGGATCACCGGCCACCTCGATCTGCGCCGGATGGACAGCCCCGAGGCGCTGCTGACGCTCTACGCGGCCACCGCCGTCGGCGGCATCCGGGAGACCGGTTCCTGGCCGGGCCGGCTGAACCTGGACGGGTTCAGCTACGGCGCGTTCGACCGCTACCTGGGTCCCAGGGAGCGGCTCCCGCTGCTGGCGCGGATGGTGAAGCGGGACGACCCCGGCCGGGTCGGCGCCTACCGCGCGCACCCGTACGAGCAACTCGCCGCGTACTACCGGGGCCTCGGCAACGACGGCGACGCCCGGGTCGTCCTGCTCGCCAAGCAGCGGGCCCAGACCGCCCAGCTCAAGCACTGGTGGCAGCGGATCCCGGGCCATGTGCTGGACCTGCTGGTCGGCTACGGCTACCTCCCGCTGCGGGCGATCGGCTGGGCGGTGGGACTGATGGTGGCCGGCAGCCTGTACTTCAGCGAGGTGACCCCGCAGCACGTCAGCACCGAGGACCACTCGCTGTTCAACCCGGTGCTGTTCGCCGCCGACCACCTGGTCCCGGTCATCCACTTCGGCCAGCCCGACGTCTGGCAGTACCACGGGGTGGCGGCGGTGGTCACGGTGGTGCTCACCATCATGGGCTGGACGCTGGGCATCGCCATCGCGGCGGCCGCCTCCCGCGCCCTCACCCGCAGTTGACCGCTGCCACCCCGGAGCGGACGGTCAGTGCGTGCTGATGGACGTGCTGTGGATGTCGACCGGCAGCGTCGGGAAGCCGTCGCCGGGGGCGTTCTGGTCGTCCTCGCCGCCCGCCGCGATCTTCTGCAGCACGTCCATGCCGCCGGTCACCTTGCCGAAGGGGGTGTAGGCGGGGGAGAGCTTGGTGTCCTTGGTGACGAAGAAGAACTGGCTGCCGTTGGTGTTGGGACCGGCGTTGGCCATCGCCACGGTGCCGGCCGGGTAGGTGGCGCCGGCCAGGTTCTCGTCGTTGAAGGAGTAGCCGGGGCCGCCGCTGCCGGTCCCGGTCGGGTCGCCGCACTGGAGCACGTAGAGCCGCTGGGTGGTGAGCCGGTGGCAGTGGGTGCGGTCGTAGTAGTGGTGCTCGGCCAGGAAGCGGAACGAGAACGTGGTGCAGGGTGCCTGGGCGGTCAGCGCCTGAATGGTGATCACACCCTGGCTGGTGTGCATCCGGAGGGTGTAGGGCTGGGCCGCCTTCCTGGCGTCGAACACCGGGATCCCCTTGAACCGGTCGGCCGGCACGGCGGCGACGAACCCGCAGGGGTCGGCCGCGGTGGCCGTGGCCGCCGTGTGTGCCGCGCGGGGCGCGGACGCCAGGCTCTGGGTGCTGCCGGCCGCGCTGTCGGCCGAGGCCGCACCGGCAACGCCGAGGACGAGTGCGGCGGCGGCGCCGAGGGAGAGCCAGTGCTTGCGGTTCATGAGCGGAACCTCCGGATGGGTGGGGCTTGTCATGTCCCCAGAGCTTGCCATGTTCCCGGAGCCATTCCCCAGCGATCTGCCGACTATTCTGGTGCGGACGATCCTCGGCGCCCGCCCCGGCGACGCCGTCCAGCCATCGGGAGCCCCACGCCGTGTCCGAGCACCACCCCAGCCTCCGGGCCGACTGCGGCAGCTGCTTCGGACTGTGCTGCGTCGCCCTGGCGTTCACCGCCTCGGCGGACTTCGCGGTGGACAAGGCCGTCGGCACACCCTGCCGCAACCTGCGCGAGGACTTCGGCTGCGGCATCCACACCGGACTGCGGCAGCAGGGGTTCACCGGCTGCACCGTCTACGACTGCTTCGGCGCCGGACAGCAGGTCTCCCAGGTCACCTTCCTCGGCCGGGACTGGCGCTCCGACCCGGACACCGCCGAGCAGATGTTCGCCGTCTTCCCGGTGATGCGCCAACTGCACGAACTGCTCTGGTATCTGACCGAGGCGCTGGCGCTGGACGTCACCGGTCCGATCCACGCCGAGCTCGCCGAGGCGCTGGCGGAGACCGAGCGGCTGGGCGCGGGGCGTCCGCAGGAGCTGGCCGACCTGGACGTCGCGGCGCACCGGCAGGTCGTCAACGTGCTGCTGCTGCGCACCAGCGAGCTGGTGCGGGCGCAGGCGCCCCGGCAGAAGAAGGACCGCCGGGGAGCCGACCTGATCGGCGCCCGGCTCAGGGGCGCGGACCTGCGCGGGGTCAACCTGCGCGGCGCCTACCTGATCGGCGCGGACCTGCGCGGTGCCGACCTGCGGCTGGCCGACCTGATCGGGGCCGACCTCCGGGACGCTGACCTGCGCGGCGCCGACCTCACCGGCTGCCTCTTCCTCACCCAGATGCAGCTCAACGCGGCCAGGGGAGACGCCGCCACCCGGGTGCCGCCGGCGCTGACCCGCCCCGCGCACTGGTGAACCGAGTTGACCCTGGTGGCTGATCGGTTAGGTGTATTTACTCGTCGGTAAGTAGATCCTGAATGCTCATGCAGCGTTCTCGTCTTCTTACTGCGCGGTAGCTAGCGTTCGCCTGTCATGCTCTCGCTGTCAGGAGATCCCTTGTTCAAGCGCCGCCCCACCGCCGCTCTTCTCGCCGCCACCGCGGCCCTGCTGCTGGCTTCCCAGGCCCAGACCGCCCAGGCCCAGACCACGCAGCAGACCGCTTCTGGTTCGGGCTCGACCCTGTCCGTCTTCGCGTGGAACGTCGACCTCGGCACCGCCGTGGTCGACAGCGTCGAGAACGAGCAGGCGTCCCGGCGCACCCCCGTCGTCGAGAGCATCATCCGCAGCCACAACGCCGACGTCGTGGTTCTGGACGAGCTGTTCAACCACTCCTCGATCAGCGACATCGACAGCAAGCTCGCCGACCTCTACCCCTACCGCACCCCGGTCGTCGGCCAGACCTGTTCCGGTGGCGGCTGGAACGGCATCAGCGGTGACTGCTCCAACTCGCCGTTCGTCATCAACGGCGGCACGATGATCCTCTCCAAGTACCCGATCACCGCCCAGTACGCCCACGTCTTCAGCAACTCCACCTCGGGCACCTGGGACTACGACGCCAACAAGGGCGCCGCGCTGATCAAGGTGAACAAGAACGGCGTCAGCACCTGGGTCGTCGGCACCCACCTGCAGGCCGACCAGTCCAACACCTCCACGGACACCACCCAGTCCACCCGCCTCGCCCAGCTCGGCGAGATCCGCACCTGGGTCGACGGCATCGTCGGCAGCAGCGCCCCGGTCCTGATCGGCGGCGACCTCAACGTCGAGTACGTGCACGGCGCCGCGCGCGGCGACTACGACAACGCCCAGGCCGCCGTCAACGGCTTCCTCGGCACCCCGGCCACCACCCCCGGCCAGACCCTCAGCACCATGGACTGCACGGTCTCCGCCTGGTGCCAGTACATGTCCGGCGTCGAGAGCTTCCCGGTGGACTACGCCGACGACCTCGACTACCTGGGCTACCTGAACGCCCCCGGCCGCCCGGTGCCCACCGTGCAGCCGACGGTGAACATCGACTTCGACCCGCAGGCGGGCTGGACCACCGGCCAGCTCGACACCAACTCGCCCAGCGACCACTACCCGGTCGAGACCACCTTCCAGCTCGGCTGATCCGACCGCTGACGTGCCGCAGGGGCGGGGGGGGCCCCCGCCCCCCCCCCCCCCGCCCGGGCCCCCCCCCCCGCCCGGGGGCCCCCCCCCCCCCCGCCCGGCGGGGCCCCCCGGGCACCCCCGGGGGCCCCCCGGCCGTCGTCGCTCAGTGTGACC
>NZ_JBGCCS010000039.1:0-59035 GCF_041262645.1 Streptacidiphilus sp. EB129
CCTTCGTCAAGGTCACCGCGCCACCGGGGGCCACCGTTGTCCCCGGGCCGGACTGCAACACCGTCAGCAGCACCGTCGAATACTGCTCGGCAGGCCTGAGCACGATCCTGGCCTACCCGGGCGACAGCTTCGCGATCCCGGTGACCTTCCGTGTGACGACGATGGTGCGGCACGCGCGCGGCCTGGTGCAGCTGGTGTGGGGCGAGCCGGTGCCGAGCACGACGATTCCCTGGGATCCCAACCCGAGGAACAACACCGCCCCGCTGATCCTGAATTGACGGACAGCCGTCCCGGCTGATTGATCCCGGTTCAGAGCCCGGCCCAGGCCAGGGCGGTGAGCATCCGGCCACCGCCCTGGCCTGGGCCGTCCCCGGGGGTGATTGGGCCATGACCAGGTCCAGGTTCAGGCGGCGTCGCCCGGCCTTGAACGCGTCCGCGACCGTGGATGCTGACACGGCGCTCGGCGGCCGCATCAGCGGACCGACCCGTTTGGCCAGCAGCCGATAGGACGGCATCCCCACCCAGACACGCAACTCACCCAGCAGACCTATGAACTCCGCCAGATCCTCCACTCTGCCCGGATCCGGCATCAAACCGTGCTGCTCACCCATAATGCCCCCATTTCGTCGTGCCCCTGACAATCCGAGTCCATGAGGCGGGTGTACGGATACGTACGGGAAACGGGACTCCACCCAGCCACCCCGGGCAGCCTGGTTGTGCTGCTTCGCGCACAGCCGGCCCGAGCAGCGAAGTGTCAGGAGACATCAACTGCGGCCTGGGACGAGCGCGCCGACCCTCCGCACCCTCCGATCGCGTTTGCGGGGCGCGACGCAATGTAATCACGGCATAGATCGAGGAGAACTGATGAGCAATCACCTCAAGCCCGCAATGGCTATCGCGGCGCTGGCCCTGGGCGTCAGCCTGGTCGGCACCACCACGGCCTCCGCTGCGGACAAGCCGATGACTACGGCGACGGCGGCGACCTCCGCCGCCCGAACTGCCGTCGCCGCCCCGGCGACCAGCTCCGTATGGGTGCACTTCCTGCCGACCTACGAGTCGGACCACCTGACCATCAATGCTGGTGACGACGTCGGGACCGTGTGCTGGGTGGCCTCTGAGGGGACCATCTGGGATCTGGTAGTCGACAGGACCCTCAACAACACGGGCTACACCCTGGAGAGTTACCTGTCCCGCGGGGCAAACGAGTGGTGTGGCAGCGCTGGCAGCGCTAGCGGCGTCTCGTCGCAAACCTGGATCCACCTGCACCCCCAGGCCAACTGGGAGCACCAGGTCCTGAACCCCGGCGACAGCATCGGATCCGTATGTAGCCTCCCCGCCGTGTACGACCCCAGCGACGGCTCCCACTGGACGTGGGATCTGGTCGTCGACCACACCAACGGGCTGGCCGGCTTCACTTGGGACCAGGCGGTATTCGGAGACACCCCGCTACCGTGCTGACACGCTCCTTGAACGGCGGCCGGCAGAGTGTGATCCGGCAGCTGGAACGGTTGCGGTGGAGTTCGTCTTCGCTGGGGGCTGCCTGCGAATCGCCAACGGATTCGACGAGAACCGCATCGAGATCGGCGTGGCCCGGGGGGATTACATTCGGCACCAGTTGGGCTGCTGAGAGCCAATCTTCCGGGGAGTTGGCCCGGCCGGCGTGGGGACACCTAGGTGAGTCGCTCGAAGTAGTTGGTCGAGGGCCGCTGCGGCAAGTTCGAGGGGGGTTCTGCCCCTGACCTTGGGCCTCGGTGTGTTGGCCCAGCCCTTGAATGGAGCTCCGATGTACAGCGGGTGGCGATAAGACGCTGCCGCTGAGGCTACACAATTGGAGGAAGACGTTGATTTCCGTCATGAAGCGCACGCTTGTCGCATTCGCCCTTCTGGCCGGCCTGATCGCGGTTGGTTCCGGCACCGCGCAGGCGTCCGGTCCGATCACCATCAGCTCGACCCGGATCTACACAGGCCACGGCGTGGGCAACCGCGTCGGCACCCTCCTTCAGACGTACGATCCGGGAACGCGTACCGCGCAGGCATCGTGGTGGCCCACCGGCTGGGATTCCGGGACCGGGCCGCTCGAGAAGCCGACAATTTGGCTGGAAAACGGCCCCAATACGCATACCCTGATTTCGGCAACCGACAACGGCTATATTGACGCATTTTCCACGCTGCCGTATTCCATCGACCTACTCCAGTACCCCAAGACAATCGACGCCGCGATACACATCAAGTACCAGTACGATTACATTGACGTATGGGGAGAAACGAAGTTCCAGGTCTGTGACCTGTGGATCGCAGGCGCTGCCCACGACTACTCGACGGGTGCCAATAACGGCGGTCGGACGAGCGTGACCTGTTAGCCTCGATCGTGCCTGACGGTCCGTCGGTTTCTCCGGCGGGCCGTTTTGGCCTCGCGAGTCGGTGGCGGCAGGGCTGATTCAGTGCGTGGTGGTGAACCGGGCGGTGTTCGGTGGGCGCGGTGGGGGTGACGGCTCGAACGTGAGTCCTGCCCGTCGGGTGCGCATAAGCGAACGGGCCTCTCGGCAGAGATGAGGTTGTCGACCAACTCTCCGCCACAGGAGGCCCGTTGCTGGACCAGTTCACCATCACCGAGGCCTGCGGTGCCACTTCGGCCACCCTGGCGTGTGACTGCTACGTCCACCAGTTCGGGGCGGTCCCGGCGGGGCGGCGTGCGCCGTGCTACCCGTCCGACATGACGGACGCGGAGTGGGCCCAGGTCAGGGCGTCGATGCCGGTGCCGGCCTGGCTGGAGGGCCGGGGCGGGCGTCCGGAGTCCCATTGCCACCGGGAGATGGTCGACGCGGTGCGCTACACCGTCGACAACGGGGGCAAGTGGCGTGCCCTGCCTGTCGACTATCCGTACTGGCGGGCGGTGTACGACTTCTTCCGCCGCTGGTCGCGCCACGGCTATGTGCGCGAGCTCTACCAGCGACTACGTCGCCTGCAGCGCAGGCGGCAGGGACGGGCGGCCGAGCCGAGCGCCGGCATTGTGGACGCGCAGTCGGTGGACGGCTCGGAGACCTGCCCCGCTGCCACGCGCGGGGTGGACGGCGACAAGCTGCGCGACGGCCGCAAGCGCCACATCCTGACCGACACCGGTGGCCTGCTACTGGAAGTGGTCGTCACGGCGGCCAACGTGCACGACTCCAAGGCCGCACCCGAGCTGATCGAGGCGTTCATGGCCGAGCCCGGACGCCTGCTCAAGCTCGTATGGGCTGACACCGCCTACCAGGGCCCGGCCCTCGCGCAGGCATTCGCCCGACACGGGGTGCAGGTCGAGGTCGTCAAGCGCCCCGACGGAAGTACGGGGTTCGTGGCGGTGGCCAGGCGCTGGGTAGTGGAACGAACCCTTGGGTGGCTCTCCCGCGCGCGACGCCTGAACCGCGACCACGAGCGCCGGCCCGACCACCACGCGCAGATGGTGTGGTGGGCCGCCCTGGTCACGCTGCCGCGGAAGCTGGCGAAGGAGCGTCTGCACTGGCCGGAGTTCCGGCCCGAGCGCCTGGACCCGCGGCCGGGCTGATCAGGCCCCGCTCACGAAGGAGCCAGCCGCGCGCCTCCAGCGCATAGGCACGGTGGCGCACCTTCTCCACCTCGTTCAACCGCGCCGCGTCCCGCCCCAGCGCCCGGGTCAGCTCCTGCACCGTGACCGGCCCCGGCGCGACCAGCGCAACGGCACGGAGAAGCGCAGCCGCGAGCTGCCGCGCCCGTCCAGGCTGTCAGGGCTTCGTGGTTGTGTCACTCACGCTCGTGCAGTTCCATCGATGGCGGCTGATTCGACATAACGCAGCGGCGAGGCCTCGAGCCTTCGCTGTTGATGCTGCGCCTGCGCGCCGGCGGCGCGGTTGAGGATGGCGTCGCCCTGTGCTGCGCTGTGGCGTGCTTCGGCGATGTGTCCTTGGCCGTACAGGGCCCGGGCTGCGCCGTGCAGGGATTCGGCGTGGCGGAAGGTGTCTCCCAGCTCGTGGAACATTGTCGCCGCTTCGGCGAATTGGGCTTCCGCGTCGAGGTAGTCCTCGAGCACGAGGTAGGTGAAGCCCAGGTTGCGGACCAGGGTCGCGACCATCTGGCTGCTGTTGCCGGACCGGGCATAGGAGAGCGATTCTTGCAGGTCCTTCAACGCCTCCGCCGGACGGTGGAGCTGATGATGGGTTATCGCTCGACTGTTCAGGACCTTCGCCGCGGCGTCCTGGTCCCCGGACAGGCGGGCGATGGACAGGGCCTCTGCCATCATGGCGAACGCTACGTCGTGTCGACCCGCTGTGGAAGCACAGGCCGCGAAGCGAACAAGCACGGCCAGTTGCCCGTCGTTGTCTCCGAGTCTGCGATACGTGTCAAGGGCTGCGACGAGGTGCGCCTCAGAGGATTCGAATCGGCCCATCTCTTCCAAGGCGGTGGCGATTCTGAGGTGCAGCCACGCGGTCGCGGACTCGTCCTGCGCGTGCGAGACATTCTTCAGTACGGCCTCGCCGACAGTTGTCACATCGTGCCAGCGGTACTCGATGCTGAGGTACCAGTCGATCGCCGCGTAGAGACGGGTGCACAGCAGCGCATCGCCTTGGTCGTTGGCCAGGTTGATCGCGGCGAGGAGGTTCGCCGCCTCCTGCCCGGCCCACGCCATGGCTTCCGCCTCGCTGCTGAAGCGTATGGCAGGGCGGGCGGTCCACTCGGAAGGCGGCGCCAAGGGATGCAATTCCGGCCTGACTATGCGTCGTGCTGCGTCGCCGACGACGGCATACCACCTCAGTAGCCTGATCACAGCCGCCTCCCGTGCAGTGGCCGGCTCTTCCTCCAGTAGTACCTCCCCGGCGAAGACCCGCAGCAGGTCGTGCATCTCGTAGCGGCCGGACTCCTTCGGCTGGAGCAGGTGCTCGTCGGCCAATAGCTCCAGCATCATGTGTGCTTGGACGGTGTCGAGCCCGGCCAGCGCCGCGGTCGGCCCTACGGTGACGTCACGGCCCGGATGGGCGGCCAGGAGCCGGAACACGCGCTTGGCCGGGCCGGGGAGCCCGTCATAGGACAGGCGAAACACCGGCCACGGCGACCGATTCCCCTCCCGCAGGCCGACGGCCGGATCCGTCCGCAGCTGCCGCGCCAGATCGGCCAGCCTCCACGCCGGACGCGACCTCAGACGCGCGGCGACGATCGCCACGGCCAGCGGCAGCCCGCCGCATTCCGTCACGATGTCGGCTGCTGCCCGCGGTTCGGCCCGCACCCGTTCTGCTCCCAGGATCCTGACCAGCAGCTTGGTGCTCTCCTCGGCGGTGAACGTGTCCAGGACCAGCAGCCAGGCGCCGTCCAGGCCTGCCAGGCGACGGCGGCTGGTGACCAGCACCAGGCTGTTCCCGCCGGCCGGTATGAGGTCGCGTACCTGTCGTTCGTCCGCGGCGTTGTCCAGCAGGAGCAGCGCCCGGCGGTCGTGCATCTGGTCCCGGAACATCGCAGCGCGCTGGTCGAAGTCGGTGGGGATCTGCTGGGACGGGGTCCCGAGCTGACGCAGAAAGGCTTCCAGGACGTCGGCCGGGTCGGCCGCAGGGCGCTCGGCGTCGAAGCCGCGCAGGTTCACATACAGCTGGAGGTCGGCGTAGTGGCCTTCGGCGACCAGACGGTGAGCGGCATGCACGGCCAGCTGGGTCTTGCCCACCCCGGCCATGCCCTCGATCGCCGAGATCACTACCGCGCTGCGACCCTGACCGTCGGCGGGTGCCACCGCCAGGCTGAGCACGTCGCCAAGTTCCCGCTCTCGACCCGTGAAGGTGGCCAGCTCCGCAGGCAGCTGCCGCAGCACCCCCGAAGCGCCCCCGGTCTTGGCCTCGACATGGACCCGCACACACGCCTGTCGCCAAAAATCCACCGTCGGCTCGTCCACCCCGAGCGCCCGGACGATCGCCACCACGAGATCCAGGTCCAGGCGGCGCCGTCCGGCCTTGAAGGCGTCCACGACCGTGGCCGTCGGCACGACGCGTGCCGGCCGGATCAGTGGCCCGACCCGTTTGGCCAAGGAACGGTAGGACGGTGCGCTCGCCCACTCGCGCAGCTCACTGAGTAAGCCGATGAACTCGGCCAGATCGCGAGCTCTGCCCGGATCGGGCATGCCACCTGGCAGGTTGTCCACGGTTCCTCCCGCTTCGCGATGCCGTGCTCCTGACAGCTCGAAGTCTATGAGTGGGGTGTGTGGGCTTGTATGGGGAACGGGACTCCGGCCGGCCTATCGCGGCAGCCTGGTCGTGCCGCAGCGCGCAAGGCTGGCCCAAGCGGCAAGACAGCAGCACGTACACCACAGGGAGCAATTTTGAAATTCAACGTGTTCGGGCGGCATTTCACCGTCACCGCAGGTGCTGCGATGACGGCAGGCCTCGCCGTCCTCGGTGTCCTGGCCGCGCCGGCATCCGCGTTGGCGCCCGCCGCCTCGCCCGCCACGGCATCGGAGCAGCTTCTCGGTTCGTCCAACGCCGTCAAGGTCGTCGGGGTGAAGGCCGCCGCACAAGGGTTGCGCCTGGTGTTCGAGCACCGCAACCAGGACGGATCGGTCACCTCACGCTGGACCGCCAACAACGGCACCGGGTTCACCTACGCCGGGACACCCGGCGTCACCGTGGACCTGCGCAACGGGAACACCGCCCACGGGGGCTACGGGGCCATGACCGTCACCTTCCCCAAGACCGACAAGAAGGCCGGCTCCGGAGCCGACCTCATCAGCGCCTACCGGGCCGCAGGTCGGTCCACCTACACCGACGCACTCAACGCGGGCATCTCCAAGGCAGCCGCGAACGCACAACTGGGCAAGTACCGGACCGTCAAGGGCGTCGTCCCCTACGACATCAGTGGCAGCTTCTACCAGTCCGGCTGCATCCAGCCGTCGGGCCCCCGCGACGTTATTGGGGTGTGGGGTTGCTTCACCCGCAGGCTGATCCAGACTAACGGCAGCGATTGGTACGTCGGGGACGACCTCGTCGCCACTGAAAACCCCGGGCTCCTCCAGCCCAACACGCTCTACATCCTGATGTGGTACGGGTCCGGCAACACCGTCGTCAACTGGACCGCCGCGCCGGGGTCGACCGGATGCCACGATGCCACCTTGAGCGGCAGCCTCGGCGTCGGCAGCATCGGCCTCGGCTACAGCGAAACCAACAAGGTGTGCAGCGGCAGCACCTCCGTCATCCACGACAGCGCCCACTGGGGGCTTGACTGGATCGACAACAGTGCGTACTGGGTTACACCGCCGCAGGAGCAGATTGAGGAGATCGGCGTCGTTCACAGCCCGCCGTCAGCGAGCATCGGCAACAGCGCCCTCGAACTCGCCTGGGGACCCGGAGCCCGCGACTCTGGGTCCTGCCGTACCCCCAGCTGCTAACACCCGTCGTTGACGCCCGCCCCGCACCTGGCCTTCTCTTGGGCGCGGGGCGACCGGCGGGGGCCCTCGCCGGTTGGCGGTTCCGGGTTCCCACGGTGCCTGTAGCCGGCCGGTCGCCGGATCGGGCTCGGCGCGCCAGCGGGCGACCCGCTCGGCGCTCGACGACGGGTTGCCGAATCCAGTGACGCGGCACGGGCAGGGCCGGGCGTCACAGGATTCGCGAGCACGGGCAGTCGGTCGCCGACGGGGACCAGGACGTCGGGTGGTGGCCCGGTTGGCGGCGGGATCCGGTGCTGCTGCTGGACCGAGGGGAGCTGGTGGTCGGCGATGGGGTCCGGAGCGACAACCGTGGCCAGTGCGTCGTGGTCGCCTCGGGTTTCTCCGGTCTCGCCCCGGTTCGCGACTGATCGCGCCCCAACGGCCCCGCCCTGGTCTTCCCCGCCATCTCCTGGCAGGCCGTCAGGCAGCATTGGAGGCTTTCCCAGCCAACTGGGGTCGCAGCACACTTTCCATTGGGGGGCTCATCATGCATCTGCGTCTGGCCGCGTTACTCACCGCGGCCCTCGTTCTGGCCGGGGTCTGGACCCCGGCGTTCGCGGCGACCCGGTCCGTGGCCAGTGCCCCGGCGCGGTCCGGTTTCGTCCCGGTCAGCCCGACCCGGGTCCTGGACACCCGGTCCAGCTTCCCGAGCTGCGGCGCCTCCTCGACCCTGTCGCAGGACAGCTTCACCGAGGTGGATCTCGACGTCTGTTATTCGCACATGCCGCCCACCCCGGTCTTCTACGTGCCGGACGGGGCGACCGCCGTGGTGCTGAACGTCACCGCCACCAACGCCCATGCGAACAGCTACCTGAGCATCGGCGCTCCCGGCCTGGAGAACCAGGGCCACCGGCCGGCCTTCTCCACACTCAATTTCTCGCCGGGGCACGACGTGGCCAACCTCGTCACCGTCCCGGTCAGCCCCAACCCGTATACGGGCGTCGCGGGCGTGGAGGTCTACAACCACCTGGGCTCGGTCGATGTCGTCTTTGACGTTCTCGGGTACTGCATGACGCCGGGCCAGACCCAGACCACCTACCGCTACACCCGCCCGGGATCCCGGCCGACGCCTCCGCCCTCCTGGTGAACCTCACCGCGACCAACGCCAGCACCAGGAGCTATCTCACCGCCGCGCCCACCGGCGCCGCGTTCACCACCTCGACCGTCAACTACGAGCCGGGCAAGGACATCTCCAACCAGGCGGTCGTCCCGGTCTCCAACGGTTCGATCACCGTGCACAACAACGGGGGGTCCGTGGACGCCGTCCAGGACGTGGTCGGCTACTACAGCATCCACGGCCAGGGGGTGTTCACTCCCGTTCCGCCGAGCCGGGTACTGGACACCCCCGCCGGCGGTCACCCGCTCGGTCCGGACTCCACGCTCCGGCTTGCGGTCACCGGCCGCGGCGGCGTTCCGGCCGGTGCCATCGGCGCTGTGGTGAACCTCACCGCCACGCAGGAGACCCGGCCCAGCCATCTGACCGTTGGCCCGACCAGCAGCCCAGGCCGGGCACCTCCAGCCTCAACACCAACCCGTGGAGCGACATCGCCGGCCACGTCCAGACCCGGCTGGGGCCCGACGGCGCGGTCGACATCTACAACCACGCAGACAGCACCCAGCTGATCGCCGACGTGTACGGCTACTTCACCACGTCGTAGTGCGTTCCGGCAACTGCCCGTTCCGGCCCCGCCTCACCGCAGGCAGGGCCGGAACCCACTGCCGACGGCACCCGGTGCCACCGCGACCGCCGGCCCGGCATGGCCGACTTCGCGCCAGGCCCGGACCGTCTGCGCCAGCAGGTCCAGTGTCGGCCCCAGGACCAGGTCCAGGACCCGGCACCCGCCCGGCGCGGATGACCAGCCGGCCCCGGATGGTGGCCAGGAGCGCGGCGACGACGGGGATGATGCGCAGGACGGCGAGGACCTGGAGGAGGCGACACCGCGCCGGGCGGTAGAGATCCTGGGTGACCAGCTGAGCCGTCAGGTCTCGTTATTCCTCCATGAGCTGGAGGCGGGCCAGGACCCCGACAGGGCCCTGGCGCACCTGCGCTTCTACGCCTCGGTCCATCTTGGCGCGCCTGTTCCGGGCCGCCCGCCAGAGCTCTGCCGAGCTGCGCCCGGACAGCGGAGCTGATGTCCTGCCGTGGGACGCGGGGCTGGCGGAGTTCGCGCGGATGGTCGCCTCTATCGACCCGGCCGCGCTGCCGGGGGTGAACCTGGCGCAGGAGGCCGGCCCCGGTCCCGGGGTGCCTGCGGTGCCGGAGGTGGATCCGGCGGTGCCGTTGGGGAGTCCGGACCCGGTGATGCCGCTGGTGGAGCCCGGGTTGTGGCCGGACTGGGACGTGGCGGGGTGGCGGCAGCATGCGACGGTGGTGCAGGTGCGTCATCGGCGGCTGGTGGCGGGGCGGGTGGAGCAGCATCAAGATCCCGTTGCTCCTCGGCCCGGGGAGCGACTCGGGTGCCCGTCCCAGAGGGGCGTCAGTAGCCGGTCCCTCCCTTGACCCGGGCCCGCTCGACCTCGCTGGTCGCACCCTTGTGGTCCAAGGTGGCACAGGCGTTGGCGATGTCCTCGCACAGGCGATTGATCTGCTCGCGGCTCAGGGTCTCCTTGACGAGGGCACGCAGGATCTTCACCCGCTCGGCGTTGGGCGGAAGCGTGTACGCCGGCACCATCCAGCCGCGCTCGGCCGAGAGCTGCCAGGCGATGTCGGACTCGTCGTAGGCGTGCTGGCCGGTGAGGCGGAATGCGACCAGTGGTAGCTGCTCGTGGTCGCTGCCGATCACTTCGAAGCGGCCGCTGCTGCGCAGGTTGTCCGCCAACGCGCGGGCGTTCGACTGCATCGTCTCCATGACGTAGGTGTAGCCCTGGCGACCCAGCCGTACGAAGTTGTAGTACTGCGCGAGCACCATCGACGCGCCGGTCGAGAAGTTCAGCGTGAAGGTTGCGTCGGTCTTGCCCAGGTAGTTCTCGTAGAACACGAGCTTCTCGGCCAGGTCGGACTCCTCGCGGAAGACCAGCCACCCGATGCCGGGGTAGACCAGGCCGTACTTGTGTCCCGAGACGTTGATCGAGCGGACCCGTTCGAGCTGGAAGTCCCATTTCGAGTCGGGGTAGAGGAAGGGCCACACGAAGCCGCCGCTGGCGGCGTCAACGTGGATCGGGATGTCGAGGTCCCGTTCCTTGTGGACGTCCCGTAGCAGCTTGTCGATCCCGACGACGTCGTCCTTGTGGCCGGTGAATGTGGTGCCCAGGACGGCGACGACGCCGATCGTGTTCTCGTCGAGATGGGGTTTCACGTCCTCAGGGCCGATCGTGTACTTGTTTTCGGCGAGCGGCACGATCCGCGGCTCGACGTCGAAGTAGCGGCAGAATTTCTCCCACACGACGTGGACGTCGCCGCCGAAGACCAGGTTGGGTCGGTCGACCGACAGGTTGGCCGCCTGGCGGCGCTCCTGCCACTTCCACTTCAGCGACAGCGCCCCGAGCATGATCGCCTCGGACGAGCCCTGGGTCCGACATCCGGTGGTCTTGCCAGGTGCGTGGAAGAGGTCCGCGAGCATGCGCACGCAGCGCTGCTCGATCTCGGCGGAGATTGGGTACTCCGCGTGGTCGATGAAGTTGCGGTGGAGGTTCTCGGCGATGATCCGTCGTGCCTCCGGCTCCATCCACGTGGTGACGAACGTGGCCAGATTGCGCTGTGGGTCGCCCTCCATGGCGAGGTCCTCGTCCAGCAGTCTCATCGCGTCCGTCGCCGTCATGCCCTCCTCGGGAAACGTCTCCGAAGGAGCGGGCGCGGTGAGGAAACGGTTACCGAACAGGGATGCGGCGTCACTCTTGGTCATGCCGAGATTCAATCGCCTCCGGCGCGGGGGCCATGCCCAGGACCTGTGGATCGGGCTCGGAATACATCCGAAGGGGTGCAGATTCGCTGAGCTGAGGGTGCCATTTGGATCAGGTCGCGAGTATGCGCGACGCGGCTTGATCAGGGTGTCGACGCCTGAACAGCACGTCGGAGCCTTAGCCTGATCACCCGGAGCCGAGTCGAAGCGCAGCAGCGGGAGGCAGTGGTGCCTGGCGAGCGTGTCGGCCCCGTACGGGAGACCGGATTCGGGCGCTTCGTAACGTTGCGGGAGAGGGTCCGCTCCGACGGGAGCCTAGAGCGCTGGGAGTCGCGCTGGCATCGCAAGCACCTCGCGCCTCGGCCGTCCGGGGGCAATGTCTGGTGGGCTCCGCGCGAGCGCGCGTGGTGGATCGGGGTCCTGTTCGCGATCGGCTCCTTGCTCTTCGCCCTCGGCGTGGTACCGGCCTACGCCGCCGCCGTGGGTGTCCGGGCCGACGGGCTGACGTTCTTCATCGGTTCGGTCTTCTTCACTGCGGCCGGTTTCCTGCAGTACCGGGAGGCGGTCGACGCCGCGCCCGTCGCCGCACGGCCCCATGGTCGCCGCGCGCTGGTGTACCTGCCGCATCAGATCGACTGGTGGGCGACGGCGTGGCAGTTCGTCGGCACGCTGGCATTCAACGTCAGCACCGCGGTGGCGGTTGGGGCAGCGATCAGTTCCACGCAGTACCGCCACCACGTCTGGCGGCCCGACGCCGTCGGGTCCGTGTGCTTCCTGGTCGCGAGCGTCCTCGCCTGGTTCGAGGTCTGCCACGGCTGGGCGGCCTGGTGTACCCGCTCGGTCGCCTGGTGGATCGCCGCCGTGAACCTGGCGGGCTCGATCACGTTCGCCGTGTCGGCCGTGGCCGCGTTCGTCGAGCCGGGAACGACTGATCTGCTGAGCGCGCCGGTGTCGAACCTCGGCACCCTGATCGGCGCTGTGCTGTTCTTCGCGGGCGCGACGTTGCTCCTGGTCGAGCGCATGGCGCCACAGCCCGCAGGGTAGTCGGATCCGAAGCCGCTGGTCGGTGGTGCTGGCCATACCGGGGATGCCCCTGTATTGCTTCCCCCGCAACTGTGGGTGGCGGGGGACCAAAGTTGATGCCGCTCAGGCGAGACGTCCGACTCGGCGGGCATTTGATGTGATCGGATTGCCCTCTGAGAGCGAAGCGGTCGGAGCCATCACATAGTGCAAGGTCCGAGTATCGCCACTTCCCCAGTCGGCTACGGGGAAGGCAGTGCCGACCGGGTGGAACCCTATCCGGTCGAGTTCTCCTGTCCGGCCGACATGATCACCCCGGTCCGAGGTCAGGACTACAGCACCGTCCCCGGTGGCCCCGCCCCCGCGCCCAGCCAGAGGTGGAGTCCGAGCCGGAGGTGGAGCTGGTGCTGTTCGCCGGCCGTGCTGCCCACGGCGAGCTGCACAAGCGTGGGTGCTGGACCACGGGCAGCGCCGCCGAATCCCGCCTGCTGCCAGCCGCCAGGACGCCGCCCGGATGAGCACCGAAGGAACGGTGAACACCTGCCCGATCTGCCTGCCCCGACAGGCCGCAGCAGAGAACCAACAGCGCCGGGGAGGGACGCCGTAGCCTTGCCCGGCGCGCCGCCATCCGAGGATATTCGAACAGAGTTACGGTTATGCCTATGACGCCGTCCGCTCCGGCGCGGGGGGCGGGCCGTCGGCTCGTGCGGAGCAAGATCAACCGTGGGGCTCAGGGGTTCTGGAAGGCAACCTCGGGGTCGGCCGGCGACGGTCCGTCGAGCAGCGGCTGTGGGGTGCCCTTGAGCTGCTGGTCGAAGAAGGCACCGAGGTAGGTTCGGGTGATGTCCATCGCGCGGGGGGCGTCTGCCCGTTGGGCGTGGGAAGACCTGCCTCGGCGCTGAGGACGGGTACGTCGGTGAAGCTGAAATGGACGGTGCCGGCGACGGTCAGCCACCGCTTCCAGCCGTGCAGGCCGGCCCAGGTTGTTCCCCAACTGGTGTCCGAACCGCCCGCGTTGTGGTCGATCTGGGTGCCGATCATCAGGAATGGGCGGCCGCCGACGGCGGCGGCCGCAATGGGCTCGCTGAAGGTACCGTCCAAGTTCGCTCCGGCTCGCACCCGCTTGTCGGCGGCCATGGTCCTGAGTGTGGCGTCGCCGCCCAGGGAGTGTCCGGCCATGCCGATGCGGTTGGGGTCGATCATGTGCGCGTACTTCTGGTCGGTAGTGCGACGGGTCAGCTGGTCGAGGACGAAGGAGAGGTCTCTGGCGCGACTTTGGGCGATCACCGCCGGATCTGCGGGCATGTGGTTGCACAGGAAGCAGCCGAGCGTCCGCCCGTCGGGGAAAGCCGTCCCGGTGCTTTCGTAGGTGTGGTCGACGGCTGCGACGAGGTATCCGGGTGTGAGTGGTTGACACAGGAAATCCCGGTGAGATTGATCTTGCTGCGGTTCCCCAGTCCTGATGAGGCCCGGGTGTGCTGCATACGGCAGCGGTCTCATCCTCTTCGGGTTCGGGCCAGGGGCCGAAGGGACCGTGTTCCCCGGGGCCGGTGGCGCCGAGGAGGCCGGGATCCCTCCAGCGGTGCAGCGGCACGGGGATCACTGTGCGTTTCCGTTCCGGGCCTGTGAGAGCACAAGGGCGTCTCGTTGCGCCGTGTCCCACTGCCGACCCCTCCGTGGAGTTGGCCGCTTGAAAGGGTCCCCACGACGCGAAGCGATTGGCAGGGGACCGTGAGCCGCCGGTCGGCCGGCGCGCGGGGCGGATCAGTTGCGTGTGCCGGCTGGTGGGCCGACGACGGTGGTGAGCTGGAGTTTGGTCTCGTCCTCGCTGCCCGGCGCGGCGGTCATGATGACGATCTTGAGCTCGGTGTCGCCGTCGGTCAGGACATCGCAGTCCACCGTGACCGGGCCCACCGACGGGTGGTCGACCGTCTTGCGGACCTCGCGGTTCGCGGTCACCTCTCCCGTCGCCCACAGCTCGGCGAACCTCTGGTTGCCTGCGCTCAGGTCGCGGACCAGCGCGGCCAGGCGACTGTCCCGGGGGAAGCGGCCGGTGGCGCGGCGCAGGTCGGAGACGAGGGCGGCGTCGGTGGTGTCGGGGTCCGTATCGATGACCGGCCACAGCACGAGGGGGGTGTGATCGGCGCCCACCGGGAACCTGTCGCGGGCGAAGTTGCGCATCCGCGGCGGCGAGGCCAAGGGGTCGCCCAGCAGGGCGGCCCACCCGTGGTTCCACCACACCAGTTGCCAGTCCGCCGCGAACACGGCAACCGGTACGTCTCCGAGGCGGACGAGCACTCGTTGCATACCGGACGGGAGATGGTCGCAGATCGTGCCGTCCGCCGGCGGCGCGATCTGGGCCAGCCGGTAGAGGTGGTCCCGCTCGGCGGTGGACAGCTGGAGGGCGCGTGCCAGGGACGCCACCACCGACGCCGAGGGTGTCGTGGCCCGCCCCTGCTCCAGACGCACGACGTAGTCGACCGACACTCCGGCCAGGTCAGCCAGTTCCTCGCGCCGCAGCCCGACAGCCCGGCGCTTGCGGACGACCGGCAGCCCGGCGGCCGACGGGGGAAGCCGGTTCCGCCACGTGTGGATCGCCGCACCCAGTCCGGCCCCAGGGGGTGTCGTCGTCATGCACTTCATCCTCCTGCATCCCCGATCACATGCGGGGGCGCGAGGGTGGTACTGGTCTTCCCACCGTCGAAGCGTCTCTGGTTCGGCTCCCTCGTCCAGGCAACCATCGAAGGCATGACGATCACTTTCATCACCGGAGCCAACAAGGGCATCGGCCGCGAGACCGCCCGCCGCCTTATCGCGTGCGGTCACACCGTTCTCCTGGGAGCCCGCGACCGTGAGCGGGGTGAGGAGGCAGCCGCCGCTCTGGGCGCACGCTTCGTCCCCGTCGACGTGACCGACGACGCGTCCGTGGCCGCCGCCGCCGCGGACGTCGCCGAGCACGAGGGCAGGATCGACGTCCTGATCAACAACGCGGGGGTACAGGGTCCCTTCGGTGATCCCGGCGACCTCACCGCCGCCGACGCCCGCGCCGTCCTCGACGTCAACGTCATCGGCGTCGTCCGCACCACCACCGCGTTCCTGCCGCTGCTGCGCCGCTCGGACGACCCCGTGATCATCAACGTCAGCAGCGGCATGGGCTCCCTCGCCTTCACCCACGACCCCGGCCGGTCCGAGTCGCACGTCGTCGCGCCGCTGTACGCCTCCTCGAAGGCGGCGCTGACGATGTTGACCACGCAGTACGCCAAAGGGCTCAAGGGCATTCGCGTCAACGCCGCCGACCCCGGCTACACCGCGACCGACATAAACGGTCACAGCGGCTCCCAGACCCTCACCGAGGGCACGGACGCGATCGTTGCCCTCGCCACCGAGGAGCCCGGCGCCGGCACCGGACGCTTCATCGACCGCCATGGCGAGATCGCCTGGTCCTGACACCGGCGGTGCCGGGTCACTGGCCCTGAAGAACAGAACGGGCAGAACATCGAGACCGGTTCTGGGCGGGAGTCAACCGCTGACAGGCGATCTACTCCGGAGACTGCCGCCTCCGACCAGCGTGAGAACCTGGGGCGACCGTGACGCCAGCCCTTTGACCTGCGTCCTCAAGTTGACGGAGGGTCACGGTGTCGCCGTCCAGGACTTGTGCGGTGAGCCGTTCCATCAGCTCCGGGTCGGTGCCGCTTCCGCGGCCGGTGATGCGGGCGCGGACCGGGCGGCGGGGGCCGATGACCTGTGCGTCGTCGGACGTGTCGGCTTCCCCGGCTTCGGCGAGCGCCCGGTACAGCACTAGGCGCGCGGGGAACTGCGAGACCAGCCCTCTACGGAGGTGCATGGTCGGCGGCGCAGTTCCCCGCGCCCGTTTGTCGTGGCCCGTTGCCTCACCCACACGTCGCGCCGGATCCGGGTCCAGGTATCTGACATGGTGCGGTTCTTGGCTCATCCAGGATCTTCGTAGCCGGTGATCGTGGCCGGTTAACGGCAGCACCAACCTGCAGTGGACCTTCAGCGCAGTCTGATCGGAACGGGACCGACAGGGCATCGCAACGGTTGACTCGCCGAGCGCCCTGTCGGTCCCACGAGAAGGCCTCGGGCGGTCTCGCTCACCGCGGGCCAGGGCCGCCTCGACGGCGACCGGGGCGAGGCGCCGGGGGGCCAGGGTCGCGATCGATCACCGGGGGTGCCACCGGACGGCGGGGTGGCGGGACCGGTGCTGGCGCGCAGCGAGATGGGCGGGGTGAGCAGGATGTGGCGCGGCGGGGTGTCGGGCGCGGCGATGCGTTCGACGAGGAGTTCCACGGCTTGGGTGCCCATCGGCTGGGCGGGGACGTCGGCGGAGGTGAGCGGTGGACGGAAGTCCTCGGCCCACTGGCGCGCGGCGACTCCGGCGATGGACACGTCGCGGGGCACGTGCAGCCCGGCGTCCTCGAGGGCGTGCCATATCCCGGGCAGCGCGGCCTCGTTGAGGGTGGCGATGCCGGTCACCTCCGGGTGCTCGGCGCGGATGCGCTCGATGACGGCGTGCCCGGAGGCGGTGTCATCGCCGCACAGGAGCTAAGGTTCGCGGTAGTTTGCCCGACGGTCACCGCATCATGGCGGAGCCGGAAAACAGCCGCGGACCGGAGAAGACCTGAGGCTAAAGTGGTCGGCTCCCGAAATCCTTCGGGGGTTGACATCGGGGCGTGATTCCACATCGGTTCGTTGGCTGTCTGGGGTGGCGAAGTGGGGCTGTCAGGCACAGTCGAAGGTGTCCGCGTGGAGGCGGTCGGAGGGGTCGGTCGGGGTTGCGGGGCTTTGATCACGTCGGGGAGGCGGAATATCGGCGGCACTGGCCTTGTTGCTCGCCATCGTTGATCAACAAGGAGGCCCCATCTCTGTGATCCTTCGGCCCCGCGCGCTACGTTCCGGCGACCTCGTGGTCGTTACCGCACCCTCGGGCCAGCTTGAGCCGGGTGAGGAACCACTGCTCGCCCGCGGTGTGGCGATATTGGAGCGGATGGGTTTCCGTGTGCGAGTCAGCCTGATGGTCGACCCAGCGCGGAATCGCTGGTGGGCATCGGGCACTCCGGCGGAGCAGGCTGCCGAGCTCAATGGTCTACTCCGTGACCCGGAGGTGCGGGCCATCGTCGCGCATACCGGTGGGCAGGCGACCATCGGCTATCTTGATTTGATCGATCTGGACGCGATCCGGGCCGACCCGAAGCCGATCCTCGGCTACAGCGACATCTCGCTGCTGCACATGGCGTTGTACGCCAAGACCGGCTTGGTCGGCTTCCACGCCGACATCGTCACCCATGGTTTCGGCAGCGATTGGTACACGTTGGGCGACGAGGCCCGTCGGTCCGAACTCGTCGACCTCTACGCCCGTGTGCTCACCAAGGCCGAGGGACCGGGCGTGCTGCCGGCAATGGGGGCCTGGGAAACCTGGCGGCCGGGCCGCGCGCAGGGACCACTGGTCGGCGGCTTGCTCAACCGCCTGGTCCTCCTGCAGGCAACACCATTCGCCCTGGCCGCCGAACGGTTCGATGGCGCCGTCTTGTTCTGGGAAGAGCTACAGCGGCCGGTCACGCGGATCTGGAACGACCTGCATGCCTTGCGGCTGTCCGGTGTGCTGGACCGGATCGCGGGCATGGTGGTCGGCATCCCGACCGAGGTCACGCCCTACGAGGGCGGCGGTGACCAGGTCGGTCTGCGCGACGTTGTGCTCGACGTCCTGGCGCAGCGTGACATCCCGGTCCTCGCCCAGGTCGACTTCGGACACACCTCGCCGAACCTGCCGCTGCCTCTCGGCGTCCGCGCAGACGTGGACGCGGACAACCGCACGCTGTCCCTGCTCGAGTCGGCGGTCGCGGAAAGCTGAGTTTGTGCTGGGCATCCAGCGTTCCAGCTACTACAAGTGGCGCTCGGCTGCCACGGCCTGGGAGGAGCGCGAGCAGGCCGACGGTGTGCTGGCCGCACGGATCCAGCGCGTCCACGCCGACTCCGACGGGGCCTACGGCGCTCCGCGCATCACCGCTGAGCTGCGGCAGGACGGCCTGGCGGTGAACGAGAAGCGGGTCACGCGGGTGATGCGCAGGTTCGGGATCGTGCGCACCCATCTGCGCCGCAGGGTCCGCACCACCGTGCCCGAGCCGTCGGCCACCCCGGTGCCGGACCTGTTCGGGCGCGACTTCAGCGCGCCGGCGCCGAACCGCAAGTACATGGGCGACATCACGTATCTCCCGGTCGGGGATGGGGAGTTCCTGTATCCGGCGACGGTGCTGGACTGCTTCAGCAGGCGCGTCGTCGGCTGGTCGACCGCCGGGCACATGCGCACGGACCTGGTTGCCGACGCCTTGCGCATGGCCGCCGCCACCCGCGGCAGCCTGGACGGTGCGGTCTTCCACTCCGACCACGGGGCGCAACGGCCAGGTCAGCCCCATCGCCTACGAACAGCAGCAGTCAGCTACCCTGGCCCTCGCCGTATAACCACACAAACCCGTGTCTACCACGTGGGGGGGAGGCCCCGAGCACCGGGAAGAATTCGGTGAGCATCTTCCGTGCTCCCGCCACCCGGAGTGCATCCCCGCCGAACCCGAGGACCTCGTAGCCGTCCAGGCGGGTTCCTGCGGTCAGGCGGGCACGCCGGTGAGCGAGAGCTCGGCGGCACTGGTCCAGGGGCCGCGGCTGCCTGCTTCGGTCAGGGCTCGAAGGCGCAGGTAGCGGCCGACGGTGACCGGCAGAGTGATGGTCTTCTGCGCGGCGGTGTCGGCGAAGCTGCCGGTCGCCAGGGGGGCGCCCCAGCTGCCGGTGGAGTCCGAGACGTAGACCTCGTATCGTCCGATCCGGCCGTTGGCGTTGCCGTCCTGGCGTGGGAGGTAGGAGAAGGAGTCGAGGGCGTAGCGGGTGCCCAGGTCGATCTGGATCTCGTGCGGCAGCGGAGTGTTGGTGGCGTACCACTGGGTGTGCCAGATGGTGGTGGTGTTGCCGTCGAAGGCGTTGGTGGCCGCGCCGTTCTCGCCCTGGGTCTCCTGGCTGTCGGCGTAGAGCAGTCGCCATCCGGTCTTGCTGATGGAGGGTGAGGTGACGGCTGGTCCCGCGAGCGTGGACTGCAGGGTGATGGGCCGCGGTGTGACCTGGTGCTGGTCGAAGATCACTACCTCGTTGACGCCCTGCTTGAGCCAGGATGCCGGGCAGTACAGCCGCTGTTGCGGGCCGATCTGCCAGTAGCGGCCCAGGTTGCGGCCGTTGACCCAGACCACGCCCTTGGTCCAGTTCGACATGTCGAGGTAGGTGTCGCCGGTGGTGGTGAGGCCGACCTGGGCGCGGAAGAAGATCCCGGGTCGCTGCGGGTCGGTCACCTTGGCGGTCAGGCCGGCGACGAAGGCATCGTCCATGGGCAGGCAGGTGGTCTGCCATCCGGTGAGGGGGGCGGAGTTCGCCACTGTCACGGTCTGCAGGATGCCCTTGCGGTCGACCAGGGCGTGGCCGTAGTTGGTCCGGCCGAGGCCCTCGACCAGGATGTCGAGCCGCGGTGAGGTTCCGATCGCGGTGGAGGTGCCGAGTGTGAGCGGGGCGTTGGCGGTGGCGATGTTGAGGGGGCCGGCCACGTTCGCGGGCAGGGTCTGCCGATAGAGGCCGCCCTGGTAGTGGCCGGCCAGGAAGGCGGTGGCGTAGTCGTGGACCCACTGGATCACCAGTTGGCCTCCGCCGTAGCCGCTGAGCTGCTTGCTGTAGAGGATGAAGCCCGAGTTCTGGTTGTACGTCTCCATCGGCTGCGGGTCGACCGTCAGGGCGGCGGGCAGTGGGGCAGGCAGGTTGTCCCACAGCGAGGCGTAGGCGGCCGGCATCAGGTCGGTGCCGCCGGCTCGGGCGATGGTGGGCACGGGGGCGGGTACGTCGGGCAGCGGGCTGCTGAGGTAGCCGGCGATCAGGTTGCGGTACTCGGTGTACCGGGCGGTCGCCGTGCCCTGTTCGGTGATCGGTGCGCCGTAGTCGTAGCTGGTGACGTCGGGCTGGTAGTCGCCGGACAGGTCGTCCGCGTTGGCGCCTGCGAAGAAGCCGAAGCTGGTGCCGCCGTGGATCATGTAGAGGTTGAAGGATAGGCCCTCAGCCATGCAGCCCTGGAGGGTTGACGAGACGTCATTGCCCTGGCCCTGGAAGGTGCTGTCGCCCCAGTGGGTCAGCCAGCCGGGGTAGACCTCGCCGGCCATCGCAGGCACCGCCGGGAAGCTCTGCCGGGCCTGGGTGATCGAGGAGGCTTCGCCCCCGCTCAACGCGACGGCTCCGCCGCTGACCACCGTCTTGTTGGCCTGCACCTGGCCGAGGCCGTCCTCGGTGTAGAACGGGCCGTCGACGCCGTTCTGCAGCCAGAGTTGGCGCAGCTCCTCCAGGTACTGGGCGTCGTTGCCGTAGGACCCGTACTCGTTCTCGATCTGGACCATCAGGACCGGCCCGCCGTTGTCGATCAACAGCGGTCTGACTCTGGGGATCAGGGCGTTGTAGTAGCGGGTGACCGCGGCCATGTAGTGCGGGTCGTCGGCCGCCTTGACCCTCAGCCTGATGTCGGGGTTCTGCAGCAGGTACGGCGGGAGGCCGCCCAGGTCCCACTCCCCGCAGACGTACGGGCCGGGACGCAGCAGCACCCACATGCCCTCCTGCTGGCACAGGCCGATGAAGGACTCGACGTCGCGCCGGTCGGTGGTGAAGTCGAACACCCCTGGCGTCTCCTCGATGTAGTTCCACATGATGTACATCGAGATCGTGTTCATCCCCATGGCCTTGGCCATCAGGATCCGGTGCCGCCAGTACTCGACCGGGATCCGGGCCGGGTGCATCTCACCGCTGCGGATCTGGAACGGTGCGCCGTCGAGCAGGAACGCGCTGCCGTCGGCGGCGAAGGCGAACCGGCCGGAGGCTCCACCGGTGGCGGCGTGGGAGGTGGAACCGGCGACCGCGGTAGCGGCAGCACTGAGCAGGCTGACGGACAGAAAGCGTCGACGATTCACACGTGTCTCCTCGCTTGGACTGCTGGGCGGGCCGGGGGGAGCTGGTGTGTGCGCCAGTAAAGCGGGATACCTGAGCAGTTTCAATCGTTTCTGTCAGATTCATTGCGCGAACTTGTGTGAACTGGTGACGCGTCAGTCACCTTCGCGCATCGGCCGCGCCGGCGCATGCCAGATCCTCCCGGCCCGGCGGCGATTCGCCGCCGACCCTCGTCACCGCTGCCGCGAACTGACCAGAATGGGCTGACGCGGAACGGACGGGAGTCGCAGTCCGACGCTCAATTCGTCGGCTCCCACGCCTACCTGGTCATCGACAACGGGCAGCTGAAGTTCAGCCGGACACCGATAGGCAGCGAGGGGACATCACCGCAGTTGGCGGTCAGTGCCACTCGACGATGAGAGCTGTGCCGCATAGGGTCGTGGGCGCGGCATCGCGTGTCGGTCACCGGCTGGGTGAGGCATGGAGGTGTCCGCGAGGTGCCTTACGGAGGCATTCGCACATGTCAGTCGAGTTGAACCACACCATCGTTCACGCCCGGGACAACCGGGAATCCGCCGAGTTCCTGGCGACGATCCTGGGCCTTGAGGTCGGGATCGAGTGGGGGCCGTTCGTCCCCGTCACCACCAGTAACGGCGTCACCCTGGACTTCGCCGGCATCCCGGTCGAGTCGATCACCATGCAGCACTACGCCTTCCTCATCTCCGAGGATGAGTTCGACTCGGCGTTCGAGCGGGTCCGGCAGGCCGGGATCACGTACTACGCCGACCCGCACATGAAGCAGCCAGGCGAGATCAACCACCACCACGGCGGGCGCGGGCTGTACTTCCTCGATCCGGCCGGCCACGGCATGGAGCTCATCACCCGTCCCTACGGCAGCCACGCGGCGACACCCCCGGCGCATCGACACTGTGCTCCTGAAGGCGGCGGAGCTCTCCGAGTGCGTTCCACTGCCGCGAGGCCAGCTGGGGATGGGGGATGTTACGGGCAGCCGAAGATCCTGGGCACCGCTGGTCCGTGACGCCGGGCCGGGGCGCTCGTTGGTCCGGGCGAGACCATTCCCCGTGGTCGTGCTGGCCGGGGCGGTGCTTCGCGAGTCATGTCCGCGTGCAGCCCCGGTCACCCCGCCGCACACCGCCCTTTCTGTCGCGGTCACCGGTGCCGTTGCGGGTGTCCTGCCGCTGCCGCGCCTGGACTGGCAGCGGTGGAAGCCTCGCGCTGAGCGCGTGTGGCGGAGGGCGTGGAATATGCGGTCACGTCTGCCAGGTGTCCCAGGTGCCACCGATCCACTCGACCGTGTCGTCGGTGTCCGGGTCGATGTCCTCCAGGCCGGCGCGGCGGCAGAGCTCGGCGACGTCGGCGAGGCAGTACGCCTTGCCGGCCTGGGTGGCGAGGATGTCGACGCGGCGGAACGGCGGGATTGCGTCGATGACCGGGTGCACGACGATGTGGGGCGGGATGTTCGTGGTTGTGGCCGCCGTGACTGGTGCTGGTGTCGGTCATGGCCTCAAGCGTGGACGCTGGGCGGCGGCCGGGCATCCCGAGCCTGATCGCGGGTGCGTGGGAGTCCCCCGTCTCTGTAAGGGACTCCCACGCAGGTGCCGGGCGACGGAGGGCGTCCGGCGTGCGCTGGCTCCAGACGTGCCCTCAGCAGCGCCACCCCAAGTCACCACACCATCGACCGGCGGGGGAACGGGTTGAGGCCGATCGGCGGCACGGATTCCCCCGGCCGTGTGCTGCATCGCGTATGGCGGGAGCCCCCGCGCCGCCGCACGAGGGCTCCCCGGCGCCGGGGAGAAGAGGCTGAGATGCCTGCCCGGCGGGGCATGGTCGACGGGAGGGGTCACGTCCGGACCGGCGCCCACTACCATCAGGCACCAGGGCGGGCGCGGATGCGATCCGGGTGGGCCGTCCGGGCGACGACGCTCCGTGCTCGTCAGGAGCGCAGATCCTGATCGGACTTGCGACTCGATCCGGCGGACTCCGTGTGTTTCAGGGTTGCTGCTGCGTGCCCGGTCGGCATCTTTGCCGGGAGGGGCTGCTCGGGAGCCGCTGAGCCGCCATGCCAGCGGTTCCCGCGTGCCGGGAAGTGACTGGTCGCGGCGCGCGCCGAGGGGAAAGCCCTCAGGTCGGCGGCGCTGATGCCAGTAACCACGGCCAACGCGCGGCACGGATCACGGATGGGGCCGGTCGGCGCAGCGGCTTCCTCCGACCGTGTGACGCGGTTTGAGAGGGACGGGCTGGCCCTCTCAACGTCGTCGACGGGGTGTTGCGGTGCCGGGTGGGCCCGCAACTGTGTCCGTCCGGGTCACAGTTGCGGGCCGGTTGTGGCCGGGACGGAACGCGACTGGCCGGAAGTGTCCTGCTCAACGGCCTGGTGTGGGGTCGGCGGGTATAGGTTCACCCCCGAATCCGACGCCTGTCCGAATCCGGCGGGCCGGATCCCGAGCGCAGTTCTGGTCGGCAGAATGTGCGGGCCAGGCCCGTCAGCGGTGGGAGCTGATGCCCACTCCTGCGGCTGGCGCAGGGGTGCCGGTCTCGGGGAGACCGGCCGCGCCGCCCTCAAAGCGCACATGCGCCCTCGTTGGCGGGGCTCCGCGGTGTCCGTGCCCCGCACTATTCCGAGTGCCTGCCGGGGTTCAGGATCTCGTCCAGCGTGTCGTGGACCACCGCGAAGGTCTCCGCCCGGATCGCAGCGTTGGTCCGTGCTATCGCATGCTGGTCCTGCTGGGCATCGGGAACATCGCTGGCGGCGGCCTCCAGCCTGCCGCGCTCCGCGCCGTACCGTTCCGCCTGACCGCCTGCCCAGTCGCGGACCCTGCGGATGCGTACCAGCAGTTCGTCTGCATCGACCATGTGAGGACCGTAACCCGCGGCCGCGACAGCCGCAGGGCGGCCCGAACACCCCAGTGGAGTTACGTAGCCTCCCACACGTGCGGTCCGTCCCCGACCCAGTGGACGCTGTCGGATGACTCGGGGTCCGCGTCCTGCAGTCCGGCACGGCGGCAGAACTCCAGGACATCCGCCAGTGAGTGCGCCTTGCCGACGTAGGTGCCCCGGATCTCGACGCGCCGGAAAGGCGGGAGCGCATCCACGACGGGGTGGACAGTCACATGGGCCGGTTCACGCTCTCGCTCGCTCATGTGTCCAGGGTGGCTGTCCTGTGCCGAGACGGCATCTGGCGGTCCGCACGATCGTCGGGCGCTCCGCGGCTGTCTCCGCGACTCGGGCGGACGGCCCGTACAACGCCGCCCGCGGTGGCGGGCAGGTCCCAGACCGCTGCCTCAAGGGCTCAGGCGGCTGGGCGATACGGGAACGGGCAGCGGGGAGGCATGGGGCCAGGATTGGGCGGCCCTCGCGTCCGGTGCCGACGTGTTGAGCGCCCTCATGCAGAGGTTTCTGAACTGCGGTTACAGCAAGAGCGTCGACGGTCCAGCCCCGGCCCGTTCCATTCGCACCCCGCCCGAGGGGCTGCGCATCGTGTTCGAGCGGTTCATGGCCGACCCGACCGGCTGACACCCGGGTGCGACTGGCGACGGCGCCAGTCGCACCGCGGTGGCGCTCGCGATCACAGGGCAGCTGACACTCTCCTGATCTGCGGGCATGCGGGGGAAAGCCGGAGGGTGGAACCAAGGTCGGCAGCTGGCCGTAACGGCCCTGCCCGCGCTCCTTGGGCGCGTTGCGGTCGGGCCGGGAGCGGCCAGTTCGCTGATGCCGCTGCGGTAGTACCAGTCCCAGCATTGCTCGCACCGGTACCGGGGGCTGATGGTGTCGATGTCGGTGATCGGGAGGATGTCGGCGACGGGGTCCAGGAGGTGCGCGCACAACGCGACCAAGCCGTTGGCGCGGGCGATGTGCCAGCATCGGGTCTCGCGGCCGACAGGATGGCCGGGCTGGTGCTCGGCGCGCAGTTGGTAGGCAGGCATGCAGTGCTCCCCGGGGGGTGGCGGCCCGGCGCGGATACCTGGGCCTGACAGAGGGCTGCGCGCTCACACAGGCTCCGTGGGTGCCGGGTTGGGTCGGGCCCGGCGTCCGGGGCCTGTGATCGTCGTTGTCGGACCAGCGCAGATCTACTGTCCGTCCGGATCCCGGCTTACCGCAACCGATGACAGCTGCCCCGAACCAGGTTTGAGGTGCCGTCGGTGGGTCGCCGGGCGTCAGAGCTCGATGACGGTGCCGGCTGTCCGGGAGCGTTCCGCCGCGAAGACGACGCGATGGCTTTCGAGGCTGGTTTCGATCCCGGACATGATCAGTTCACCGCGTCCGCTGTGCAGTGCGTCGAGGTAGGCGTAGAACATTGCCGCGTCGCCGCCGGCGTGCCCCTCGGCGGCCGAGGAGCCGTCAAGAGAGGTGTCGATGACGGTGGTGCGTTCGGTGCGGAAGTCGTACACCTGGATATGCCGTCCGTCGCCGGTGATCTGGCCGTGGGTGCCGAAGATCTTGGTGTGCCGGTTCTCCACGGGGGTGAACGCGGACAGGGTGAAGGATGCGGTGATGCCGCCCTGGTACTCGAGGTTGACGACCTGGTGGTCGACCACGTCGTTGTCCGACCGGTAGACGCAGCGCCCGTACGGGCCCTCCGCCAGAGCGGTGGAAACGGCTGCCTCTGTTAGCTCGCCGCCGGTGGCGATCTGGGTGAAGTAGCGTTTTGTGCCGCCGCGGCGCAGCCCGTCCTGGTAGATCCGCTTGGCCGAGTAGGCGCAGCTGGGCTCCACCGGGCAGCTGATGCAGCGTGCGGTGGCACCTGCAGGTGCCTGGTCGGCTCGGAAGTGGGCCAGGCTGCCGAAGGAGGAGACCTTGCGCACGGGCAGGCCGATGATGTCGTTGAGCCAGTCGATGTCGTGGCAGGACTTGGCCATCAGCAGGAAGGTCGCGGTGTCCTTCCTGCGCCAGTTGCCGCGTACGAATGAGTGGGCGTAGTGGTAGTAGCCGATCGGTTCCAGGTGCTGGACGCTGACGACGTCGCCGATGGCTCCTTCGAGGAGGGCCTGTTTCAGGGCGATGGTGTAGGGCGTGTAGCGCATGACGTGGGAGACGGCCAGGGCGGTGTGGTTGCGGCGGGCGGCGGCGGCGATGGCCTCGCAGTCGGCTTCGGTTGTGGCCATCGGCTTCTCCAGCAGCAGCTGGTAGCCCAGGTCGGCCAGCCTGGTCGCGGCGGCGACGTGGTCGGCGTCCTGGACGGCGATGACCGCGATGTCGGCCATGCGGGGCCGGGCGGCGAATTCCTCCCATGTGCGGAACACGCCTGCCGACGGGACCTGGTGCCGGCTGGAGAAACCCTCGCGGACCGGGTCCCGGGGTTCGGCCACCGCCACGATCCGGGCCTGGGAGGGGCGCTCGGAGGCGAGTCGGGCGTATGCGCTGCCGCGGGCGCCGGCTCCCAGGATGGCGATGGTCAGCGGGCGGTCGGCGGGCTCGGTGAGTGCTCCGCTGATGAACGCTGTTGATGCATGCGGGGTACGCACAGGGTTTCCTGTCTGTTCTGGGGTGGGTGCGGTGCTGGTCATCCCTTGGTCGCCCCCCCGGTCAGGCCCTTGACGAAGTGCTTCTGGAAGGCCACGTAGAAGACCAGGACGGGCAGGGTGGCCAGGAACATCAGCGCGAACTCGGCCCCGAAGTCGGTCTGGTGCTCTCCGATGGCGCGGTAGATGCCGACGGTTACGGTGGTTCCGGTGTCGGGCCCCAGGATGATCAGGGGGTTGAGGAAGTCGTTCCACACCCAGACGCCGAGGAAGATCATGACGCTGGCAGTGGCGGGCCGCAGCAACGGGAAGACGATCTGCCAGAACGTGCGTAGGGTGCTCGCGCCGTCGAGGTTGGCGGCCTCCTCCAGGTCGAGCGGGACGCCCTTGACGAAGCCGATGAAGACGAAGACGCCGAATGGGACGTAGTAGCCGATGTTCACCAGCACCAGCCCGACAACAGTGGTCATCAGGCCCAACGAGCCGAGCACCTGGGTGATGGGGGTCAGGATCACCGCGGGCGGGATCATCAGTCCGCAGAGCATGGCGACCAGGGTGGCCCTGGCCCAGATGCTGGTGGAGCGCGCCAGGTAGTGGCCCAGCATGGCCGAGATCATCGTGGTCACCGTGATGGACAGGGCGGTGACCTCGATGCTGTTGACCAGTCCGTACCAGAAGAGGTGGTCGGGTCGGGACAGGACCGCGGTGATGTTGGCGAAGGTCGGTGGGAGCGGCACCGCGAAGGGGTGCGGCACGATGTCCGGACCGGGCTTGAAGACGTTGACCACGATCAGGTACAGCGGGAGGAAGAACACCGCGGCGACGAAGACCGCGGCCACGGGCCGCAGCATGCCCGGCGAGGCCGCACCGGATCGGGGGGAGCGCGCGGACCTGCGCGTGGGGCGCCTGTCGGCGACCGCGCGTCGGCCCTGCGGGGCACGGGTCGAACGGGACGCGCGGGCGGGGCGGCCGGTGTCGGTGCTGTGCTTCACTGTGTGGCTCACATCGACACCTCTCTGCGCTGCAGTACGCGCAGGACGATCACGGATACCGAGGCGACCAGCAGGAGCATCACGGTGGCCATCGCCGAGGCGTATCCGACGTGGTTGCCGCTGAACGCGGTCTGGACGACCTGGAAGGCGATGGTCGATGTGGTGCCGTTGCCGGGGCCGCCGTTGGTGATCACCTGGACCTGGTCATAGACCTTGAATCCGGTGATCAGGAGCATCACCGTGTTGATCGTGAGCGCGGGGGCGAGCATGGGCCAGGTCACGTGGCGGAACCGGGCCAGCCCGTGGGCGCCGTCGATGGAGGCGGCCTCGTGCAGTTCGACGGGCACGCCCTGCAGGCCGGCCAGGTAGACCACCACGCAGAAGCCGACCATCTGCCAGGTGAGGATCCAGGCCAGGGTGAAGAGCGCCAGGTTCGGGTCGGAGAGCCAGCCCGGCGGATGCGTGACGCCCAGGGACCGGAGCATGGAGTTCAGTAGGCCGTCGTCGGTCAGGATGGCCCGCCAGATCACGCTGACGACCACTGAGCTGAGCACGACGGGGGTGAAGAACACGCTGCGCAGTGCGTTGTAGAGCCAGCCTCTGCGGTCCAGCAGCAGTGCGATGAGCAGGCCGCCCAGGTTGGCGGTGACTACGATGATGCCGGTGACCAGCGCGGTGTTGCGCAGGGCCCGTAGGAAGTCGTCGTCTGAGGCGAGCCGGATGTAGTTGGCCAGCCCGACGAATCTCGTCGGGGGGTTGAACGGGTTCTGGTTGGTCAGGCTGTAGTAGATGGTCAGGGCCACTGGGACCAGGACGAACGTTGTGTAGAGCACGAGCCCGGGCGCGCCGAAGGCGCTGAAGGTGCCGAGTCTGCGCGCGGTCGCGCCGAGCCGGGACCTGCGCGCTCTGGCCGCGTCGAGGTTGGACGTCACAGCAACCGCCTTTCCGAATAGTTGCCTTGCGGGTCCGGAGCCGATCGGGGCCGACAGCTCCGGACCTGTGGAACGGTGGCTACTGCTTGGCCTTGGCCCATTCGGTGTCCAGGAACGACGAGAACTGGGCGGCGGTCTTCCTGCCCGTCATCAGGTCCTGGACGCCGGTGGCGGTGGTTGCCGACATGCCGGGCGGCAGGGCGCCGTCACCGGTCTCGATGGAGAAGGCGTTGACGATGCCGTTCGCGGCCACGGCCTTCTCGTAGATGTCGACGGTGGCCTTGTAGACCGGGCCCATCGTGGTGGGCGGGGTGTAGCCCTTGATGGCGATGATCGAGCCGTCGCTCTTCACCGAGGCGTCCAGGTTCTGCTTGTCCTCCATGAAGGCCAGTGCCCACTTCTGCGCCAGGGCGGTGTCGGGGGACGTGGAGGACACCGACATCCCGCCGCCGGTGTAGGCGGGGACGACGAGCCTGCCGTCGTCGCTGGGCCAGGCGAACACACCCATGTCGAAGCTCGGCTTCTTGGCGTCGGCGGAGGCCGCGAACCACGAGCCCATGGGGTACATGGCGCCCTTGTTGTCGCGGAACGCCTGCTCGTCGTCGGCGTAGGAGCGCGAGAGCCCGGCCTTGTCGACGTAGCCGGCCGAGGTCAGCGCGGCGATCTTCGAGACCGCCTTGGTGAAGGCCGGGTCCGCGAACGTGACCTTCCCGGCCGAGCGGTCGGCCAGCCACTGCGGATTCTCGGCGTAGACGTCGGTGCCCACTGCGGCGATCAGGGGGTACATGTCTGCCCAGGTGTCCGCGCCGCCGCCGCCCACCACGAAGGGGTTCATCCCCTTGGCCTTGAGCGCGGCGGAGTCGGCCAGCAGTTGTGCGTAGGTCGTCGGCGGGGCGGTGATGTCGGCGGCGGCGAAGTCAGCCTTGTTGTAGTAGACGAGCGGGGTGGGCTGGGTGTTATAGGGCAGCTGGTAGATCCTGCCGTTGATCGGGTTGGACTGGGGTGAGACGAAGTCCTTGAGCTGGGCGTCACTCCACGGCACAAGCTTGCCGGCTTGGGCGAACCCGGCGGAGTCGACGGCGATCATGATGTTGGGGAGCTGTCCCGAGGCGTCGAGCTGCTTGGCGTAGGCGGTGCGGTCCGCCGTCGGGGCCACCAACTTCTTGATGGTCACCCCGGGAACCTTGGCCGAGGCCCTGGCTATGGCCGCGTCCCAGTAGGCGGCGTTGAGGTTCGGGGTCTCGAAGGTCAGGAACGTCAAGGTGACGTCGCCCTTCTTCCCTGCTGCCTGCCCGGTGCTGCTGCCGCCGGCTGCGCAGCTGGTCAGCGCCATGGCACAGGCCAATGTGACGGTGCCGAAAACCATGATTCTTCGCACGATGGCTCCTTCTCGGCCTGGTTGCACCAGGGCTCGCCCTATTTATTCAGAGTGGCTTAATAACCCTGCCGTGATGGGAAGTAACCCACACCCCTGAGCCCCTGTCAACGGTCCTGACGGGGAACTGAACCCGACAATCGCACCAAGTCACCGTTTCGATTGCCAACGTTAAGCAGCCACTCTTAATATTGCGGCAGGTGCGGGTCCATGGAAGGGCCTGCGGATGACTCGGGGGCCCTGACCATGAAGAACATGCGAGGGGACTCGTCCTACCTACGCCGGGTCAACTCGGTTGCCGTTCTGCGCGTTCTGCACGAGGGCGACGCCTACACCCTCACCTCGCTTGCCAAGGCTGCCGGAGTCTCCCGCCCCACTTGCGAGGAGTCCGTCAACGACCTGATCGCGCAGGGGTGGATCGCCGAGGCCGAGGCCGATTCGTCCGGGCAGCGTCAGCCGGGCCGCCCCGCCAAGCGATTCCGGTTCCGCACCGACGCCGCGTACGTGGCCGGGGTCGACATCGGAGCCCACAAGATCCTGGCGCTGCTGACCGACCTGTCGGGGCAAGTCATCGCCAGCTGCCGCGCAGCGGTGCGGCCCGACCTGGGCGCCGAGGAGCGGTTGGCGGTGGCACGCAGGACCGTCACCGGCGCAATGGACGCAGCCCCGGGAGCCGACCCGCGCAGCCTGCTGGCCGTGGTCACCGGAACACCAGGAGTGATAGACGCCCAGGGCAACGTCCTGGCCTCCACCGTCATGCCGCAGTGGACCGGGCTGCCGCTGGGAGAACGTTCCCGACGATTCTTCGGCATTCTGACCCAGGGCGGACGGGGCGCGTGGACAGCGGTGGAGAACGACATGAAGCTGGCCGCACTGGCCGAGCACTGGCGCGGCGCCGCCCGAGGCACCGACGACGTGGTCTACCTGCACGCCGGATACCGCATGGGCGCGGCCGCCCTGATCGGCGGACGTCCGCACCGCGGCAGGCACGGCGCCGCAGGCGAGGTCGGCTCCCTGGCCATCCTCGACTGGGCCAACACCTACCGCCAGCTCCAGTCCTACGACCCACCCCTCGGCGAGGCCACCGAGCAGATCGAACGCATCTTCGCAGCCGCCGGCGTCGGCAACGACGCACGTGCCACCGACCTGGTCGACGCCTTCGCCCGCGACATGGCCAACGGCCTGGCCGCCATGGTCCTGTCCCTGGACCCCGAGATCGTGGTCCTCGGCGGCGGCATCTCCCAAGCCGGCGCAGCCCTGCTCAACCCTGTGCGCAAGCACCTGGAAGCCCAGTGCCTCTTCCCTCCGCGCCTTGTCGTCTCCACCCTCGGCGACGAGGCCGTGGCACTGGGCGCCGTGCGGCTGTGCCTGGACGAGATCGAGCGGCAGCTGTTCGACTCCGAGACCCACCTCCTCGACGCACCGCGCAGCGGGGACCCCGCCTCGGCCCAGGGCGCCACCGAAGTCGGCGGCCGGCCGGAGTCAGCCTCCCGCTGAGGGGAGCGCCCGCGGCGCGGCGGTGGAAGACCGTGGGAGTGTCATGAATCGTGATAGACCCAAGACCGTCCCTCCGGATCCTCCGATTCACCTGAGTACCGAACTCCCAACCAGCAGGTCGGCCCCCTTGAAATGCGTGGGGTGTCACTGTGATTGTGCTGGTGGGCGGGAGGCCGGGGAGGCGTTGCCGAGCTGCACGGGGCTCGGTGCCGAGGCGGAGTCGCTGCCGTCCACGCGCAGGTAGTCCCTGCGCTCCGCAGTGGAGGCGATCCGGTCGACGGTGGAGCGGACCGGCCGGTTCGGTGGACTGCTTCGTGGTCGTGGTGGAGCTGTGCGATGGTGGGCGGCATGCCAATGGCTGTCGAAGTCGCGGGGACGAGGGGTGCTCCGGCGGTTGTGCTGCTGCACGCGGCGGGTACCAGAGGGTGGATGTGGAGCAGACAGGTGCGGGACCTTGCCGGGGATCTGCACGTCCTGGTGCCGGATCTTCCTGGGCACGGACGCAGCAACGGCTGCCCGTGGGTTTCGATCGCGGACACGGCCGGCCTGGTGGCCGAGGTGATCGCATCACACGTACCGCAGGGCAGGGCCCATGTCGTGGGGTTGTCTCTGGGTGGCTATGTGGGTGTGCGGCTGGCCGCGTTGACGCCGGACCGGGTCGTGAGCGCCACGGTGAGCGGGGTGAGCGTCCGTCCGTTCCCGCATCCGGGCCGGATGCGCCTGCTGGGCAGGCTGATGGCGCCGGTGGTGAGGTCGGGGCTGCTGCTGCGGGCGAACGCCCGTACTCTCAAGATCCCCTCGTCGGAGCTCGACGGGTACCTGGCCTCGGCACGGGCCATGACCAGGGACGCGTTTCGCAGGGTCAACGAGGAGGACTTGGACTTCCGGGTGCCGGCCCAGGCGGCGGATTCCCCGTATCCGGTCCTGGCGGTGGCCGGGGAGAACGAGCACGACCTTGTCAAACGCTCCCTGACCGAGATCGCCGAGGCGTTCGGGTCAGGTGAGGCTCGTCTGGTTCCCGGAGTCGGGCACGGCTGGAACGGGGAGAAGCCTGAGCTGTTCACGGCTGTGATCCGGCGCAGAGTCCTGGGACGTCCCCTGCCCGCCGAACTCCTGAAGCCCCCGATCGAACACTGACCGGGCCTCGCGCCCACCAGCGACGGCGCCGGCCACCCGGACTCCTGGGGAGACGCCGACGGAGATCGCCGATCCTCCCTGGGGAGGGGCGTGGGCGAGGCGCGGGAGCCCGGCTCGTCCTGCGGGCTGAGCTGCACGCCGCGTGGAAGGCCCGCCGTAGCACCGCACCCCGCCCCCGCCCCCTCCACCGCAGCCGGGGCCGGGGCCGTGGGGCGGCATCCTGACTCCCGCCACCCGTACCTGCCTGCAGCCGCTGCTCGCCCAGCTCGAAGCAGAACACACCGGCCGACCGGGCCCCGGCACACAGGCCCCGCCTGACCGCGCTCCGGGGACGCCCGTGCTGCGCCGGGCGCGGGTTGTACGCGGCGGCCCCGGCCGGCACCAGGCCCCGCCGCCGGGCGCACAGCCGGCGCCGGGCCCCGGGGCCCGGGACTGGGGAGTAACGCCGGGCTGCCGTATGCCGTGCCGTAAGCCCTGCCCACCGCCGTGCTGTATGGGGTGCCGCAGGGTGCGCGCGCCCCTCGGGAGCGGGTGGGTGTTCTGCCTGCTCAGCGGGCCTGCAACGGCCATCCCGGAGACGGACATCCCCCTGGTGTGCCTGGCCCGTGACGGAATGAGAGGGAGGGCGGGCATGGGTGCGCCTGGTGGTGGGGGTGTCTTCTCTCGCGGGCCGGGCGGCCTGGCTGGGTACGCCGTGATGGGTCGGCTACTGCTGGGGGATCACGAGTACCTGCCCGGGGTAGAGCTTGTCGGGGCTGGACAGCATCGGCCTGTTGGCCTGGTAGATCAGGTCGGACTGGCTGGGGTCGCCGTACTGCTGCGCGGCGATCTTGGGCAGGTTGTCGCCGTACTGGACCGTGTAGAACGTGGCCGGGGGCTGGGGGTCGAGGGCATCCGTGTTCAGCGCGGAGACGCCTGCGACGTTCACCGCGGCCACCATGACCTGCGCGGCCGTCTGCGGGTCCGCCACGGAACCGAAGATGGTCACCGTGCCCGAACCGTAGTCGAAGTCGACCTGAAAGCTGAACGTGTCCAGGCCCTGGCTGCCGATGTAGGTCTTGATGGCGTCGGCGGCCGTCTGGTTGGCGGTTGCCGGATCGGAGGCGGCCTGCGCGTTGGAGACGCTGAGCAGCTTCTCGCCGGTGGTCGGGTCATGCGCAATCGTCACGGTGGCTCCCTCAGGCTGCTTCCTGTCAGGGGTGTAGTCCCCCGTCCCGTCCTACCGGTACCGCCGCGGCGCAAACCTTGACCCGACCGGGCGTCCCAGCCCCCGTCCCCCAGCCGTCGGCGAATCCTGACACAACAACAACGATCCATACCCGGACACCCGGCACCCGCCGACACCAGGGCCGCACACCACTCACCGATGCGGCACGGCACTGACACCAGGGCGGCGTCACCGCGCTGACACCGGCCGCTGCGTGACGGCGCGCCCGGCTGCTCGTTGGACCGGGGGAGGCCATCCCTCGGCGAACGAGAGGGCTGCGGGAGTGAGCCGTCCGGCGCAGGTGGCCTGGCAGTGGGCGTGGCGGCGGCGCTGGAAAATCACCGCGCCCCAGCCGCAGGCCAGCGAGCCGAGCACCGGCACCCCGGCGGGCCCGGGGTGTGCTACTAGACCAGGCCGATGACCCGTTCCAGGCGTCTCCGTCGTCTCGCTCCGTCTGCGGTGACTGCCACCCCCAGTGGCCCCGGGGCGGCACGGCGAGCGCAGGGCGGAGGGATTGCGCTCATCGGGCTGGCCGGCCCAGCCCCCGGGGCCCGCCGGCCACGAGTACGGCACCGTCTCCTCATGGGTGCGGCGCAGTCAGGCTGCGCCCGGGCCCACCGGCCGCCTAGCGTGGGCGGTAGCCGTAACTGCCGTTGCCGGGCATCTGCAGGAGCGGATCAGTCGGTGCGGCCCCGCGGGACGGTGCCCGCCCGGGACGACGGACGGCACGCAAGCCGTTCGGGAGGAGGCCGAGGGACCGGTGGCCGAGGAGCCGCACAGCCCCGATGACGGCGAGAAGGCGCGAGCCTGGTGGGAGCAAGGGCAGGAGCCGGACTACCGCGCGACGTTGGCCAACGAGCGGACCTTCCTGGCGTGGTCCCGGACCGCCCTGGCGCTGCTGGCCAGCTTCCTGGCGGTTCTTCAGCTGGTCACCGGTGTACCACGGGCACTGCGCCTGGCGCTGGCCTGTCTGCTGGTCTCGCTGTCGCTCGCCGCCACTGTGGTGGGCTACCTGCAATGGCGTGTCCGTCAGGAACGCATGAGGATGGGCCGCCCCCTGGGGCACCTGCCGGTGCAGGCTCTCCTTGCGGCTGCGTTCGTCCTGCTGGCAGGAGTGGCCATCGCGGTGATCGCATTCGCTCCGGGCGGCCACTGACGCCTTGTCCCGGTCACACAGACGCGCGGCGGCCCGGAGGGCGGCTTCGGGCTGAACAGCCAGCGGTCGGCACCGCCGGGATGTGACGGCGGGGCAGGCCGCTCGTTGGTCCGGTGAGGGCATCCCCCGTGGCGTGTCGGCCGGGTTTGGCGGAAGGCTGTCGTCCTCGGCTCGTGACCGTCTCGGTCGCGTCACGCCGAGTCTGCCCCGGTGCCTTGTGGGCCAACGGACAGGCAGGCGAGCCCGTGGCGCGGTGCCTTCATCTGTACTCCCGAACGCGGGGTTTCTCACGGGGGACGAGTTGCTAACGGGTGCCCGGCGCGTCTGGCCCGCCGTGGGCCGCGAGCGCGTTCTCCCGCAGGTCCGGGTCGGCGCGGAGTGCCTGAGTGAACCAGTCGCCGTAGCGATCTCCGAGGAACGGGGCAGAGGCGCCGTGCAGCAGGACGCTCAGGCCCACGGTCACGGCGATGACGTCGCTCAGCAGTGCCGTCCCGGGCAGGTGCTCCTCGTAGGCGATCAGGCCGAACACCAGGGAGGCGAGCCCGCGCGGACCGAACCAGCCCAGGTAGGCCACGGAGGCGGGTCGCAGACCCGTGCCGATCAGCGCGAGTGCGACCGGCAGTATCCGGACGACGGTCAGGCTGATCACCGCGTAGACGACGATCCGCAACGTCAGGTGCTGGAGTGTCGGCCCGAGGATGACCGCGCCGAAGACCAGGAAGCTCAGCGAGGCAAGCAGGAGGCCGAGGCGCTCGGTGAACCCCGTGGTCTGTACGGCATCCGGGCCCTGTGCCCTGATGCCGTGGTCGGCAGGCGCCCGGCGCAGGCGGATACCGAAGGCCAGCCCAGCGGCCCAGGCACCGATGAAGCCGCTGCCCTCGACCGCGACACACGTCGCGTACGCGATGGCCGGAACAGCGAGTGCCAGGAACTGCCGCCAGTCAGAGGTGCTCCACCCCCGGGCGACCGACCAGCGCAGCACGCTCGCCCCGGTCCAGCCGGCCGCGAGTCCGATCGCGCCGCTCAGCGCCAGCGCACGCAGGAACGTCACGGCCACGCCCGGATGCCCGTGGCCCTCACCCGCCGCCGCCAACGCCAGCACGAAGAACGGAAGCGCCAGACCGTCGTTCAGACCCGATTCGACCGACAGGCCACCACGGATCAGCGCCGGGACCCGCTCGTTGGAGACGGCCTGCTGCCCGAGCGCAGCATCCGTCGGCGCCAGGATGATGCCGACCAGGGCCAGCTCCCACCCGGTCAGACCAGGCAACAGCGGCCAGGCCACCAGCCACCCGAGCGCCATCGTGGCCGGCAGGCCCACCACGAGCAGTCGCAGCGGCAGGAACTCCTCCCAGCGCAGGTCCCGGGCCCGGACCGCCGCCGCGTCCGCGAACAGCACGAGGACCAGAGCGCTCTCCAGGAGCGTCCGAGTGACCTCCGGATCCCTGGCCCGGTTCATCAGGTCCAGGCCCAGCGGACCGATCGCCAGACCGACCAGCATGAACACCAACGGTCCGGAGACCACAGTCGTCGACAGTCGCCGCGAAATCGCGCCGTAGCCGACAACGGCGCCGCCGGCCACCACCACAGGCCACTGGCTCATCGGCACTCCTCACGACGAGCGTGGGTCATCGAACTCCCACATTCCACGGCCGGAACCAGCAGCCACCCGCGACACCCCGCACCGGCGCACGGCCACGCGCCTGTCCCCACCCTGGGGTGACCCGTGAGCGGCTGATCGGCCGAACCTGCGTACGGCGGCTTGCCCCGGGCGCGGTCCGCATTCGACTGTGGCTCACCTGGAGTCGGCGACTGGACGGAGACCCGCTGTGGACGCACCGCCGACCGCACCGTTCGGGTCGCGTGGGATGGCTGAGCGGGTGGTACGCCCCCGCCGCCGGCTCCGGGCAGGGCTTGCTCAGCTGGTCTGCGCGGGCCTGGGCCGCGTGCTCGGTCTGCTTCTCCCGCGGATCGACGGTGGATGGCGGGTGGACGCGACGCGCGCCACCGAGGTCCTGCTCTCCGTGGGTCCGGCCATCGTGGGCGTGACAAGTGTGATCTTCTCGCTGCCGTTCCTTGTGGTGCAGTGGGCGGCCGGGAACTTCACCCCCCGGCTCGCGCTCTTCCGTACCGACCCGATGGTGTGGCGCACTTTCGCGTTCGTCATGGGGCTGCTGGTGTACACCACCACCGCGACGCTGGCGATCGGCGCGAAGAGCGAAGTTTCGGTGTGGGTGCCCGTCACCACCGTGGTCCTGACCGTCATCACTCTCAGCCTGGTCCGCAACCTCCAGCTACGGGCCTTCCAGTCGATCCAGCTCGCCCACGTCCTGGCCACCACGACCGAGCGGGCCCACAAGGTCATCGACGCCTTCTATCCGGACACCACACACAAGGCGGGAACCACCGAGGCTGGAGTCACTCCTCCCCTGCCGCAACTGCGCGCCACGGTGAGCTGGCCCGGCACCACCACGACCGTCGAGCAGCTCGACATTCTCGGCCTGACGAACGCCGCAACCAGAGCCGACGCCGTCGTGGTGATGCGGGTGCAGGTCGGATCCACCATCCAGCGCGGTACCCGCATCGCGGACATCCGCGGCGGAGACCTGCCCGAAGCCGAAGTGGTACGGGCGATCGTCGCGGGACAGGAACGGACCTTCCATCAGGACCCCCTCTTCGCCCTCCGTCTGCTCGCCGACATCGGCCTTCGGGCACTGTCCCCGGCGGTGAACGACCCGGCCACCGCGGTCCAGGTGCTGGACGCACTGGAAGGGCTGCTCGGCCGCCTCACCACGGACTCCCTGGATGCCGGGTCCGTGACCGACGACAAGGATGCCGTGCGCGTGGTCCTGCGGATGCCGGCCTGGACGGAGTTCGTCCGGATCAGCCTTGACGATCTGTTCGCCGCCGCCACCAAGTCACCGATGGTCCTGCTCCGCACTCGCAGGATGTTGCTCGCTCTGCTGGACGTCGCACAAGTCCCCGACCGCCGTGTGCCGCTGACCTCACGCCTTCGGTGGGTCGAGCAGGAGCTGACGGACCGATTCCCGCTTTACTGGCAGGAAGCAGTGGCGGAGGCGCCAACGATGTGACCCAGACCCTGCAGTGGTCAACGCCTCGCGGCGGAACCTGCCCGGCGCGCTGGCTCTGCTCCAACCGGGTCGCCCTGCCGTGACCAGCGTCGTGTCACGGTTGGCAGGCGCGAACGCCTGCCTAGGGTCGACCCCACAGAGCAGCACGTCGGGCAGCCAGCGCCCGCACGGTCCACCTTGTGGTCGGGCGCGCCCCCGTGGGCTTCCAGACCGAAGGACGTGGTGGTGTGACTCGCAGTCCGAACATCTTGTTGATCGTCACCGATGAGGAACGCTTCAACGTCCCTCGCCCCGCCGGGTTCTCCCTGCCAGCGCGCGAGCGGCTCGCCACCAGGGGCACGACCTTCGAGCACTACTACGCCGCCTCGGCCATGTGCAGCTCGTCCCGGTCGGTGATCTACACGGGGCAGCACCTGCCCCTCACGGAGATCTACGACAACGACAACATGCCCTACATCCGCCCGTTGGACCCGAAGCTGGGCACCATCGGGACGATGCTCCGCGCGGCCGGATATTACACGACGTACCAGGGCAAATGGCATCTGTCGAACTGCTACATCACCCCGGAGAGCCAGGGCCCGACGACCAACGCGCTGGAGCCGTACGGGTTCTCCGAGTTCAACGACTGGGGTGACATCGACGGCGGCGCGTGGGCCGGGCTGAAGGTGGACCCCGTCATCGCCGGGCAGGCGGTCGGCTGGCTGCGTAACCGGGCCCCGGCCGTCTCGCAGGAGCAGCCCTGGTTCATGGCCGTCAACTTCGTCAATCCGCACGACATCATGAGCTTCGACTACGGCGGCACCTCGCCCGTCCAGCTCCCGCCAGGACTCGCACACGCAGTCATCACGAAGGCCGCGGCCCAGATCCCGGTCTATCAGCGCACCTGGGAGTTCGACCTCCCCGCCAGCCTCCACGACGACCTGTCAGGCGCCGCGCCCGCCGTCCTCGAGTACGCCCGCATGCTCGACACCGTCTTCGGCCCCGTAGCCGACGACAGCCGCTGGCGCGAAGGGCTGAACTTCTACCTCAACTGCCTGCGCGACGTCGACCGCAGCGTCGAGACCGTCCTCGACGCACTGGAAGCATCCGGACAGGCCGACCACACAGTCGTGATCTTCACCTCCGACCACGGCGAGATGGCCGGCTCCCACGGACTGCGCCAGAAAGGCAACCTCGCCTACGACGAGAACTTCCACGTCCCCCTCATCATCAGCCACCCCGACTTTGCCGGCAGCACCCGCACCAGCGCCGTCGCCTCGGCTGTCGACCTCGCCCCCAGCATCCTCGCCTTCGCCGGCGTCGACGAAGCTGCGGTCGCCTCCCAGTTCCCGGCGCTGCACGGACGATCGCTGGTGCCCGTCCTGGAAGGCGGCTCGGTCCGCGACGGAGCCCTGACAGCCGTCGAATCCATCGTGAACCTGGACGCCGCCTTCTGGGCCGAGTTCGGCGACCCCGACCTCCCCAAGCGCATCGAATCCGGGGCGCTGCGCCCCGACTGGAACAAGCGCGGCTTCCTGCGCGGCTACACCGACGAGCGCTACACCTTCGCGCGCTACTTCTCGCCCGGCCACCCGAACCGGCCCACCACTGCTGAAGAGCTCTTCGCCGACAACGACATCGTCCTCTACGACCGCCAGCAGGACCCGGCCGAGATGCGCAACCTCGCCACCGACCCCGTGCACCGCGAACTCGTCGCCCGCTACAGCGCCCTCCTTGAGGCTCTGATCGATTCCGAGATCGGCTCGGACGACCGGGCCTGGGTCACCGAGCGCCCCCGTCTGCTCGGCTGGCCGACCTGGCACGGCGACGGCGGTGTGCCCGCCGGGCGCAGGCCTGCCGAAGTGCGCGTGAAGCAGTAACCAGCCCGAGGGACACAGCTACCGGTGCGCCGGGCGGGAACATGCGAACGCCCCGGCACAACCGGGGCGGGGCCGCGCGTCTGCGCCCTCGTGCGGGTACCCGGGGGGCGAAGCCGAAGACGGTTCGCCGCTCTCACCTCCCCCGGGGGTCTGCCTGACGGGTCGGGCAGGCCCCCCGTACGCGCGTGCTGGGCCTACAGTCCGCTGGCGCTGGCCTGCCGTTCGACCGACTCGGGGCCGCGGAGGTCGAGGTCGTCCGGGCCGGCTGGGCAGACGAACTCGCCCACGATGGCCTCGCCGACACCCCCACACTGCTTCCGGGAGGCTCGTGGTCGACCGGTCCCGGGCGCGTTGGGCGGGGCGTGGTGGTCGGCTTGGGGGCGCGGCGGTCCGCTGGTGTCTCCTGTGGTGGGTGGGCCGGACTCGTCGGGGTCCTCTTCGGCTTCGCCTCGGTGGGCCTGGTCGTGAATGATTCGGTCAGCGGGTCAGTTGGCGGCCGGTGATCAGTTCGGGGTGGATCCGTACCGCGCAGTCCGTGGCCTGGCCGGTCCAGGGCTGGAGCCGCTGGTAGGGGAGGAGCTGGTGGGGGTCGGTGATCAGGCGGGCGTAGCCGGTGGCTACGACGCTCCAGCCGAGACGGGTGTCGGGGTCGATGGTGTCGGCTTCGTAGGCGACCACAACGCCCGTGGTGGTGGTGGCGTTGTCGAGGTAGGCGGCCAGGGCCGTGCCGTGGTGGGTGCGCACGATGATGTCGCCGTTGTGGACGATGTGGTTGACCGGGCGGATCGTGGGCAGGGCGTGCTGGGTGAACACGATCCGGCCCAAGGTCACGGTGCCCAGCAGCCGCAGCGCTTGCGCCGGGTCGAGGTCCCGCAGCGTCGGGCCCCGCGCCTGGGCGGTGGCGGCGGACGTGTGGTCGGCACTCACAGCGGGCTCCTGTCGGCTGCGGCGGGTGGGGAACCGCCGTCTTTGATGGTCACGCCGCCGGGTGCTCGATGCCAGGGCCGTTCGGCCCCGGATCCGGGACTGCCGTGCCGTGCGGGCGCCAAGAACGATGGCGGTGGTCGGGGGTGTGGGTACGGGCCTGAACGGTGGGACTGGCCGCGGCGGCCGGACTGGCGTCGCCGGCCACCGTCCCGCCCACGGCCTGGGCCGCGCTGACCACCAGCGCCTCCTACATCCCCCGGCACGCCCACGTCGCCAGCGGCGGCAACAACACGGCGTCGGTGATCGACACGGACAGCAACACCGTCACCGCCACCATCCCCGTCGGCGGAAACCCGTCTGGTGTCGCGGCCCCCCGGACGGCCTGCGCACCTACGTTGCCAACGGTAACGACACGGGGTTCGGAGTGGCCCGGTCATGGAGGGTGCGGGTCGGGAGTGCCGCCGGGCATCCGGGGCGCTGTACACGTCGCGGGGGCCCGTGGTGCGCGGGGTGGGGCTGCTGTGAGCCGCCGTGGACGGGGTCGTGGTTCGGGGCGAGGCTGGCGGGGTTCCAGATGGCAGTGGGCCGGTGACGGGGACAGCCGTTCCTTACCGGGCGGGTCCGGCCCGGCCGCCGCTGTGGGTCATCGCGCTGAGGGTTCTGGAGGGCGCAGGGCCGTCCAGGCGGCTTCCTGGAGTCGGCCGCGGCTGTGCTCACGCTGGAAACGTGGGTCGGCCCTGGGTCAGTCAGGGGGGCGGTGGCTCCGCGTCGGCTCGGTTCAGGACGTCGTCATCGAGTCGGAGACGACTGAGCTCGGACCTTGGCGGTCTGGGACGGTCTACTTCCACCTGCCCGAAGACGACTGAGCGCGGATTCTGGCACCGGACCGTTGGCACCAGCATCGAAGCCCCACGCTAGCCCCAGCACCGCACCGTGCAGTGATCCAGCGCGGCCCCGCCTGGCCCACCTTCCAGGCTGCGCCGCCGCACCGGACCGTATTCCTGCTGACCCGCGATCTCACCTGAATATCCGAGACGAGGCTCACTTGCCGAGTGCGGCGAGCATCATCGCTTTGGCGATCGGGGCGGCCAGGCTGGAGCCGGAGATCTCGTTGCGCTGGGCGTTGCTGTCCTCGACCACGACCGCCACGGCGACCTCTTTGTTCCCGTCCTTGGCGTAGGAGACGAACCAGGCGTACGGGTTGTCGGCGTTGTTCACGCCGTGCTGAGCGGTGCCGGTCTTGCCGCCGAGGGGTGTTCTTGAGTGGGAGTGGCCTGGTCGTCTGCGACGTTCCGAAGATCGCTTCCCGTCGGCTGGGTGATCGCTTCCCGCCGGCATTGTCGGTGGGTTGCATGTTGGGCCTGGTCGTAATCCACAGGTCTCGCGGGTGCTTTTGCCGCTACGGTTCAGCGCATGAGCGTGGATGGGGCGTCATCGCGGCCATTGCTGCTGGTGGATGTGGACGGGCCGTTGAACCCGTACGCCGCCAAGCCGCACCAGCGGCCGCAGGGGTACGAGACGCACCGACTGATGACCCCGCGCTGGGAAGCCGCCGAGCGGGCACGCCTGAACGCGTACGGGTTGCCGAACAAGGCGCCCAAACCCCTGCGGGTGTGGCTCAACCCCGAGCACGGTCCAGCCCTGACCGCGCTGCCCTTCGAACTGGTGTGGGCAACTACCTGGGAGGACGAGGCCAACGGCTACGTCGCTCCGGTCCTGGGGCTGCCCCACCTGCCCGTCATCGTTTGGCCGTCACCGCGACCGCAGCCAGAGGGTGATGTGTTCTGGAAGACTCCGGCGATCATGGACTGGGTGAGCGGGCGGCCGTTCGCCTGGCTGGACGACGAGATCACCGACGCGGACGTCGACTGGGTGGCCGAGCACCACGGCGGGGCGGCTCTGCTGCGGCGCATCGACCCGAGCCGGGGGCTGCTGCCGCAGGATTTCACCGCGCTGGAGGAGTGGGCCTCGGCGCTGGACGCGCGCTGAGCGGACCGATCGGTCAGGACCCCGGTCCTGATGCGGATTCCTCGGGTCAGATCTGGTCCTGGCTCGGTCGGTTGTGGGCATTGCGGCTGCTGGTTGAGCGGCGTGGCTTTGTTAGCGCCTACCGTGGCTTTGCGGACGCTGGGCCTGTTTGAAGCCTGGCTTTCGAGCGGGGCCCTGGCGGGGCTCGGGCAGGTCAGGAGGTTCGGCGATGGCATCGTTGTTCGAGCGGCTGGATGGTGAGGCGGCGTCGGTCCGGCAGCGGATCGAGGACCTGCGCGGGCAGCTCACGGTGGCCGAGGAACGCCTGGTCCGGCTGACGATCACCCGCGAGACCCTGGCCACGCTCCCCGAGGAACCCGGCTTCGCACCAGCGGCCGGGGTCAGCGTCGGCGCGACGGCGGCCAGCACCGTCCTGGACGTTCCATTGACCGGCCCCTTGCCGCCCGCCGTGTCAGCTCCGGCTCAAAGCGCCGAGCCGCAGAAGCTGAATCCGGTGAACGAGCAGGTGGTGGTGATGATGGTCAGCGCCGGGCGGCCGATGCGGGCGAAGGAGGTCGCGGCGGCGATGGGCGAACCGGACGAGCACCGGCGGGTGGAGACGGTCCGGGCCCGGCTGAAGCGGCTGGTGGAGACCGGGTGGCTGGCCGAGATCGACAAGGGCGTGTTCGCGATCGCCGCGGGCATCAACGGGCACGCCGCCCGACTGGGAGGCGCCCAGGCGCGGTGACCTGCGGAGAAGAGTTGGTGCGGTGCCGCGCGGGATTGCAGCCCTGCGGCACCGCGGGTCGCGTGAGCGCCCATCAGTGGCGGTGGCTCGCGCGCTTTCGAGCGTAGTGGCGACCACCGCGCCTGGGGGCGTCGAGCCGTACTCCTGCACGCTCGTGACCGGTTGTGACCGGATCGCGGGCGGGGAAGGACGGCGGTGTCCGATCCGGTGTCACCTCGGCGACGGCGGCCACAGGTCCGCGCTCAGCGCGCCCCCCAGGCGGGCGACGGTGGCGACGTCGGGCCACGAGCGCCCGGCCAGGAGATCGGCGATGGCCTGCCGGTTCACTCCCGAGGCGGCGGCGGCCCCGCGCAGGCTCAGCCCCCGCTCGGCGAGAACCGTCGCGAGGTGGTGGGAGACCTGCCGCACGGCCTCGGCCCCCAGGTCGGCGCTGGGCTGCCGGGGCCAGGCTTCCGGATCATCGGTCAGCTCCCTCGGGGGGAGTGCGCGGGCTTCTCTGAACTAGCGGTCGTCCGGTCGAGATAGGGCTCGGTAGGCTGTCTTCTCGTTCAAGGGGGTGACAGCTATGGAGATGACCCGCGAGGCCGCAGGAGTCCTAGTGCAGCGGATCATGGATGCGGACTATGCCGACGACGACGAGGTCAATGGCTGGTTGGACGAGCTCGGGAGGGCCCTTGCCTGTCCGAGGGACTACATCTGCAACCTGATCTTCTGGCCCCAGGGGCCTGGAGCGTCGGCTGCTGAAGCGGTCGATCGGGCTCTCGCCTATCAACCGTTCGCGTTGTGAGGGGTCCGAGCTCGCAGTGAAGGGTCTCGATCTCGGGTCGAATCACTCAGGGGGCTCCTCGGTCATGTGAGTGCGCGAGGCGATCTCGGGGAGGCTGGGTAGTCCGAGGTGAACGGTGACGTTCAGGCGTGTTCGCTCGGTGTCGAGTTGGGCTAGCTTCTCTCGGGCGCCGGCGAGGCTGACCTTGAGTCCTTCGATTTCGCCGAGCCAGCCCTCGCGCTCGGCCTCGGCGATGCGGGCGATGAGGTTGTCTCGAATCTCGACCAGTCGAGGGCGCTGGGCCGGGTCCGGCCGCAGGAGTGAGCATCTGACACATGCGTGCTCGTGGATGCAGGGGGTGCCGAAGGCCCGGCCGCAGGTGCCGATCGAGAGCTTGCGCCTCTCGAAGTGGCCGAGGAAGGCATCCCACTCCTCGTTGGTGGGGGTGCGGTACTCCTCGCCGGGTCTGGTAGCGCGGCGGCGGGTGATGAAGGCGCGGTGGGCCTCGATCGCCTCCATCGGGTAGACAGCCTTGTAGCCCATCGTCGCGTTGATATTGGAGTGACCTGCGACGATCTGGGCGATGTGCGGCGGCAGGCCGTTCATGATCGCGTCTGTGATGAAGATTCTGCGGAAGTCGTGGGGCTGGAACTGGAGCGGGTCGCCGACCGCGTCGGTCAGACCTGTGGCGGCCAGGGCGCGGTCGAGCATCTTGCGGATCCCGCTTGCCGGAATCGGGCGGTGCTCGACGCCGACGCGGTGCTGGAACAGCAGCGGCATCGGCGGGTTCCAGACCTTCTCGCGTGGGTCGTAGGCGGCGACCAGCGGGACCGCGCCGTGCTGGTCGCGGATCCGCAGGACGATCCGGCTCAGGACGTCGGCGAGTTCCGGGCTGATCAGCATTCTCTGAACTTGAAGCGATCTTCTGTCGAGGTGGGTCGTGGCGTTCACCTGTGTCCGCCGGCGTGCAGGACTGCGGCGGCGACGAGGCTGATGGTGGCCGCATCCACGCCGGTCAGCGTGTCCCGCAGGTCCACCGGGATTCCTTCGGCAAGGCTCGCGACGATCTTCAGTAGGCGGCGCTCCCCACCCGAGCACGGCAGACGTCCTTCCTCCAGCGCGGTGATCGCTTCGGGCCAGTTGACGGCGGCCATCGGGACGCCGCTGGTCAGTCCGGGTCCGGTGTGTACGAAACCGTTGACGAAGTCGCCTCTGTGCAGCCATGAGGCGTGCGCGATGAGCAGGTCGGTGGCGGCCTCGCAGGCATACAGGCCCTGGACCTGGGCTCGCAGGGCGGCGTGCAGTTGGACGGGCCCGGGGGTCATGTGCGGTCCTTGCCGGAGGGCGTGATGCCGGAGCCGACCCCGGCGTTGCGGGTGATGGTGGGCATGCCGACGTCGACCGGGACAGCGGTCTGCGAGCGTCGGTCGATCTGAGCGAGCTTGTCGCGGGCGCCGGCGAGGCTGATCTTGAGCCCTTCGGCTTCGCCGCGCCAGCCTTCACGTTCGGCTTCGGCGATCCGGGCGATCAGGTTGTCGTGGATCTCGGCGATGCGGGGCCGTTGAGCGGGATCGGGCCAGTGCATGCTGCAACGCAGGCAACTGTGCTCGTGGATGCAGGGGGTGCCGAACGCGCGGCCGCAGGTGCCGGTGGCGACCTTGCGCAGTTCGAAATGGCCGAGGAACTCGGTCCACTCCTCGTCGCTGGGGACCCGGTACTCCTCGCCGGGCCGCAGCGATCGGCGGCGGGCCAGAAACGCCAGGTGCGCCTGGATCGCCTCTTCGGGATAGACCGCCTTGTAGCCCATGGTCACGTTCAAGTCCCGGTGGCCTGCAATGATCTGGGCGATGTGCGGGGGCAGGCCGCTCATGATGGCGTCGGTGATGAAGATTCTGCGGAAGTCGTGGGGCGTGTAGTGCAGGGGTTGCCCGTCGGCGGGGTCGACCAGTCCGGTGTGGGCGAGAGCGGTGTTGAGCATCGTGCGTAGGGAGCTGTCGCTGATCGCACGGCTCTCGGACTTGAAACGACGCTGGAACAGCACGGGGGACGGTGCCTGCCACAGGCACTCGTAGCGATCGTAGGCGGGGACGAGCGGCACCGCGCCCGAAGGCTGGCGGACCCGGCGGATGACGGTCGACAACACGTCTGCGAGCTCCGGTGAGACCACGAGAAGACGTTCCTCATCGGTCTTGGACGGGACGATCTGCAGCAGCGGAACGAGCTCACCGGTGGTCGGGAGCCGGTACTGGATCAGGCTGTGGTGGCTGATCTCCAGCAGTTCCTCCACTCGGCAGCCGGTGAACCGAAGCACCTCCACGGCAGCCCAGGCCCAGAACGCGTGGTCTTCCTCGTGCTCCAGGTCGCGGCGCTCTCCGGTGGCCGGGTCGTCTGCCCAGACCTTCTCCGAGGCGCTCTTGACGACGCCGCGGGTCAGGGTCTGGCCAGCGGCGGTGAAGGCGTCCCCGGGCGTGGTCTGGCGGGCGGCCTGCAGGAGCGCCTCGGCGTCCTTGCGGCGTTCCTCGACGGTGCGAACCAGCACCGGGAGGACCGGTAGCCGTTCGCGCGTGCGCGCGTCCATGCGCGCTTTGCGCCGTCGCTCGAATTTCCGCTGGCTGATCTCCTCCTTCCCGACGGGGCAGGGAGCAACCCAGGGCCCCCAGCGGCCCGGGTCCTCGATCGCCCACTGCGCCAGGTCGAGGTAGAGGGCGCGCACCGGTGTCAGGCACTGGCGGTAGCCGATCCGTTCGACCGCGATGAGGCTCCTCTCACCGGACGCCGCAGTGATCATCTGAGGCTTCGTCCGCTGGCGCTGCTTCCAGGCCTCGGCGACCTCCCGGGACAGGCGCAGGTCCTCGATGCCGGGATGGTGCTCCTCAAGGTCGCCCCAGAACCGCTGGCCCAGGTAGTAGGACAGGTTCTTCAGGCTCGTGTAGTCCATCGCGGGCTGGCGTTCGCGCAGGTAGTCCACCAGCAGGTCGCGCACGGGACGGCAGGCCGGCTTGTAGCGGTCGATCAGCTCCGCCGGTGTGAGCTGGCCCGCGGTGCGGAACTCCCGCAGCCGCGCGGGTGCCTGGGCGCCCAGGATCCCCATCTCGTGGAGCATCCGGTAGAACACCTTGGTGTCCCGGACGGCCGCGGCGAAGGTGCCCGATTCGCAGTCCAGCAGTTCCAGGACGTCGCCGACCGTGATGTCGGCGAGCATCCCTCCCTTGGCCGCGATGATCAGGGAGCTCCGTCTCACGGTGAGATTCCCGGCTGCCACCGAGACGCCGGGATCCCTGTCACACAGCTCGCGCAGCCGTGCGAATCCCTGCGGGTCGCGGATCCTGGCCAAGTTCCTGGCCAGGGAGCCTTTGCCCGCGGCGCCGGACACCAGGCAGCCCAGCGAGGGACGGACGAGGTCCGCGCAGATCGCCACGACGAGCGATCCGGACAACTCCTCGCGCAGCCATTTAGAGTTCCGGCCGCGTTCCTGCAGCCATCTGATCGGCACCTGTCTCCAGGCACCGCCGGCCGCGTCGGCTCCGCTGGCCAGCCAGCGTTCCTGCCAGGTGGAACCCGGCTGGTCGGCCAGCCACTTCAGCAGCCAGGCCAGCCCGCGGACGCGCCGCTCCTGGCTGTTGGCGTTCTCCAGGACGAACGGCCCGCGCATGAGCTGTTCCGACAGCTCTCCATGTTCCTGCCGGGTGGCGGGCCAGTCCAGGACCACGGGACGCGCGGGGAAGCCGACCCGCGTCGATTCGCGCTGTGTCTTCGAGGGCCGGGCGGCGATACCCGGAGCGATCAGTACCTCGGTCATGGCATCCTGTTTCCGAACAGGACGTCCAGCGTCTCGGGCCGGTAGCCGGGGGCCGGGGCGGGACGCGCCCGGTCGATCGCCTGCCGGGTCTGCTCGGCGTGATGCGCGAGCACGCGGCGGATCACGTCCTCCTTGCGTGGGGTCAGATAGATCTGAGTCGTCGTGAGCTGGGCATGTCCGAGTACGAACTGGACATCGGTGAGCGGCAGGGCGGGGTCCTCCGCCATTCGGTAGGCCGCCGTGTGCCTCAGCGAGTGCAGCGTCGCCGACAGGCCGACCCGGCTGTTGACCCGTTCGAACATGCGGTGCGTCGCGTGATAGGTGAGCGGACGGACGGGAGGACGCGAGGCCCACCACAGCGGCTGCCTACGTCCCTTGGGGATCAACTCGGCCATCTCCACCTGGTAGAGCCGCAGCCACACGAACGCGTCGGTGGACGCAGGCAGCTCCTGCAGTTCGCGAGTGCCCTTACGGACCACGGTGATCACCTGCCGTCCCGGGTCGACACCTGCCAAAGTGGCGGACAGCAGTTCGCTGGCGCGGGCCCCGGTGGAGACGTAGAAGGCGACCAGCGCCCGGTCCCGGTGCGAGGGCAGCCCTGCGAAGATCTCGTTGAACTCGCTGTCCGGCACGCTGCGGGGAATCCGATTGGGCACTCTCGGCCGATACCGCCCGCTTCGCTCAGCGCGGTAGGGCTCCATGGGATTGTGGTGCGCGTGAGCCCGGCCGCCGTGACGGTTCCGGTCCAGCGGGAACGGGTTCATGATCGGTCCGCTGCCGGCATCCAGGTGGAAGTCGTAGAAAGCGCGGAGCACCGTCTCGGAATGCGCGCGGACCGAGGGGGCGAGCGCCCCACCAACCGGACCAGAGACCAAGGCTCCGCCTCCCGCTTGGACGCGCCAGTGCGGCCGCGACTGCTTGCCCGCGACCTGCAGCCACCGGCTGAAATCACGGGCCTCGATGCGAGTCGCCCGGTCCCAGGCCACCCCGCTGTCCGCCCAGAGGAACCGGAACCACCGCAGAAGATCCATCCCGTAGGAGCGGACCGTGGACTCGGCCCGCCCCGCCGCCAGCAGGTCCCGGAAGTAGTCAGTGGCAGCAGCCACGGCCATCCCCTCACCGTCGACCAGCCGGTAGGGCTCGTAACGATCGCCGGTGGCTAACAGCCGACCAGCCTGAGGTACCACCAACGCCGCCAGGTCCCTGGACAGCTCATCGTCTCCGGTCATGATGCGAGACCTTGCCAGGACAAGCCGCGATGCACCTCCTGAACTGCAGAAACCGTCCCCCTTGTTCAGTCAACAGGCAGCAGCCTCTCCTGGTCGGTCTTCGACGGGGCGATCTGCAGCAGGGGGACGACCTCGCCGGTGCTCGGCAGGGTGTACTGGATGAAGGAGTGGTGGCTGAGCTCGCCGAGCTCTTCGATGCGGATGCCGGTGTGACGCAGGACCTCGATGGCGGCCCAGGCCCAGAAGGCGTCGTACTCCTCCCACGAGAGGTCCCGCCGGGGACCGCGCGGACCATCGGGGTCAGCGGCCACTTCCTCCGCCCAGACCTTGATGCCTGCCGATCCGCGGATCCGCGGTCGAAGCAGGGTGCGGCCCGCGGCGGTAAACAGCGTGCCGGGCAGCACTGTGCGGCAGTCCTCCAGGAGTGTGGCCGTCTCGTGTCGGCGTTGGTCGGCGACTTTGACCAGGACCGGTAGGACGGGGAGGCGTTCGCGGGTTCGCTGGTCGGACCGGGACTTCTGGCGGCCGCGTTCCTTCCTGCGGTTCGTCTCCGCTGCGGTGATCGGACTGGACACGGCCCACGGCGCCCAGCGCCCCGGGTCCTCGGCCGCCCATTGGGCCAGGTCCAGGTAGAACGCCCGGACGGTGATCAGGACTGACCGGGCGCTCTCGCGGACACTGACGCGGGTGACGCTCTGACCTGCGGTGTCTGTACTCGTGCTCTCCTTCGTCTGCAGTCGTTGCTTCCAGGCGGCGGCGACGGTCGGCGGGAGCCGTAGGGACTCGATGCCTGGGTGGTGGGCTTCCAGGTCGCGCCAGAACAAGCCGGCCAAGATCCGGCCGAGTTGCCTCAACGTCGCGTAGTCCACGCTCTGCTGGCGTTCGCGCAGGTAGTCCACCAGCAGGTCGCGCACTGGTCGGCAGGCGATCTGGTACTGGTCCACGAGTTCCTCGGGACTGCGCTGGCCCAGGGCCGCCCGGAAGGCCCGGATGGTGCTGGGGGCGTCCGAAGGGAAGAGGCCGACGCGGTGCAGCAACTGGTAGAGGACCAGCTTTCCGCCGCCCTCGCTCTGGACCGCGTCCTGGGTGTCCAGCAGTTCCACGCAGTCGCCGACGGTGATGTCCCTGACGGTGCCTCCCTTGCAGGCCAGGATGATCGCGGCCCGGGTGCCCGCCATGCGGGCCACCTGGCCGGGAATGCCGTCTGTCTCCGCCTGGTCCTGCAGGAGTGCCAGGCCGTCGGGGTCTCTGACCTGGGACATCACCTTCTGCAGGTGGCTGAGCTTGCGGCCGAGCATCCAAGCCGTACTGGGACGGATGACGTCTGCGCAGATCAGGATCAGCAGGCCCGTCGAGATGTGCGTGTTCGGGGTTCCTTCGGTCAGGTGCCGCCAGAGCTTCCCGCCGACCTGCTCGGCTCCGGAGTTCTTCCACCGCTCCTGCCAAGTGCCGCCCGCCTGGTTCCCGAGCCAGTCGAGCACCTGCCGCAGGCCGCGTCGCCGGTCGGATGCGGTGACCGGGTGCTTGGGCACGAACGGCGGCGACGTCAACCGGTCGAGGACCTGGTCCCGGTCCGCCTCGGTGGCTGGCCAGGACAGGGGCACCGTGCGGGGCGGGAACCGCTTGCGAAGGGCCCCCTGGCTTCCGGGCGCCGACGCAGCCGTCGCGGTCGGATCAAGGAAGAGCGGCTGCTGGAGCGTTGTCATGGGGTGTCCCTGCGGAAGAGGACGTCCAGGGAGCGGGAGTCGTAGCCGGGTGCCGGCGGGGAGGGCTGGGGCCGGTCGGCTGCCTTCTTGGTCTGCCGGGCGTGGTGGGCCAGGAGGCGATCGATGACTTCGTCGGGCGCGGGCGTCAGATATGTCTGAGTTGTTGTCAATTGCCTGTGTCCCAGGATCCACTGGACGTCGGTGAGCGGCATGTCGGGATCGCGGGCGAGGCGGTAGGCCGCAGTATGCCGGAGGTCGTGCAGCGACCAGTTGGAGCCGAGTGAGGTGTTCGCCCGGGTGAACATGGCGCGCGCGGCGTCGTAGGTCAGCGGCCGGAACGGCCGCCGCAGCGTGAACCAAAGCGGCTGGTTGCGGCCCCGGGGCGCGAGGCCGTGCATCTGTTCCTGGTAGATCCGCAGCCAGACGAAGGCGTCCGAGGACGCGGGCAGGGGCTGGGACTCACGGGTGCCCTTGCGGACGACGGTGATGAGCTGCTGACCTGGCTCGGCTCCGCCCTGGTGGACACTGATGAGCTCCTCGGCGCGGGCGCCCGTCGAGACCCAGAAGGCGAGCAGGGCCCGGTCCCGGTCCGACCTCAGCTGGGCGAAGACCGAGTTGAAGTGGTCGTCCGGGATGCGGCGCGGGATTCGTTTGACGACCTTCGGGCGGTAGCGGCCGGTCCGTTCGTTGCGCCACTCGTCCATCGGGTTGTGGTGCTCGTTGGGGCGGCTGGAGCGGCGCGAACGGTCCAGCGGGAACGGGTTGAGCACCGGTCCGCTGCCCTGATCGCGGTGGAAGTCGTAGAAGGTCCGAAGCACCGTCTCGGCATGCGCGCGCGTCGTGGCCGCGTAGGTCAGCCCGGGAGTGGGCTTGCCGGTGACCGGATTCGGTGTCCCCGGCGCCGTCGTTCCGGCTCGGCTGCCGGCATGGGTGTCGGCCACCGTGGTGGGCGCGTGCTCGTGGCGCCAGTGGGGTCTGACAGGCTTGTCGGCCAGCTGCATCCAGCGCGCGAAGTCCCGCGCGTCGGTCCTGCCGGCGTGGTTCCATTCGATGCCCCAAGCCCATAGGAAGCGCATCCACCGCAGCAGGTCCAACCCGTAGGAGCGGAGCGTCGTGGCCGGGCTGCCCGACGCCTGCACGTCCTTGAAGTACTCGGCCACAGGCCTCACGATCGCCCCGTCCGGGGCGAGCAGTTGATACGGCTCCCACGGGTCGTCAGTCTTGGCCAAGCGCCCGATCGCGGGCAGCACGAAGCACGTCAGATCCCGCTCGGGACCCCTCGGATCAACCATGCCCGGACGCTAGCAGCCAGGCCAGTAAAAGGGCCACTGACCTGGGAAAACTCATCAGTTAGTTCGGTCAACAAGGCGCGTCCACCGACCATGCGAGCACCATCCTGTCCGTCGATCTGCACCAAAACCCTGACGGCTGCTTGACCAGCCGGTATGCGTGGAGAGTGACCCTCGACCCCGCCAACCTCCGCGAAGATCACCCACTACCGCCCCCGCCACCCGCCACCCGCCACCGGCCTGGGACCAGATCGCCCCGACCGTCCGCGCCGTGGTCGCGGCCACCGCAACCGCCGTCCCCTACGACGTGGGCCAACTCCTGCACGTCACCGCACACCTCGCCATCTGGGCCGAAGCCGCAGGACTGCCCCGGGACCCCGACGCCTGGTTGCGCACCGAGGTCATCGACGCCTACGTCCTGGACCGTGCCACCACCGGCGCCCCCACCTCCGCGCAGACCTACCGCACCACGCTTCGCCGGGTGCGCGACGCACTGGCCTGGAGTGATCGCGGCGAGCCGGCCCCGGCCCGCCTGCACGCACCCGCCCACCCCCACACCCCCTACGAGGAAGCGGAGTTGGTCGCGCTGCGGCGCTGGGCGACGCGCCTGCGCGGACAGCAGCGCACCGACGCCCTCGCGCTCATGGGCCTGGGAGCGGGCTTCGGGCTCGCGCCCCGGGAGATCGCCGCGACCCGCGGCACCGACCTGCGACGCCACCAGCCAGACCATCCCCTTGCCCACACCGGCCTGAACCGCCTGGTCGTGGCCCGCGCAGGCTGGGAGGACCTGCTGCACGACCTCGCCGTTCAAGCCGGACCCGGATTCCTGTTCCGCCCCGGCCGCACCACCGAGGGAGCGAAGAACCTGGTCAGTTCCTGGACCCGCGGCCACCGCCCCGACCCGGGGCTGGCGGCCCTGTCGGCAGGCCGGCTGCGGGCGAGCTGGATCGTGGAACTGATGCGGGCCCACCTGGACCACGGCCTGATCGCGAAAGCCGCCGGGCTGGCCTCGACCGCCTCCCTGAACCGCTACCAGCACTTCGTGCCCCCGCTCGAGGACCAGGACGCCGCACGCCTGCTGCGCGGACCGACCCGGTGACCCTGCCGCGCGCCTGGCGCGACCCCCAGGCCATCCGCACCTGCCGTCCACGAGCGGTGACCGACGCACCGGCACTGATCCCGGACTCGAAGGTCGGCCAGCTCGACCACCTCCTGCACACCTCCGGCGTCCTGGAACTGATCGATGCCGAACTGCAGGGCCGACCCGGACCCGAGGGCCTGCCGCTGCGAACGGTGCTGGGCGCGCTCATGCTCGCGCTGCACTACCACGCCAGCGTGACGCTGGCCGATGCCTGCCGCGTGCTGCTGGACGAACTCCGGCCTGCGGCGAAGGACTGGCTCGGCGTCCCGGTCCTTGACCCGGATGACGATCACGGCCGGATCGCGTTCTGCCGACGGGTCTACCGCTCCCTCGACCGCCTGACCACCGCACTGGACCCGGCCCGGTGCGACCGACGTCGCCGCCTGCCCCAGGCCCTGGCCGACGCCCACGCCGCGACCTGGGAGGACACCGACCCCGAGCACGCGCGGCGGCGCGCGGTGCTGCAGCAGATCAGCGACCGGCTCGTGCTGGCATCCGTGCGCCTGGCGATCGGTCGCGGCGCGTTCAAGCACTGGAACGGCGACGTCGGCGCGGACACCACCGCCGTCCCGGCCTGGCACAAACCCTCCAACACCTTCCGCGACCTCGGATCGATCGAGACCACCGCCGGCTTCCACTACAGCGCCGGCGACACAGACGGCACCTTCGGCCACAGCGCCACCATCCTGGTCGCCGCCAGCCGCCGCCACCCCACCAGCCACCACCACGCCGGCCAGCGGGTCAGCCGTCACCCGCAGCTGGCGCTGGGCCTGGTCCTGGACACCGGCGGCAAACGCCCGGGCCCCAACGCCGTCCACGCCCTGACCGCCCTGTCCCCGCTCGGCCTGCCGGTCGGGCTGCTGGCCGCCGACCGCGCCTACACCGATCAGACCACTGAGCACTTCCAGCTCCACGTCCGCCGGGCCGGCTACCTCCTGGCGCTGGACTACAAGCAGGACCAGCGCGGCGTCCAGGGCACCCACCACGGCATCCCGCTCATCGACGGCTCGCTGGCCTGCCCGAACACCCCCCAAGCACTCGCGAACGCAACCACGGGCCTGGACGACCAAGACATCCGCCGCCTGGACCCCCAGCTGGTGGAGCGCATCGCCGCCCGCGAGCCCTACTTCCTCAAGCTCAAGCAGGGCCCCGGCCCGCAGGGAACCATGCGCCTGCAGTGCCCGGCCGCCGGACCCTCCCCGTCGGTGACATGCCCGCGCTTCAACCGCCTCCACCAGCACCCCACCGGTCCCGCCACGGTGGTCGACCTGACCGACCAACGCGCCCTGGCGGCCCACCCCGCGGCGAAGCCCGCCGTCCAGATCACCCCCGCCGAACGCTTCCGCCCGCCGACCAAGAAGAGCCTGCCGATGATCTGCCAGCAGCCCACGATCACGATCAAGCCCGGTGAGCTGGGGAAACTCGACAAGTTCCACCAGGACTGACACTACCTCAGCCCCGACTGGCACGACGCCTACAAACCGATCCGCGCCCACAACGAAGGCATCAACGGCCGCGCGAAAGGCCACCGCATCGACCTGGCCGAACCCAAACGACGCCTCGCCCACGGCCGCGCCGCCCAAGCCCTCCTCGTCGCCCTGATGATCTGCATGCTCAACCTGCAGATCCTCCACGACTGGCACCGCACCACCGGCCAACCCCCACCGGACACCGAGCACACCAGCACACCGCCCAGCAGCGATCCCCCCGCAGCCGGGCCGACTCCGAACGGACGTCCCCCACCGCTCGACTGACGAGGAGACCGGTAATCCGCACAGCCCCACCACACTCCGCACCGGCCCCGCAGCCCAGCGGCCCTCCCAGCATGCCCTCCGCACCGCGAACCACCCCCAGACCCTCGACACCGAGCACCCGGAACCACCCGCCGACGCCACCCACCACCCGCAGCAACATCAACAAGACCCCGAAACCACAAGATCCCGCCCGATCGCAGTGATCGGACAGGGCGTGTCAGCGATCTTGTGTAAGTCGTTTGGTGTCATTGGATGCTGAGCCGGTCCTCGAAGAAGAGTGAGAACTGATTCAGCGCTTCCTTCCAGTGTGCGGCGACGTGGTTGGCGTCGCGCGCCTTGGGGTTGATCTGTTCCCGGACGGCGAGGTAGAGCACCTTCAACGCGGCCTGCTCCGAGGGGAAGTGGCCGCGGTTGCGGGTGGCCTTCCGCAGCCGGGAGTTGATCGACTCGACCATGTTCGTGGAGTAGACGACCTTCCTTATCGCGGGCGGAAAGGCCAGGTAGGGCGTGAACTCGCTCCAGGCCGCGCGCCAGGTGCGGATCACAGCCGGGCAGCGGGCCCCGAGCTCGGAGCCGGCCAGTTCCTCCAGGGCCAGCCCGGCGGCCTGCTCGGTGGGCGCGGTGTAGATCGCCCGCAGGGCCGACACGAGCTTGGGGTGGTCCTTGATCGACGTGAGCCGCAGGGAGGCGCGGATCAAGTGGATCACGCAGGTCTGGACCGTGGCCCTGGGCCAGGTCGCGGTCACCGCGTCGGGCAGGCCTTTCAGGCCGTCACAGGCCACGATGCACACATCCTCGACGCCCCGGTTGCGCAGTTCGGACAGCACGGCCATCCACGTGGTGGCGCCCTCGCCCTCGGCTCCCACCCACAGGCCCAGCACGTCCTTGCGCCCGTCCATGTCCACCCCGACGGCCAAGTAGACCGGTTTCGAGGTGACCGACCCGGAGTGGATCTTCACCCGCAGCGCGTCGATGTAGATGATCGGCCAGACCGCGTCCAGCGGCCGGCTCTGCCACGCGGCCAGCTCGTCGGCCACCGCGTCGGTCACTTTGCTGATCAGGTCCGGGCTGACCTGGACCCCGTAGATCTGGGCCAGGTGCGAGCGGATGTCGCGCACGCTCATCCCGCGCGCGTACAGCGACAGGATCCGCTCGTTGAACCCCGCCAGCCGCCGGGCGTTCTTCGGCACCAGCTGCGGCTCAAACTCGCCGTTGCGGTCCCGGGGCACCGCCAACGTCACCGCGCCGACATCTGTCAGCACGGTCTTGGCCGAGGTCCCGTTGCGCGAGTTGCCCGAGCCCCGGCCCGCCGGGTCGTGCTTCTCGTAGCCCAGGTGCTCGGACATCTCCGCGTCCAGGGCCCGTTCCAGCACCGCCCTGGTGATCTCCGTCAGCAGCCCGCCCTCACCCAGCAGGGCCGTCCCGGAGGCGTCAGCACTGTCCATCAGCCGCTCGACGACCTCGCCGACCAACGCCTCCCCGGCCGGTCCAACGACCGATTCAGTCTTGTCCGTCATCACTCGTCCGTTCCGCCTGGCCAAAGGCCCGGACACCGGACCCTGGCCAGACTGTCACATCACGGACTTACACGATCTTCCGGACACGCTCATCGGACAGGATCTCATCAACCGCTCCAGAACTAACCCCGGGGATTTGTGCGTTGGGCCCGGTGCCGTTGCGGACCACGTTCTCCATCATGGTCTGGATCTGCGCGGCGACCTGCGGGGTGGTGGCCTGGGAGAGCTGCCTGGGCTGGGTCTGGTCGATCACCGAGAGGTTGGCGGAGCGCAGCTGGGAGACCAGGTAGGGCTGCATCAGCGAACCGTTGTTGCAGATGGCGGCGGCGACCATGGCCATCTGCAGCGGGGTGGCGCGGGTGTCGAACTGGCCGATGGACGACAGAGCGTTCTGGGGGCGGTCCATGGTGGTGTCGTAGTTGCTCGCGTCGACGCCCACGGGGATCAGCATGGTGGGGTTGTTGAACCCGAACCTCTGCGCCTCGGCGACCATCTTGGCGGTGCCGATCTGGTCGCCGATCTTGGCGAAGACCGTGTTGCAGGACACCTTGAGCGCGTCGTTCATCGACACATCGGCGCAGTTGTCGTTGGCCTCGTTGACCGGCTTGGTGGTGGTCTGCGGAAGGATGTAGGGGTCGGGGGACTGCGTCGTGGCGTTGATGTCGGTGATGACACCGTTCTCCAGCGCTGCGGCCGAGGTGATCAGCTTGAAGGTGGAGCCGGGCGGATAGGTCTGCCGAAGGGCCCGGTTGAGCATGGGGTTCGTGGGGTCGTTTGTTGTCAGTTTGGTCCAGGCAGCGGCGCTTGCGCTGTCGGCGCCCGCGATCGTGCTCGGATCGTAGGAGGGTGCGCTGACCAGGCCGAGGATCGCGCCGGTGGTCGGGTCCAGGGCCACGGCGGCGCCCTTCTTGTCGGCGCTCTGGAAGGCGTCCCACGCGGCCTTCTGCACCTTGGGGTCGATCGTGGTGACGACGTCCCCGCCCTGCTTGGGCTTGCCGGTGATCAGGTCCAGGGCGTTACGGAAGAACAGCCGGGAGTCGTCGCCGCTGAGGATCGGGTCCTCGGCGAGTTCCAGCGACTTGCTGCCGAAAACCTGCGAGGAGAAGCCGGTAACCGGCGCGTACATCGGCCCGTCGGTGTAGGCGCGGCGGTACTTGTACTTGTTGCCGTTGACCAGGAGGTCCTTGGTGACCGGCTGTCCGCCGACGATGATGTTGCCGCGCGGGTAACTGTAGGCCTCGATGGCGACGCGCGCGTTGTTCTTGTTGGTGTTCAGGGAGCCGGCTTCGATTCCCTGGACGTAGTTCACGCGGATCATCAGTGCCAGCACCAATACCAGGCAGAACACCGATACCCGTCGGATGGGCTTGTTCACGGGCGGGGTTCCCCTCCAGGCGGTACTGCGTAAGCGGATCGACCGGAACGGGCAGAACTCCCTGCCTACACGGTGTTCATGACGCTCGGAGCACCGGGGTCGGTTCTGTCCTCGGGTCCGCGGGTGTGACGGCGCAGGAACTGGCCGGGCGAAACCGCCGGCACCGCCCGGCACTGGTCCACGGGTGACGGGACGTCACGGGTGCCAGCGGGTTGCACCAGTCCCGGCCGGGCTGTTCCCCGGCCTGTCAGGTCCGAAGAAGGCGCAGCGGAATCGTTCATCGGTTGCCGGGAGGGGCGGCGCGGAGATCGAGGTGGCCTCTGCGGTCCCCGGTAGACCGGGGAGCAGCCCCGCGCGGCCGGTGCACGCCGCTCTGTCCTGGCGCGATGTTCTTGTCGATGGCTTACCGTGTGACGCGGCGCGTTCTGAGTTCCGTGACGGTCTTGCTCTGCCGCGACGTGTCCAAGGAGGTCGAGCTGCCCGTACTTCGGCACGAGAACGCGGTCCTGCGGCGTCAGATCGTCAGGGTCCGCTATGAGCCGGCCGACCGGTTCTGGAGGGCGGCGCTCTCCTCGCTGATCCCGCGCCGCCGGCGCCCATCAATCTGGCGGACTACTGGATCCGCCGAAGATCCGTCCTGGGCGGACTCACCCACGAGTACCAGATCGCTGCCTGACCACACCTCACTCGCCCTACCACAGAACCGCAGGCCAACCCCAGATTCGCATTTCCGAGCCCCACAGGATCGCTCGTGTTTCGCGGTTCTCGGTGGTCATGTTCCGGCGAGTGCCCAGGCGGTGAGGACGGCCTGGATTTCTTCGGGTTGTGCCTGGTGGGTGTGTG
>NZ_JBGCCS010000040.1:0-56201 GCF_041262645.1 Streptacidiphilus sp. EB129
ATGCCCAAGGGTCCGCGCCTCGGCTCCCAGCAGCAGACGCCGCTGCCGCTCGTCCAGATGCGGCAGGAGTGCACCGAACTTCGCAGCCAGCGACACATCTATCTCGTCCATACCACAACAACGAACGCCAGCAAGGGAAGCAACGCTTAGTTTTCCCGCAAGCCCTTACTGGCAAACCACCCCGTGGGGGCCGGGGCGACGCGCGGTCATGACACGGTGCGCCGCCCCGGCAAGTGGACCATGGGGGTGGTCTCCCCGGGACCAACGAGTGGACCGGGTCGACGTCACGCAGGGACAGGGCCGCTCGTAAAATCGGCCAGTGCCCGACGACCACACCACCGCACCGGACCTGACCGAACGGCAGTGGACCGCGCTCGGAGAACTCCGCCGTCTACAGCCGTGTCGGCGGCAGAGGAGCCGACGGCGAGGACGGTTGGCTGCCAAGGACCCGCTCCCGCTCCCCGGGGTGCGGGTCTGAGTACGCGCTCCTAGCGTGGGTGGGGTAGGGGTTCTCCTCGTACCGCAGGAGGCATCGTGCTGTACGTCATGACACTTGACTGGCAGCCCGGGCTCAGCCGGGAGCAGCGCGACGGCGCGCTGGGCCGCAGAGCGCAGTGGCAGTATCCCGAGGGGCTCGACGTGCTGGGCGAGTACTGGACCTCGACCGAGAGTCCGGCGGTCGTGGTGGTCTTCCGGGCGGAGCAGTTCGCGCCGCTCATGGAGGTCGGGCTGGCCTGGGGCGACGTCTTCCAGATCACGACGCATCCGGCCGTAAGCGCAGAGGAGGGGCTCACGATCGGGGCGGCCGCGATGGAGCGGCGTCAGGTCTGATTCAACGGCCTGACCAGCCCGCCGACCCGGCCACGGCTTGATCGATCACTTCACATGTCACTATCCGGAGCGATCGTGACGTCCTTGGACTTCGCTGCGGAGTTGACTTCGAGTGCGCATCAGGATCCGGCCGAGCATGTTCTTGCCAGTGCCGGTCCTGCCGCGGCCCCCGTAGTGGTCGGCGCTGGTGTCCTCGACGATCGCTTCGTCGGCAGTGGACAACAGGATGTCGCGGATATCCGCGTGCGCTCGGAACTTGGCCGCCACGGCACGACGCATCACGTCGTCCTTGACCCGGTCCCAGTCCCGCCGCAGCGGTTTGGACGGGTCACGGCCCAACTCGGCGGCGCGCAACGGCGTGCGGGCCCGACGGATGAGATCAGCATGGCGGGTGTCGAAGAACTTCTGGGCCTGGAAGTAGTGCTCCGAGGTCGGCCACACGTGCCCGTCGAGGTCCAGACTGTGCGCAGAGAAGTTGGAGAAGCAGCCGTAGGGGACTTCCTCGGCACCGTAGAAGTAGATCGTCATCCGAGCCTCATGGCAGTTGCGGGAACCCGCACGGTGTCAGGCGCTGGCTGCGCTCACAACCGGTTTTGCTCGCCCGTCATCCGCCTTCGTCCCACTGCCAGCACCCCGGGCGGCAACCCGGGGAACCATCCCGGTCACAGCACCAGGCAGTGGGACCGCCCCCTGGCGATGGCGTCCGGTGACCCCACGCAGACCCGCGCGGCCCATGGCAGGCATCGCGCGGACGGCCCTGCGTCCCCAGGACCGTCCGCGCGGTGAACCACAGCGGTGGCCCGGCCGGGAACCGTCCCGCCGACTGTCCCCCGTGTCCGGCCCGCCACCGCTGTGGAACCCTGCCAGCCTCGCCCCGCACCGCGACCGCGTCCACGGCGGCTCACAGCAGCCCCACCGCGCGCAGCCCGGGCCGCACGCCGGGCCCCCGCGGTGCAGCACCAGCCCGGTGCCGTGCGGCGCCGCACCCCAGGAACCCGGAGTTGATGGGGCACTGCCCCACATGGTTGCGGTTTCAACGGTAGCTGGAGTCACCCGGCCGCACTGGTCCCACGATGCTGATGCGCGACTTCCTTGCCGGCCCGGGAGCGGCCCAGCGCACCGTCTGCAGGCACCCCGCCGCGCAGCACACCTCTCACCCGTTCGCCGCGTGTCGCCAGCACCCCCGCACCAGCCGCCGGGCGAGGATAGACGCACGGACGGGGCTGGCGAGCCCCCGTACCAACCGCGGAGACCCGGAGTCCCGCCCGGACCCGCGTGGCCCCCGCACCCCATGAGCGGGGGCCCACGCAGGTTCCGGACACGAATGCGGTGCCCGGTCCGCGCGAGTGCGGGCCTCAAGACCGCGGGCAGGCCCGTTCCCGGTACGCACACACGATCGAGGCCCGCGACGGCCGTCCAGATCTCCTCGCGCGCAGCAACCACCCGGCCCCGCGCGGCTTTCATGGCGCGTCGTAACCACCCGACCAGGGAGCCGTCGCCGTCGTGGAGTTCCTCGACCAGGGCGGCCAGGTCGACCCACCGGTCGGCACCGCGGACCCGGTGACGGGCTGACTGGCCCTGACGGAGTCCGCGCCGGTCTCCTTGCGACACGGCGCTGCTGTCGCCGACACGCGCGGTGAGCCGTGCCGTCGGCGAGGCCGTGGACAGGGTCGTCCACGGCCGAGATGCGGTGTGATCCTTCCGCTGCTGCAATGACGGAGACGACGCGATACACACCCGATCCCGCATCGGCGATGGCAGGACCGCCCGCCGAGCAAGGACGGCCGAACCGCTCGGCGCATGCACGAGTGTGGGGACTGCGTCGAGGTCCGACCCGGTGAGGAGCCGACGTGAGCAACGAGCCAACCCAGACAGACGAGCCGGGGCCGATCGACTACCTGGTGGTGGAGTTCCCGGGAAGCCGGATGACCGGCGAGGGACTGCCCCTGCTGGTCGACCTGGTCGATCGGGGCATCATCCGGATCCTGGACCTGATCTTCGTCACGAAGGATCTGGACGGAACCGTCCGCGGCGTCGAGCTGGCCGACCTGACCGGTGACAGGCAGCTGGACCTGGCCGTCTTCGAGGGCGTCTCCTCGGGCCTGCTCGGCCAGGACGAGATCGACGACGTGAGCGGGGTCCTGGAGCCCGGCAGCTCCGCGGGGATCCTGGTCTACGAGAACGTATGGGCCGGACCCTTCGCGGCAGCCCTGCGCCGTGGCGGGGGCCGGCTGGTCGCCAACGGCCGTATCCCGGTCCAGGAGATCCTGGCCGCACTCGACGCGGCCGAATCCGCGTCCTGACCCGGTTCCCGTCAGCAGAGGAGATGCACCATGCCAGGTCTGCTTCGCGGTGTCGCGCGCACCGCCGTCGTCGCCGGGACCGCCACCGCGGTCTCCAACCGCGTTTCCCGGCGCCAGGCCGGGCGCTGGGCCGAGCAGGACGTCCAGCAGGCAGCGCCCGAGCCTCCCGTGCAGGCCGCGCCCGCTCCCGCCGCGCCGACGGCCGACATGAGCAGCAAGATCGACCAGCTGAAGGACCTCGGCGCACTCAAGGAACAGGGCATTCTCACCGAGGCCGAGTTCGAGGCCCAGAAGGCGAAGATCCTCGGCAGCTGACGCCCCGCCCGCACCGGACACCGACCGCAGCGCCGAGGCATCGGCTGGGCTTCGACCCGGCCCTGCAGTGCCCGACGGTTACTGGCGGGCCATAGCGATGCGGATGCGCTCCTCGGGTTCGATGTAGCGGTCTGCGTCGTTGCTTCCGGTGGTGACCTGGATCCAGTGGATGTCACCGGTGAACTGGCCGTTCAGCTGCTCGTAGTCGGGAGCGACCGGGGTGCCCTTGTCCACTCCCACATTGGCGGTCTCATCCCCGGAGAAGATGAAGGGAACGGTGTGTTCCACCCGTCCCCCGCCGACCTTGTCCCCGTCGTAGAACAGGGAGACGGTGCCGCCCTTGGCGACGCCTCCGCCGTCGTAGTCGAATTCCATCCGTACCTGGTGTTCCCCGGGCGGGACCGGGCGGTCGGCCTCGATCTCGGCCAGTTCCATGGCGCACAGGTTGTAGGTGAACTTGGCGTGGCCTTCCCTGGCGTACAGGCTCCAGCCGCCGAAGGTTCCGCCCTGGGCGAGGATGACGCCTGAGACCGGGCCGTCGGTGGAGGCGATTTCGGCGGTCACCGAGAAGGACTTGTTCTTGATGTTCACCAGGCTGTTCTCGGTGAGCCGGCCCATGCCGTCGTACAGCAGTTGGGCGTCGCCGCGGATCAGTTCGGGCCGTCCGGCGAGGTCGGAGTTGAACCGCTCGAGCGTGCGGTCGTCCATGGGAAGGACGTTGTACCGGGTGGCCTCGATCAGCCACAGGCGCTGTAGTTCGTGCAGTTTGTCCGGCATCTCGGCGGCCAGGTCATGGGCTTGTGTCGGGTCGGTGGTGCCGTCGTAGAGCTCCCACACGTCGTCGTCGAAGGACAGGTGTCCACCCTGTCCGATCAGCCACGGGGTGCGGTGCTTGGTGACGGCGGACCAGCCCTTGTGGTAGATGCCGCGGTTGCCGAGCATCTCGAAGTACTGCTGGTCGTGGCGCTCGGGGCGCCGACGTCGTCGAGGCAGTAGAGCAGGGAGACACCCTCCATCGGCGACTGCAGCACCCCGTGGACCGTCGTGGGCTCGGGCAGTCCGGCGGCTTCGAGGACGGTGGGGGCGACGTCGATGACGTGGGTGAACTGGCTGCGGATCTCACCTGCTGCCCGCAGTCGGCCCGGCCAGTGGACGATGGTGCCGTTGCGGGTGCCGCCCCAGTGCGAGGCGATCTGCTTGGTCCACTGGTACGGGGTGTCCATGGCGTGCGCCCAGCCCACCGCGTAGTGGTTGTAGGCATCCGGGGTGCCGAACTGGTCGATGTGCGCGGTCAGGAACTCCGGCGTCTCGATCTGGGACATGCCGTTGAACAGGAGCATCTCGTTGAAGCTGCCGTGCAGCCCGCCCTCGGCGGAGGCGCCGTTGTCGCCGGTGATCACGATCAGCAGGGTGTCGTCGAGGATCCCGAGGTCTTCCAGGGCGTCGACGACCCGGCCGATGTGGTGGTCGGTGTGTTCGAGGAAGCCGGCGTAGACCTCCATCTGCCGGGCGATCACGGGCCGCAGCGCAGGATCGATCTCGTCCCACGCTGGGATCTCCGGGTGGCGCCGGGTCAGTTCGGCGTTCTCAGGCACGACGCCCAGTTCCTTCTGGCGGGCCAGGGTCTCCTGGCGGACGGCGTCCCAGCCCTGGTCGAACCTGCCGCGGTAGTGGTCGGACCACTCCTTGGGGACGTGGTGCGGCGCGTGCACGGCGCCCGGCGCGAAATAGCAGAAGAACGGCTTGTCCGGCATCAGCGTCTTCTGCTGGCGGATCCAGAGAATGGCCCGGTCGGCGAGGTCTTCGGTGAGGTGGTAGCCCTCCTCGGCCGTCTTCGGCGGGTCGACCGGGGTCGTCGCGTCGTACAGGGCCGGGTCGTACTGGTTGGTCTCCCCGCCGATGAATCCGTAGAAGTGCTCGAAGCCGCCTCCGCCGGTCGGCCAGGCGTCGAACGGACCGGCCGGGCTGGTCTGCCACACCGGAACCTCGTGGCACTTGCCGAACTGCGCCGTCGAGTAGCCGTTGAGCCTGAGAATCTCGGGCAGCGTCGCCTTGGTGTTGGGCCGGATCGAGCTGTAGCCGGGGGGCCGAGGTGGCGATCTCGGTGATGCCCCCCATGCCCACGGAGTGGTGGTTGCGTCCGGTCAGCAGCGCCTGGCGGGTCGGTGAGCACAGTGCGGTGGTGTGGAAGCGGGTGAAGCGCAGACCGCCGTCGGCCAGGCGCTCGAAGACCGGGGTCCGGCACGGCCCGCCGAATGCGCTGGGCGCGCCGAAGCCGACGTCGTCGAGCAGGATCACCATCACGTTGGGCGCACCTCGCGGGGGCCGCAGGGGCACGATCGGCGGGAACGAGGTGTCCGGGTCCCTGGCGTCGTAGGTGATGGTGCCCGGCCGCGGCACGTCCGGGATGGGCAGGATCTGACGCTGGATGTCGTCCGTGAAATTCCTTCCCTCGCGCTCCGCCCGCCCCGGGGGACTCTGCCTCAGGGCCACTGCAAACGCCCACGATCATTGGGCGCCGGCCGCCATTGGTACGTCCACCGTGCAGCGGGGTCCTGCCCTGCAGCCTCACCCCCACAGGGTGAAGATCCGGACGATGGACGGTGTCGTCGCCGGGCGGCACTTTCTCACTTCAGCCCGCCTTGCCGCGCTCGACGGCCACGGGGATCATCGAAATGAACGTGTCGCGAATCGTCCCGGGGCAGCCATGCCACACATCTCAGCTGACCAGTTGGCGTCCAGGCAGCGGCAGTCCACCGTGCCGCCACCGGCGCTGATGCCCAACGGCGACCCGATTCTCGCGGCCCGGTTCGCCGTCCCGCCGATCCCGAAGACCTATGTCCGCAGGCCGCGCCTGATCCAGCAGCTGTCCGAGAACATGCTGTGCCCCCTGACACTGGTGAACGGTCCGGCCGGCGCGGGCAAGACCTTGCTCGCTGCGGACTGGATCCGCTCGGCTCCCGCTCCAGGGCCCGCAGCCTGGCTGACGCTGGAGCACGGGGACGACGCACCCGGCGTCTTCTGGGCCTACGTGCTCGCAGCCCTGCGGCGCCACGGCCTCGTGCTGCCCGAGAACATTGGCACCCCCGCGCGCGCGAATGAGGTCGACTCGCACCTGCTGGCGCGCCTGTCGGTGCATCTAAGCAGTCTGGGCGAGCCCTTGCTGCTCGTGCTCGACGAATTCGAGCGGGTGACCTCGGCCGAGATCGCCTCCCAGGTGCAGTTCCTGCTCCGCCACGCAAGGCCAGGGCTGCGGCTCGCGCTGATCAGCCGCACCGAACCACTGCTCCCCCTCCATCGCTACCGCGCCGCCGGCGAGATCACCGAAATCCGCGCCGCCGACCTGGCTTTCACACAACAGGAAACGGCCGACCTACTGTGCCGGCACGGCCTGTCGTTGTCCGCGGAGGGCGCCCGCGCGCTGACCGAGCGGACCCAGGGATGGGCAGCCGGAATCCGGCTGTCGGCGCTTGCCACACAGCGGGCCGCCGACCCGGAGTCCTTCCTCAAAGAGTTCGAGGCGGGCCAGAGCACCGTGGCGGATTTCCTCCTGGCCGAAGTGCTCGACACCCAGAGCGTCGAAACCCAGGATCTCCTGCTGCGGACGAGCATCCTGGACCAAACCCACCCCGACCTGGCAAACGCCCTGACCGGACGGCAGGACGCGGCACCCCTTCTGTTCCGGCTGCAACGCGCGAACGCGTTCATCGAGCCCATGGGGCACTCCTGGTACCGGCATCACCCGCTCTTCGCCGAAATCCTCCAAGTCCATCTGCGCGCCCGCCACCCGGGGCTCGAAACCGAACTGCACCGCCGAGCCGCCCGATGGCTGTGCACAGCCGGGCGGCTCGCCGACGCCCTCCCGCACGCCGCCGCCGGCGACTGGGAGTTCGCCGCTTCCCAGTTCGTCGACAACCTGGCGATCGGCCGGCTCTTCACCGGCCTGGATGCGCTTCGGCTCTCGGACCTCTTCGCCACCATGCCGCCGGAGACTGCGGGTCCCGCCCCGGAACTCATCCGTGCAGCATGCGAGCTCGCCCACTACGATCTCGACAGCGGCCTCGACCATCTGCGCAAAGCCGGGAAACACCTGCACGATGACAGTCCCGTCGGCACCTCCACCGTCCAACTGAGCTACGCCTTCCTCCTGGCCCTCGAGGGCAGGCTTCTCGGATCGGCCGACATGGCACAGGCCGCCGCTGACACTGCCGAGAGGCTCGAACGGGAAGTCCCCGCGAAACTGCTCGACGATCACCCGGAACTGCCCGCGCTGCTGCAGACCGACCTCGGGTCCGCCCTGCTGTGGGCAGGCCGCTTCGAAGCCGCCCAAGCCGTGCTCTCCACCGCGGCACGCACCGCCGAAGGACCCACCACGGCCTACCCGCGGCACGAGTCACTCAGCCGACTGGCCTTGATCGAAGTGCTGCGGGGATGGCTCGCCAAAGCCGAGTCCCACGCACAAGCGGCACTGTCCCAGGCCGAGTGCCGCGGGCTGCCACCATCGTCGCGGACCGGTGTGGGCCAGCTCGTCCTGGCCGCCGTCGCCATCGACCGCGACAACCTGCGCACCGCACGGACCGCTCTCAAGATCGCCGCGCAGTCGTCCGCCGCCCACCACGACCCGATCGTGGCCATGGGTCTGACCATCCTGCGCTCACGACTGCTGCTGGCCCGGGGCGATCCTCAAGGGGCACTCGATGTCCTGGACACGGACAAGCCGACGCCGACGGCGGCGCCTTCGCCCTGGGTGAACGACGCTCTGGCGCTTGCCGCGGCGGCCGCGCATCTGGCCGAGGGCGATCCGCGGGCCGCGATGGCAGCGCTGGAGAAGGGGTCGGACGCACCGCAGTGCGCCACTGCGGCTGCCCGGGCCCGTCTGGCCTGTGGCGAGAGCGAGACCGCCCGGCAGATCCTCGACTCGATCCCGGGCGACATCGGGAGCGGCCCCGCCGTCACCGTTCGTGCACTGCTGGCCAGAGCGCAGACAGCCCTGGCCCTCGGCGACGAACCCACGGGCCGACGACTGCTCGCCCGCGCCCTCTCCTGCGCCCGCCCCGAGCACCTTCGGCTTCCGTTCCTCGAATCCGGCCCCTGGCTGCGTCGGCTGCTCCACAGCCACCCCGAGCTCACGCAGGCGCACGACTGGCTCCCACCCGGCCTCCTGACCGGTCCTCACCGGCCCGAGTCGGACGCCACGATGGCGTCCCCTGTGGCCGAACCGCTCAGCGAGCGCGAGCTCGACGTCCTCGCGCGGACGGCACAGATGATGTCGACCCAAGAGATCGCGGCCGACCTCTGCCTGTCGGTGAACACCGTCAAGACCCACCTCAAGAGCATCAACCGCAAACTCTGCGCCACCCGTCGCGGCCAAGCGGTCCGGCGCGCGAAAGAGCTCCACCTGCTCTGACAGGCACCTCGGCGGGTCGCCAAGGTCACCTCGTCCGGGTGAGGTCCCCCGTGATCGGACCGCGCAGCATGGATGAGGGGATGGATCGCAGGGCCTGCGGAGAGAGCAGCTGATGCGCTACGAGATCCGGGTCGCCGGAATCATGTCGGAGACAACGCTCAACGAGGCGTTCCCCGAACTGGACAGCTTCTTCGCGCCTCACCAGACCATCCTCTACGGCCCGATCACTGACGAGGCCCACCTGTACGGTCTGCTGAACCGCTTCCAGTCCCTGGGACTGCGCGTGGTCGAGATGCGCCAACTGCCCGAATGAGCGCGCCCGACATCACGGATCCCCGGCTCGCCGATCGAGCGTGCAGATCCCGGGCCAAGCGACTGGAACGCCCCCGGTCATGCCAGCGCGAGCACCACTGCCAGCGCAATGATCAACGGGCTGCCTCGCCCTCACCGGGCGGCGGATCGGCGACGCGCCTGCCGGCGAACATGGCAACCCCGATCGCCAGCTGGGCAACACCGAGCAGGACCAGCCACAGGCCAAGCAGACGTGCGACGGCGACCGCCGATGCAACGGGATAGCTGAGCACGACAATTCCGGCGACAAAACCGAGCACGCCGACCACGAACCACAGCCCGCGGTGCCGAAGGCCCGGCCCGCCGATCGCCCAGAACATCACCATCAGACCCAGAAGCAGCCAGTAGGCACCGACGATCAACGAGAGCGCAGCGATCGTCTGGAGCGGGTGCCGCAGGCACAGGACGCCGGCCAGAACGGCAGCCAGGGCGATGAGCATCAGCAGCACTCGACCACCGGTGCCCGCCTCCCGTCGGCCGAAGGCCGTCACGAACCAGAACAGGCCCGCCAGCATCAGGTAGATGCCGGTGATGACCGCCAGAACGTGCAGGGTTTCATGCGGCCAGACGAGCGCCACCACGCCCGGGACCACAGTGGCCACACCGAAGCCGACTGCCCAGGCCCACGAGCTTCCCACCGTGGCCAGGATCTCCTGCGGATCCGCCTGCTGCGGCACACGCGGTTCGGTCATCACGACTCCCTCGGCGAGCTCTGGCTCCGCGCACCGCAAATCTCACTGCGGCGGCAGCCCTGCCACGGCGAGTCTGCGCGACTGCGCAGACTCGCCGGATCACCCGCGCGGGGTGATCCCACTCCAGGGACAGCCCGGGCGAACCGACGAACGGAAGCCACGAGACCGCGCGGCCACCCCCGTACGTAGTCCGGGTCAGCAGAACGTCCGCGACGGTCCCCGGCGCAGCACCGTGAGACCGCCTGCCGATTCACCCGCCAGGGGTGGCCTGCGCCCGGTGCCGGAGCCGCACCGTGGGAGGCGACAGCAGCCCACCGAACGCTGGAGGCGCAATGGACGAGCTGTTCCTGCTGGGGCCAACGGGTCAGGGCCAGGAACTGAGCGGCGCAGCGCAGTCCGCCCGCGAGGCTCCGCAGCCTGGGCCACCGCTGCCAAGGCTCAGGGCCGCCAGCCTCCAGCGGCGGAAGGTGCGGCGGCGTTGCGCCGCGGCGGATCGCGGCGCGCTGTGAATCAGCCGGCACTGCGGGAGCCGAAGTCAGGAGCACCTGTGATGTCGCTGGGGCAGTGACCAGGAGAGGGACGGCACCGCGGTGGGACCGGCCCTCCCCGGAATGGACGAGCCATGCTGGACACGGTCGGCTGGGCGGTGGCGGCGGCAGGGGCGTTCAGTGCCGCCAATATCGACAACCTGCTGGCGCTGACGGCGCAGCTGTCCGGGTGGACGGTTGGCGACGGGTAGGCGCCGGTACTGCGGCTCGCACTGCGCGGCCAGTATCTGGCCTTGCTGATCCTGCTGGCGCTGAGCATCCTGGGCGCTGCGGGCCTGCTGCTCCTGCCGGCCCGCGGCGCCGCCCTGGCCGGTGTCCTGCCGCTCACGATGGGGATCGGGGCGCTCGTTCGCGCCCACTCCCGGCACCGGACACACGCACCGGTCGGACGCGGCGGCCGGCAGTCCGGTACCTGGGCGGTGGCACTGCTGTCCGTCACCTGCGGTGGCGACAACGTCGCCCTCTACAGCCCGTTGCTCGCCCAGGCCTGGTTTCCCGGAGGGTTGGTGGTCGTCGCGGTCTTCGCCGCCCTGGTGCCGGTGATGTGCGGGCTGGCCGTGTTCCTGGCGCGCCGCGCGGTTGGGCTCAGCCGCCCGCCTGGGGGCGATGCGCGACACGGTCTTCCCGGCGTGCCTGATCACGGTCGGCCTGTTCGTCCTGAAGGGCGCGCTGGTCTGACGTTCTTGCTTCGCAAGGCCCAGGTCCACCCGGGGCTCGCCCTGTGATCTCTTGCCACCTGATCGGTCGAACCGCGGACAAGCCGCCGATACGGCCGCTCAGGCCACACCGGATGGCGGGGCATGGCGCCCACGTGTGAGCGATCGTCAGTCTGCGTCGAACTCCTGCTGCCGGAACGCCTCGACACCGGTTCTGACGGTGGGAAAGAAGCTGTCGGCACCGAGCAGGGCGGTGATGCCGCTGGAATCGAACACCGTGCGGATCGGCTGCTTGGCCCGGGCCACGGTGAGCCGGGCGTGCACAGCGGCCAGTTCTCTGTACAGCGTGTTCAGCGCGTCGATCGCGGTGGCGTCGAGGTAGGTCACTGCCTCCACGTCGACCATCAGCCAGCGGAGCCCGTGCCCGGCCTCCGCCACCAAGGTGCGCACGCGGTCGAGGAAGAACGGCACATTGGGGAAGAACAGCGAGGCATCGAAGCGGTACACGATCAGCCCGGGGACGGTCTCGGCCCCCCGGTGGACCTCGATGTCGTGATAGCCGTCGACGTCCTCCACCGCACCGAGCACGGCGTCGTGGGGCCGGATGGACCGATAGACGAACACCCCGATGGACAACAGGACTGCCACGGCGAGCCCACCCAGGACGCCCAGTGTCAGGACTGCGAGCATGGCCGCCACGGCCAGGGCAGCCTCCGTGTCATGCACCTTTCGCAGGCGGACGACACCGCGCGCACTGAGCTGGTTCACCGCCGCGGCCACCACGACGGCCCCCAGCACCGCTGTGGGCAGGGGCTGGATCAGCGGGGTGGCGACGCCGGCAACCAGCGCCACCAGGGCAGCCACGGTCAGTCCGACGACCTGGGAGCCGCCACCGGCTGCCTCGGCCACCGCCGTGCGGGACCCGCTGCTGGAGACGGGAAAGGCCTGTGACAGACCCGCGAGGAGGTCGGCCGCCCCGATCCCAGTCATCTCCCGCTCGCCGGCCACCTCGTAGCGGTGTTTGACAGCGTACGTGCGGGCGGTCGCCATGGTGTCGCAGAAGGCGATCAGCGCCATACCGCCTGCGGGCAGCACCAGCGTGGACACGTCCTTGAGACCGGCGTGCGGCAGGCCCAGATGCGGAAGGCCGCGGGCGACGTGCCCGATCACCGCGATGCCGTGGTCGGAGAAATGGAACAGTTTCGAGGCGGCGTCGGCGGCGACGACCACCAGCAGAGCCGCAGGGACGGTCGGTGCCCAGCGGCGCGCCGCGAGCAGCAGCACGAGGACGACCGTGCTGAGCGCCACCGTCGCCCAGTGGACCTGGTCCAGCTCGCGGACGAGTTCAGCCAGGACAGGGAAGAACCGGGAGGCAGTGATCTTGACGCCGAGTATCTTGCCGAGCTGACTGGCGATGATGGTCAGCGCTGTCCCGTTGATATAGCCGATCAGCACCGGTTTGGACAGGAAGTCGGCCATGAAGCCCAGCCGCAGCGCGCCGGCCGCCAGCAGGATCACGCCGACCATGATCGCGAGCAGCCCGGCCAGCGCCGCATAGCGGGATGCGTCCCCCGCTGCCAGCGGTGTCAGTGTGATCGCGACCAGCGCCGAGGTCGTGCCGTCAGGGCCGACCACCACATGCCGCGAGGAGGTGAACAGCGCATATCCCACCAGCGGCAGCAGCGTCGCGTACAGACCCGCCGTGGCCGGCACCCCCGCAAGCTGTGCCATCCCCAGGGACGCCGGGATCGCGACGGCCGCGACACTCGCTCCCGCGAGGAGGTCGGTCCTGAGCCTGGCGGTCTGGTAATCGGCCAGCACCGCAACCCCGGGCAGCAGGGTCTGCCACGACAGCCGACGCAACCGCTCGGTAAGCTGCTTCGGACGGGACTCCTCGGTCAACGACCCGCCTCACTTCTCCGGCCCTTGCCTGGTGGCGCCTGCCCTCCGGCCCGGGAGACATCCAAGGCCTCTGACATGCCGCCATGCTCGCCCGCCGGACCGCGCCGAACGCGCCCGACGCGCGAGCGATGCTCCAACTCGGTCCTGCTCCAGTCCAATGATCACCAGTCACATGTCGTCAACCTCGGGTGATGCGGACGGTGCGGGACCCGAGCCCGGCCCGGCCCCCGCGGTCGGTCAGCCAGTAGCCGCCTCCCTCGGACTGAGGACACAGCGGAACCCCAGGTGGCAGGTCGCGGTGTCCTCGGTCTGCCCCTGCCTGGCCGCCGGCCGATAGCGCAGGCAGTAGTTCGGGGCGCACAGGAACGACCCACCCTTCACCACGCGCCGGTGGAAGCCGTTCTCGCTCAGGCGCTGCACCGGAAGCGCCGACCGTGGGTTGTGCGGCGTGCAACAGGGGCGGGGAGCCGGGTCCCGGTGGCGGTCATCGTAGAAGTCGGCAGTCCACTCCCAGACGTTGCCGGCCATGTCGCGCAGGCCGTAGCCGTTGGGTGGAAACGAGCCGACCGGCGAGGTGCCGGCGAAGCCGTCCAGGGCGAGGTTCTCCCACGGGAACCGTCCATGCCAGGTGTTGGCCAGGTACCGGGCCTTGCGGGTGAAATCCTCGCCCCAGCAGAACGTCGCCCCCTCCAGTCCGCCACGGGCGGCCCACTCCCACTCCGCCTCGCTCGGCAGCCGCTTGCCCACCCACGCGGCGTACGCCTGCGCGTCCTCGAACGACACCTGGGTCACCGGGTGCACTTCCCGGCCGTGCAGAGTGCTCCCTGGCCCCTCGGGGTGCCGCCAGCAGGCCCCTGGCATGTACTCCCACCAACGGTGGAAATCATCCAAGGGAACCGGGCCCGGGGTAGGACGGAACACCAGGGCTCCAGGCACGAGCAGCCGGGGGTCGACCTGCGGGTAGGCAGACGGGTCCAAGGGGCGCTCCGCGACGGTGACATAGCCGGTCGCCTTGGCGAATCTGCGGAACTGAGCAACCGTCACCGGCGCAGCGTCCATCCAGAAGCCGTCCACGGACACCGGATGAACCGGCCGCTCCTCGGGATAGAAGTCCTCCGAGCCCATCCGGAAGGCGCCGCCCGCCACCCATGCCATGCCCTTGGCCGGGGCACCCGACGGCCCCGGCACGGAGGCGGAGGTCTGCGACATCAGTTCACGTCCTTCAGGCCGCACCCCTACCCAGGGCCGACGAGTACGGATGCGGCCACCATAGAGGCATTTGGTCGATTTTCAGTTGATTTCGGAATTGGTGGCCAACCGCACAACCCCGCCCCGACAAGCGTCGGCGATCGGTGTCGCCTCCGGCGCCCTGACGGCAGTGATCCCGGTCGCGAGTGTCTGCGGCGCTGTCGTGTCGTGCCTGGGCGACAAGGAGGGATGTCGGCCCGCAGCTCCGTCTCGTCGGCCGGCAGGAGCGTTCTGTTCACCGGCGCCAGCAGACGGAAACACGTCCTGCGGAGGGATGCCGGCGGCCGGGTGGGGTGTGGTCTGGTCCGTTATCCCCTTGGCGAGGTGAGGCGTCCGCCATCGAGGACGAGCCTGCGGTCGGCGGCGCGGGTCAGGGCGAGGTCGTGGGTGATCACCAGAGCCGTGCGCCCGACCATCAGGTGCTGCAGCGGGCCGAGGACCTCGGCCGACGCCAGGGCGTCCAGTCCGGCGGTGGGTTCGTCCAGGACGAGGACCGGTGTGTCGCGGAGCAGGGCCCGGGCGATGGCCAGGCGGCGCAGCTGACCGCCGGAGAGCTGGGGCGCGTGCGGGTCCAGGAGCGTGTCGTAGCCGTCCGGGAGTCGAAGGATCACCTCGTGCAGCCCTGCGTCCCGGGACGCGGCGATGATATCGGGCCGGGTAGCGTCCTGGCGGGCGCAGCCGATGTTGTCGGCGATCGTGGCGGGCAGTACCTGGGTGCGCTGCGGCACCACTGTGACGTGCCGGCGGAGGAAGGCCTGCGGCAGTTCGTCGAGGCGGTGGCCGTCCAGGGTGATGCAACCTGTGTGGGGGTCGAAGAAGCGCAGGAGGAGTGTGGTGAGGGTCGACTTCCCCGACCCGCTGGGCCCGGTGATCGCGACGATCTCGTTGGGCCGCACGCTGAACGAGACATCCTGCAAGCTGTTGCGGACGGCGCCCGGGTAGCGGAAGCCGACGTGCACGAACGCCAGCTCGCCGCGCGGTCGACCGGGTGCGCACAGCCCCGGGCGCTCGCTGGCCGCAGGTCGCGCGTCCCAGACCTGCGCGACGCGTTCCGCGCCAGCACCGGCCGCGGTCAGCGTCAGTGCCAGCTGGCCCAGGGACTGCACCGGCGGGTACAGGCAGCCCAGGAATGCTGCGAAGGACAGCAGCTGACCGATCGTCATCCGGTGCTGCCCCACCTCCCACGCGCCGAGCCCGATCACCGCGAGCACACACGCGGATTCGAGCACCGTCACCAGCTGGTGATACAGCTCGCACAGCCGCACCGCCGCGAGCGAGGCGCGCAGCCATTCCCAGGCCTCGCGCTCCAGCCGCTGTTCTTCGACACGCTCGCGGCCGAACGCCTGGGTGAGCTCGATGGCGCTCAGCGACTCCTCGATGACCGCGGTGATCGCACCGTCGGCGGCCCGCTCGCGCCGCGACACATCCTGGACCCGCCGGGAGAAGTACCGGGCCGCCAGCCAGAACAGCGGCGCGAGCGAGAGCACGACCAGCGCCATGTCCCAGCGCAGCCAGAACAGTGCTGCCGTGAACAGGCCGATACTGCACACCGCCGAGACGCCGCCGATCAGGCCCGAGACCATCAGCTGCTCGACCGCCCCGATATCGCCGGTGAGCCGCTCAACCAGGTCCCCGTTCCGGTGGCGTTGGAAGAAGTCCGGTGCCAGCGACTGAAGATGGGCGAAGACGCGAGCGCGCAGGCGCATGACGAACCGTTCGGCGACCTGCGCTCCCAGGCAGTTTCCGAAGAACCCGACGACCGCGGTCGCCACACTGATGGCCAGCCATGCACCCGCCGGCTGCCAGAACGCCGCGACCGATCCGGTGCGCAGCGCGCCATCGGTCAGCTCCCCGAAGAGCACCACGGCGGCTGTCTCACCCACCGCTGCCAGTACCACGGACAGGCTCACCAGCAGCAGCCGGAACCGGTCGCCCCCGGTCAGCGGCCAAAATCGGGCCAGCGCCCGCAGGCCTCCGCCCGCGCGGGGCTGGGCCGCCGTCGCGATCCCGGAGGTTCCGGGGACGGCGGCTGCGCCGTCAGCCGGACCGGACACTGCGCCGCCGATGCCGCCGACCCGTGCCCCTGTGTATGTGCTCAACGCAGCTCCTCAACGACGAGGCGGGTCCGCGGGCGTCTGCGCCGCGGACCCGCCTCTGCTTCTGGTCACGCTTCCCCGAGTTGCGGCTGCTGTCAGCGCCGGCCGCTACGGCGGCCTCGGCGGTCGTCCCGCCCGTGGCGGCCTTGCTCCTCGTGCCGCTCGGGGCGGCGGTGCCAGTTGCTCATCCTGACCGGAACGAAGCGAAAGCTCATGTTCTTCTCCTCTTTCGAAAGGCACTGCGATTTTGATGCCCCAGCCGTTTCGTCTGCGACGTGGACGACATTACGCAGCGCCAGGCGCGGAAAACTGAGCATGCCACTGAAAGACACATGAGATTCCACTGAACCAATTACAGGAAGGAAGACGGGAAATTAGACAGGACGAGTGAACCGGCAACGGGCCGGAGGATGCGCCCCGATGTGGGGTCCCCGGGATCTCCGCTGGCAGACACGGGTCACGCTCGGTCATGAACGAATTCTGAGACGGACACAAGAAGCCCGCCCGGGCTTGCCCGGTCCCGCCGGAATCGAGCCGACATTCCCGTCTCGCCGATTGGCGCCTCGTCAACACCCTGGCCGATTCCGGCTTCTCGGCCGCCAGCAGAGGCGGAACCCGCGTGTTGGGCGACTCCTGCCGGTTTCAGGGCTCCGAGGGCAAGGTTTTTGCAGCCCCACCGCGCACACCCGGGCCGCACGCCGGACCCGCGGTGCAGCGCCAGCCCGGTCCCCGCGGTCCCTCGGGGCCCGCACCCTTCACGGTGGGCCGACTTCTGCTGCAGTTGAATCCTCAACTATATGGGGCAGCCCTGAGCCGGTTCAGCGGCTTTGGCGAGTCAACCCGGCGGACCGGCGGGACGGGATTGTCGCCGGTAGCCGGGCACTGCCAGTGATCCGGTTCAGCATTGCGGCGAGATCGTTGCCCTGTGCTCCGGCCCAAAATGTGGTCCCGGGGTGGCAGGGGGGTGACCGGCGGGACCAGGAAACATACTCGGACGCATGCGCGCGCGTTGGAGGTCCCTGCCCCTGCCGGCGAGGGTGGCCGTGGCCGCCGTTCCCGTCGTCGCCGCAGTGATCGGCGTGGTGCTCAGCATGCCCGGAACGCGTTCCTCGTCTCCCCCGGCGCCGGCATCGCGGCGACCGCCGGTACCGGCGCAGATCACGCTCACCTCGTCGCGCGTCGCCGCGACTTCCTCGGAGTCGGGATCGCCGCGACCGCCGGTACCGGCGCCCGGTGCGACCACCCTGCCGGCAGCACCGGTGTCGCCCCTCACCGGCCTGCCCGGCCAGGCCGGGCGCATCCTCGCCGTGAAGATCGACAACATCGTCGACGCCCGTCCGCAGACCGGCATCGACTCGGCCGACGTCGTCTACGCGATCGAGGCCGAGGGAGGCCTGTCACGCTTCCTCGCCGTCTTCGACTCCAACCATCTGCCACCCGGCAACCGCATCGGCCCGGTGCGCAGCGCCCGGGAGAGTGATCTACCGGTCCTGCAGCAGTACGGAAAGGTCGACTTCGCCTACTCGGGGGCGCTGACCCGGTTCCTGCCGGTCCTCGCCGCGGCGAACGTGTTCAACTGCTCGCCGCTGCAGGACAGCCCCTCCTTCTTCCGGGGTCAGAACAACGTGCCGCCCTACAACCAGTACCTGGTGCCGTCGGACATCCTTCGAGACTTCCCCGACTCGGCGACCGCCACCGATGTCGGCTTCCGTTTCGGCAACGCGCCCTCGGGCGGCGTCCCCACCGCCACCTTCACGGCCACGATGCCGGCGGCGTCCTTCACCTTCAACTGGTCCGCCGGACAGGACAAGTACCTCGTGGCCATGGACGGCGCACCCGCGGGCACCACCGACGCGGGACAGATGGGCGCACCGACCATCGTGGTGCAGAAAGTGGCCGAGACCACGTCCCCAAGGGGGTTCATGGACTCCCCGGGCGTACTGTCCCCCTACGCGCCGACCATCGGCAGCGGTCAGGCCATCGTGCTGCGCGACGGAAAGGCCTACGACGGCACCTGGTCGCGCCCCGACGCCACCAGCGGTACCGCGTTCGACTTCGCCGGCCAGCCCATGACCTTTCATCCCGGCCAGGTGTGGATCGTCCTCGAACCCGAGTGACCGCGACGACAGACCCCGAAACGGCACGGCGGCCACCCCTTCGCCTGTCCCGCAGCCGTCCACCGAACTCCGGCAACTTCACTTGGATCCTGACGAGTTCTGGTGGACAGCCGGGCCTACGGCGTGCGGGCCGGTCTGCGGCGCCCCCTGCGGTAGGCGACGGAGCCGACGAGCACAACGGAGGTCGCGACGGCCGCGGCAGCTACCCTTTCCAGCAGCGGGGTAAGGCTGTCGGCCGGGAGTGGTTTGATCGGTCCGCTGGTGCCGGCAGCGTGCGGGAAGGTCAGCCTGTCGGTGACGGCGTGCTGGACCAGTCCGCTGGCGAGAGTGAGGTCGGCCGTCCATGGCCCGTCCGGCAGGTTCTTGTCCACGGGCACGGTGATGGCTTCGGTTTCGTTCACGGCCAGTGTCGTGCCCCGGTTGGCGGGGAATGGGCCGGCGTTGAAGAATCCAGGACTGTCGGTCAGTTCCAGGGATCCGCTCATGTCCAGAGCGCGCCCACCGGTGTTGCGGACCTTGGCGAGGACCTCGGGTGTGCCGTCAGCGGTACGCGCGGCGGTCACGTTGTCGATTCGGAAATCGGAGGGGGGCTCGCCGCCGGGTCCCACGTCGAGGTAGACGCGTACCCCAACCCGGTTCACCATCCGGACGCTGGCCGCCGCGTCCGACGCACCGCTGTCCGACGCCCAGATGACCGCGTACCGCTCGCCGCGCGAGGCGGTCCGCGGCACGGTGATCGTGGCTTCGACCCGCACGCTGCCGTGCGCGGGGACCTCGCGCCCGGTGCCGTCCAGACGCACCCAGCCGGTCAGCTCATTCGTGGTGTGGTCAGGCGCGAACGTGAACGTGCCGTTTCCGACCGTGGCCGCACCCGCGTACAACTCGACATGCTGCACTGTGTCTGAGGTGTTGGCGACCTCAAGTCCGCGGTGGATGACCGTACCGGGCGCGAGGTGGTCGATGATGTATGTGTGCGCACGCGGGTCCGCCTGCCGGTTGACAGGCGCTTCCAGCAACCGGATAAGAATCGTGCCCGCTGGCTTCTCGCTTCCGGCCGCTGCGCCTGGGGCGTACAGGAGGGTGCCGAGCACGGGCACCGCACCGAGCAGGCACAGCCGGCTACGCCACCGAATGAGTCACCGTCCCGGTGTACGTGCCGGCGACCGCGGCCGCCGGCAGCGTGACCACGATGGTGGGGTTCCATGTCGCGGAGTCGTCCCCGGTGCCCGCGGTCAGCGTGAACGCCGTGCGCGAGACACTGAGGTTCTGCGCCGCAGGCGCGGTGGCCTGCCCGGGGGTGAAAGTGCCCAGCCCGGTGGTGGCCGTCGCCGCCCCCGACCAGTACGACACATCAGTAGTGGGAACGGTCTCCGCTGCGGTGCCCCCACCCGTTTTGAAGCTTGTGGAGGTAACCGATGCCGTCCACGCGGCCGTGAGCAGGGCACGGTTGTCCGTCACCTGCACCGCACCCAACTGCCCCGAGATCGAGGTACCCGGCGTACCACTGCCAAGACTCGCCGTACCCGGCACCGTGATCCCCAGAGACCCTCCAGAGACAATGAACGTCGTGGTGGTGTCACCCGGCGCGGCGTACGCCGGCGCGGTAACCACCGCAGTCATCAAGACGGCCGTCACAGGCAGTGCATACCTCAGCTGCATGAACGCGCTCTCCTCGGATCAGGGATACCGAATCCAGTCATTTGATCCGCATCTTCTACCGAACCACAGCGAGAAACCATTCAATTTGCCTGTTCGACGCGCCCCGCAGGAGTACTCATATATTCACCGGAGATAACCAGGCCACGATCCCGAAATTCCCCACCCTGCACATGCCCCACAAGTGGAATCCGGACGTGCTGCCCGCTCCTCAAATCGCGGACCGATTCCCCCGTGCGCAGATCTCGCGGACCGTGCACTAGAGCAGCAGATCAACCTTCTTGTGACTGTTTCTGACCGGTCGTTTGGAGATGGGCGGGAGGGGTCACCGCAGTGGTGCTGGTCTTCCGGCGCAGGTCCGACAGCAGCCCTCGACCAGGTCGGCGAACACCTCCAGCGGCTCCGGCCGCGCGAACTTCCTCACCGTGGAGCCCTGACAAGGGCTCAGCTGCGCGCGGCCTCCTGGAACCCTGAGCACGCCGACGACCTGGCCGAGGCGCTACGTCGAACGCCGCAGAACCCGGTACCGCATACCCCAGGGCGAGGCCCACCGGCCGGGCTGGCGCCCCGCCCTGGAGATGCTCGACGAGCTCAGTACTCGGGACCCGACCACGCCGGACGCCGAGACCACCGCGGGCTACGGGGACAACGCGCCCTGGGCTCGCCCTCTCAGGGCGTCAACGTTCCGATCTGACTCGGGCCGTTCTCGGCGAACCAGAGTTTGCCGTCGCTCCCGGTGCTGATGTCGAGCGGGTCCGCGTTGGAGGTCGGGACCGGCACCTCGGAGATCGTCCCTGACGTGGTGATCCGGCCGATGTTGTTGTCGTACGACGCGGTGTACCACAGGGCGCCGTCCGGGCCGGTGGTGATGCCCCACGGGAGCGGGAACACATCCGGGAGCGCGTACGCGGTGAACACACCTGCCGTGGTAAGCGTTCCGATCTGCGAGGTGCCACCGTCCGTGTACCACAGGGCGCCATCCGGCCCGGCGGTGATGCCGATGGGCAGCGAACTGGGCGAGGGGACTGCGGTTTCCGTGACCGAACCGCTGGTGGTGATCCGGCCGATGCTGCCGGAGAGCAGTTCGGTGAACCACAGTGCGCCGTCCGGCCCGGCGGTGATGTTCAACGGGTACGCGTCCGAGGTCGGGACCGCGTACTCGGTGATCGAACCGCTGGTGGAGATCCGGCCGATGTTGTTGCCGTCCGGCTCGGTGAACCACAGTGCGCCGTCCGACCCGGCGGCGATACCCCACGGGAACGCGCCCGAGGTCGGGACCGCGTACTCGGTGATCGAACCGCTGGTGGAGATCCGGCCGATGTTGTTGCTGTTCGACTCGGTGAACCACAGCGCGCCGTCCGGGCCGGCGGCGATCTCCCCCGGCCCCGAGCCCGTGGTGGGCGTCGGGTACTCGGTGAACGCGCCCGCCGTGGTGACGCGCCCCACGGCGCTCGCGGAGTTCTCGGTGAACCACAGCGCGCTGTCCGGGCCGCTGGTCATGCCCCACGGGCCCGCCGCGTCAGTGGGGGTCGCCAGTTCGCTGATGGTCGGGCTCTGGCGACGCTTCGACGTGCCCGATCGGGATGTCGGCTCGTGCCGGATGTGCTTGCGCAGGCAGCGTACGAGCCGCTGCGGGTCCTGGTGCCGTTGACAGGACTTCGTCCACGGGCGTGCGGAGCCGGGGTGATTCGCGGTAGCGGCGGAGGCGGCGGTACCAGGAGCGCCGACCAGGGTCATCAGGACCAGGACGGCGAGGCCGAGCGAAAGCCGCCGCAGCAGGCTAAAACGGTGACACATGAGCACCTTCCAAGAGAGGCGGACGGGGTGGAGCGCTGGCAGCAAACACCGTCGCTGGGTCTCCCCAGCAAGGGAGCGACAGCGACGGCTGCCCGCATCGCGACACGGCCGACTCGGGCCGAGATCGCTCACGCCACCACATAGCACACGCACTATCACCGACACATTAGCGCCAAACTCACTTCGCAAAACCTTCAGCACGTAGATGGCATATTCCATGCTAGGAGGGATTACCTCTTTTGGTCTTCCATTAGTGGCTGAGCTGATCAGATGGAAAGGTCGACTGCTCACGTAATCGGTCACTCGCGCGCGTAGGTTACAGCAGAAATGGGGTGATTTCCTCAGTCGTGCGCGTCGGATCCGCATCGGACAGAAGCCTCCCTATCGTGTGCATATGACAAAGCTTCGGCGTGGAGCGGATTCGCTGGTCATGGTCCTGCTGGCAGCGCTGCTGTCGATCACTTCACCCCATATCGCGGAGGCGGCCGGGACACTGGCCTTCGCTGCGCATGTCGACTACACCACCGGGACGACCCCGTTCTCCGTGGCGGTCGGGGATTTTCGGGGGATCGGCCGCAAGGACCTCGCCGTCGTCAACTACGCCTCGAACACCGTGTCGGTGTTCCTGGGCAACGGGGACGGCACGTTCGCGGCCAAGGTCGACTACGCGACCGGCGCCAACCCGCAGTCGGTCGCAGTCGCCGACCTCAACGGCGACGGCCACCTCGACCTGATCACCACCAACTACGGTTCGAACACGGTGTCAGTGCTGTTGGGTAGCGGGACCGGTACGTTCGCAGCAAAGGTCGACTACGCCACCGGTACCAACCCGGAAGCGGTGGCGGTCGGGGATTTTCGGGGGACAGGCCGCAATGACCTGGCTGTCGTCAACCACGCCTCGGACACCGTGTCGGTGCTCCTGAACAACGGGGACGGCACGTTCGCGACCAAGGTCGACTATGCCACCGGCTCCACCCCGCAGTCCGTCGCCGTCGCCGACTTCAACGGCGACGGCCACCTCGATCTGGTCGTCGCCGATCACAACGCGGCCAGCGTGTCGGTGCTGCTGGGCAGCGGGACAGGCACGTTCGCGGCGAAGGTCGACTACGCCACCGGCAACGCCCCATGGTCAGTGGCGGTCGGGGACTTTCGGGGCGACGGCCGCAAGGACCTCGCCGTTGCCAACTACAACGACAATACGGTCTCGGTACTGCTGAGCAACGGGGACGGCACGTTCGCGACCAAGGTCGACTACGCGACCGGCAGCGGCCCGGAGTCGATTGCGGTGGGTGACCTCAACGGTGACGGCCACCTCGACCTGGCCGTGGCTGACTACCTCGGGGGCACGGTGTCGGTCCTCACGGGCAACGGGAACGGCACCTTCGCGGCGAAATCCGACTTCACCACGGGCGGCGGCCCGGCCTGGGTCGCGATGGGCGACTTCAATGGCGACGGCTACCTCGATCTCGTCACTGCCGACTACGACTCGAGCAAGGTGTCGGTGCTACTCAACAGCACTCCGGAGCCACCGGCGATCACCAGCGCGAACACGGTCACCTTCACCGTCGGCGTGCTCGGAACGTTTACCGTCACCACGACGGGCACCCCGCTGGCCACCCTCTCGAAAACCGGATCGCTGCCCCTCGGAGTCAGCTTCACCGGCCACACAAACGGCACCGCCACCCTGTCCGGCACGCCCGCCTCCATCAGCACCGTCGGCAACTACCCGCTGACCATCACCGCCAGCAACAGCACTGGACCCAACGCCACCCAGAGCTTCACCCTGAGGGTCATCACCTCGCTCTCGATCAGTGTGCCCTCCAGCGCGAACCTGGGCTCTGGCGCCCCTTCGGGCACGATCAGCGTCCATCTCGGCACCGTGCAAGTAACCGACGGCAACGTCGCCGCATCCTGGACGGCCACCGTCTCGGCGACGAACTTCACCACCGGCGGCGGCACCGCCCCCGAGACAGTTGCGAAATCGTCCCTCTCCTACTGGTCCGGCCCGGCCACCGCCACCACCGGGCTGGGCACTTTCACCCCCGGGCAGGCCACCGCCGCGAACGAACAGACCCTCGCGGTCTCCCGGACCGCGTTCAGTATGACCGTCGGCGTCCTGAGCACCAGTGCGAGCTGGAATCCGACCCTCGTCGTCGCGGTGCCCGCCGCGGCCGTCGCAGGCACCTACACCGGAACAATCACACATTCCGTCGCCTGACGTCCTCCCCGGCGCAAGTGAGTTTCCGGCTGCTGCGCCTGGGGCGTACAGGAGGGTGCCGAGCATGGGCACCGCACCGAGCAGGCACAGCCGGCTACGCCACCGAATGTGTCACCGTCCCGGATGCAGCCGATGAGTGCAGCTCGGTGGCGGTGCTGCACGACACCGAGGATTGCCTGATGTTCGGCCTCGCTGTGGAACCCCAGCAGTTGCGGGGGCTGGGCCGACGCAGTGGTCGCCAGGGCCGGCATGGCCAGGGCGAGCAGCGCGCCGACGGTGAGGAGTCTGCTGCCGGTCCGGCGGGACCGGTGGGTGATGCCGATCATGGGAGGATTCCCCGTCCCGGCGGGGGCCGCGTCAGCAGCCCCGGGAAACGAGGCCCGGCGGTGGACTGCAGGGGACCCTGGATGCAGGGGCGGCTCCGGGCATTGCGTCGCCGGGCGCGATACCCGGGCCTGGTGTCGGCCGCGAACCCCTTGCGCTCGCGACGCGACGTTTCCCGGGCGCGGCCAGACCGGGCCGCACCCCGTGCCTCCTTCCCGACAGTCTCTCGGCTCAGGCCGAGACCTGCGGTTCGATCACGAAGTCATACGTTGCCCGGAAGCCGACTGCGTCCTCTGTCGTGATCTTTTCCAGAGGGATGATCAGGTCTGGTTTGACAGCGTTGCCGGCGTCCTGGTCGAGGTAGGGGTCTCCGCTGAAGAAGAGCTGGGTGGTGAGGGTTCGGTATCCGGGCCGGCTGACCTTGAAGTGCAGGTGTGCCGGTCGCCAGGCGCTTCGACCGGCGAGCTGGAACAGTTCCCCGGTGGGGCCGTCTTTGGGGATCTCGTACTGGGCCGGGACCACCGTCTCCACCTCGAAGGTTCCGCGATCGTCGGTCCGGAGCCGTCCGCGCAGGTTGTAGTCGGGAAGGCCGGGGTGGACGTTGGAGTACCGCCCTGGGATCTCCCCTGTTGCCTGCCACATGTCCAGTTCCGCTCCTGGCAGGGGCGTACCGTCGGTGCCTTTGACCGTTCCCGACACCACCAGCCGGTCGCCCGGTTCGTCGCTTCGGCGGGGCAGTTTGCAGGGGGGAGCAAGGAGCGGGGCGCCGGGAACGTAGAACGGGCCCTGAATGGTCGTGGTCGAGCCCGTGCTGGCGGCGTGGGTGACCTCGTCAACCGTTGCCTCGAGCATGACCGCGAACAGCAACGGGATCTCGCCTGCTTGGGCCAGCCGCACCAGGAAGGCGACTGCGGCGTGGAACTCGTCGTAGTCGACGTTCTTGTCCCGGATCACGCACCGGATGCTCTCCACCAGCGCGTCGACCACGTCTGCAGCTCGTTGGTCTGTCATCACCGATCCTCCTTCGATGATCAGCGACCGCCACATGCAGCGGTTCCAGCGCCAACGCTGCCACTCGGCTCAGATGTCGGCTCCTGGGCGGGTGCCCGGACCGTCCGCGGTGGCGCAGAACCAATTTTAGTGCGTGCAGATGTGCATGTAAATAGGTACCCTGGACGCATGCCTCGCCGCTACTCGATGGAGAAACGGGCGCCCGCCACAGCGGCCGTACGCCAGCAGCTCATCGACGCCACCCTCGCTGAGCTGGTCGCCGTCGGAGGTGGCGCGATCACCCTCCAAGGAGTCGCCGACCGTGCCGATCTGGCCCTAAGGACGCTCTACAACCACTTTCCCAATCGTGACGCCCTCCTGAGCGCCGCGTTCGTGCACCACACGGCCCAGACCCGGGCCGCCGTCGAGGCGATGAGCCTCCCCGACGCCGAGCCTGAAGAACAGCTTCGCCATGCGGTACGCGCCTACTACTCGCGCTATGCGGTGATGGGGCCGCGCCTGACAGTGTTGTTGTCCCTGCGCGGCTTCCCCGACCTAGACGAACAGGTGCGCGCCATCCGAGCCTGGCGCCGCGGGGTGCTCGGCCAGATCATCGCGCGAGCCCGCCAGCAGGGGGTGCTCGCCGTGCCCGAATCCACCGCGGTCGCCCTCGCCTTCACGATGACCAGCCATGCCTCCTGGCAGATCCTCGCCAGCGAACTCGGCGGCGCCGGTCCCGAGTCGTCCGAGGTTGCCGGGCAGGCGTTGAGCGCCGCCCTGTTTCACCCGCACCAGCCACCCGGCACACCCGACTGACCCTCACATGCTGCTCTGGCTACTCATCAAGCCGAGTCGCTCGCGCCGGTGAAGCCGAGCCCGGGGGGACACGCCGAATACCACTGAGTATCCACGCCATCAACCGATGAAAGTCACACCAAAGGCCGCTCGCCCGGGCCGCACAATCCGATTCGTTCAAGGGCACGCGCCAGACTTCGGCCACCGCGCTGTCCCCGTTCCACAGCTCACGATCGACAGGGTCGTTACGCGCTTGGGGCTGCTCACGCCGAAATGGCGGACAAGCCTGCCACGCACGGTGAATTAGCCGAAGGCAGGCTGTGGCTGGCCCTGACGGCGGTTCAGCCGGTCGGAATCCCGTTGCAGCCCCGTTTGCGGCAGTTCACGCCGCAGCACAGAACAAACGACCATGACGGTGGAAACGGACCGGGTGAATCCCATGGCCCCAGAGCGTCCCTCACGCCCGTTGCCGGACCCGACGAAATTGATACCCAGCCACACCCGCGAGTACGAGCGCCGCGACGGCAGCCAGCGCCAGGCGCGTACGCCACCGGGCCAGTCCCAGTTCGACGGCGTTGCCCGTAGCCCCGGGCGTGTGGGGAAACGTGACGACGGCATTGACCTCGCGTACGACAAGGCCACTTTTGAGGGTGAGGTCCACGGCCCAGGGACCATCAGGCAGTTGCTTGTCCAACAGCACCGTGACCGGCGCATGACCGCCGGGGAGCAGTGTGGTACCCGTCTCGGCCGTGAACGGGCCGGCGCGCAAACCTCCTGGACCGCCGCTGAGGGACAGCGTTCCACTGAGGTCAACGGCACGCCCGCCGGTATTGCGGACCTGTGCCCACAACTCCGGCCGACCGTCCCGGGTTCTCGCCGGGGTCACCTTATCGATCCGGAAGTCCGAAGGCGGCTCGCCGCCGGGACCGACGTCGATGTACATGCGCACTCCGACCCGGTTGACCAGCGTCACACTGTGCGATTGGTCGGGCGCTACGGCCCCCTGCGCCCAGATCACCGCGTAGCGTTCACCGGTTGACGCATCGTTTGGCACGTGGAGGGAAACCTGAACGGGTGAACTGCCCCACGCCGGTACGTCCACCCCTGTGCGGTCCAATGACGTCCAGGTGCTCAATTCGTTGGGCGTGTGCTCGGGAGCGAACGCGAATGCGTTGTCGTCAATGGAGGCCGCTGCCGCGTAGAGGTCGATATGCCGCAGGGTCGCGGACTCGTTGGTGACCTCCACCCGCCGCTTGATGACGCTGCCGGGCGCGAGGTGGTCAACGATGTAGGTGTGCGCTCTCGGGTCATCGCGGCGACTGACGGGGGCCTCGAGCAGTTTGATCCCGATCCCGGCGGCAGGTGCGGCGCCGTGGCCCCCGGCGCCGTGCGCGCCGGCCGGTGCCGCTCCCACGCCGGTGAACAGCACGGCGATCAACAGCGGCACCATCCAGCGGCGAAGCATCCGTCAGGCCACCGAGTGGGTGACGGTTCCGGTGTATGAACCGGTTTGGAGCGTGGAGGGCAGGGCGACGATGACCGTTGGGTTCCAGCTGCAGCTGTTGCCGCCGGCGCCGCCGGTCATGCTGAAGGCCTCTTGAGAGGTGGTCAACGTCACTGCGGCAGCGGCGTTCGCCTCACCCGGAGTGAACGTCCCGCTGCCGGACGTCGCCGTGCTCGGTCCTGACCAGTAGCTGACGTCGCTGTTCGGGACCGTGGCTGAGGGCCCACCGCTGCCTGTGGTGAAGGCGGTGGATGACACGTCCGCACTCCACGCGGCGGGATTGGCGCCCCGGGCGTCGTTGACCGTCACCACGCCGATCTGTCCACTCACCGTGCCTCCCAATGTCCCGCTTCCAAGGTCCGCGGTCGCGGGTGCCGTGACGGTCAGGGCGGCACCGCCGACGGAGAACGTAGTGGCGGTGCTGGCCGCCTCCGCGCCCGTGGTAGTGCCTGTGGAAAGGGCGACCAAGAGAGCGGCCGCCGTGGCCGTGTTCAACAGGAGCCTAATACGCATCATCACTCCATGGGACGTTGCTGAAGGGAGTTTCGCTCGGATCGGATTCAATTCGCAATCCAGTGCAGGTATGCATTACCATCAGGCGATCATTGATACGCATGGCACGCAAAACAACCCTTTTGGCGTCAAGGCGAGTACCGTTCGGGCTCATTATCAGTTCCCGGAACTTCTTGCGCTGGGGAAAATCAGGTATTTTCGCCAGTATTCAGTCCGGCGACCGTAAGCCTTGACTTCGATTCGTCAGCCGTCAGCATACGGTGATCGGTTCGGCAGTTCGACCGTAATTTCGGCAGTTCGACCGTAATGGTGTTGTCGAGGTGGCCCGACACGGACGGGCCGGCCGGCGCCGCCGTCGGCCTACCGAAGGCGGCTGGGTCGGCCTTCGGGCTCCCGCGGGCGGGGTAAACCAGAGTCGCCGCCGGGCTCCCCGTGGGGCCCGGTGCTGAACCGGGACGGCCCAGACGCTCGGATTCCCGGCCCGCCCACCAGTGCCGTAGACCGCCGGAGAGTGCGGGTCGCCATGACGGTCGTCCGGATACCGCGGGCAGCCCGCCGACCGCTTGCGGGCTCGTGCGCACCGCCACCAGCGCGGGTCTGTGCGGTAGGTCGCCGCCATGCCCCGCCTCGTGCCCGTGAGCGATGCCGGAGGCGGATCGTGTCGGCGGGCATATCCCGCCCACCGACACGTGCACCGGGAAGCCAGCGGCTGCTGATGTGGGGTCGTCATCCGTATCCCGGGTCCGCGGCTGCTGTGCGGCGGCGCGCGGTGCGACCGGTTGCGGGGGTCAGGATGCGGCGATACCTTCGCTGCCAGCGCCGTTGGGGATGGCCGCGGTGCCCAGTGGGGTCAGGGTGCCGTCGTCGTTGACGGTGAATTCGTCGATGATGCCGTTGACGCCGGTCTGGACGTAGAGGAAGCGTCCGCTGGAGGAGGCCGTGGCATCGATGGTGCCCGGGTCCGTGCCGGTGTTACCCAGAGCGGTGAGCTGGCGGCCGCGGTCAGCGGCGCGGAAGCCGCTAATGGTGGCGCTGCCGGCATTGGAGGTGTAGAGCAGGTCGCCGATGGACACCACCCAGCAGGTGGCCGACTGGCCGGTGGCCGCGAAGGCCTTCTGCTGCGCCGTCCCGTCGTGGTGGATGTCGAAGGTCGCCAGCGCGTTGGGGCCGGCCTCGGTCAGGAAGATGCCGCGATGGCCGTTGGGGACGAATCCGAAGGGAACCGCGCCGGGCAGGTTGGTCACCACAGGTGTGTCCGAGGGTGCTCCCGAGTCGTCGATGGCGAAGACGTCGAGGTTGTTACCGTTGGCCTTGGTGGTCACCACGAGCTGCGAGCCGTCGCGTACGAAGCCGACCTGGCCCGGGGTGTTGGTGAACTGCGGGGTGGCGTTCGGGTCGAGTCCGAGGCTGCGGTGCCAGCGGTCGCGCTTGTGCAGATGGTCGCCCTCGATGGTGTAGCCCTGGATCGAGCCGCCGTCCAGGGCGTTGAGCACATAGACGACATCGTCGTGGACGGCGACGCTCACCGGAAACTGACCACCAGAGTCGACGACCTGGCGCAAATCCAGGTGGTCGCCCTCAACGGTGAAGACGGAGACGGTGTTGCTGCCCGCGTTCACCGCGTAGAGCAGGCCGCGGTGCCGGTCGTAGGTCAGCGAGCCCTGGGAGGCCAGATGGTCGGCGACCGAACCCGTCAGCATGCCGCCCAGGCCGCCGGTGTCGTAGGTGTCGGCCTGGCTCAGCCGTCCCTGCCGGTCACGGTGGTAGGCGACGATCTGATTACCCAACAGGTTGTTGGTCTGGGCGAAAACCGCGTGCCAGGCGTCGCCGTGGCGCGGAGCCTGACGGTCGGCAGCGGGAGCACTGGGCGCGGACGTGGCCAGCGCCGCTGCCGTGGCAAGAGCCGTGGCGATGATCACACCTAGACGGCGGGTGACGACGGGCATCATGAAAGCCTCTCTGGGGCGTGGTCTGGACGGGGCTGGCCCTCGGACGCGCTTGCTCGGCTGACCTGGCGTCATGCACGGGGACCCGGACTGCTGCGGTCACGCATGCGCCGGTGCCATCACTGGTTCAGGCGAGGCGTGTCGGCGTACGCAAACTGACGATACGTCACGAAATGCCCAGATATGGGAATGCCAACCCCAGCGCGCCGCAGTTGCATGCCTGCGCGTACCGCGCGACCGGGCCTTCGATGTCGCTCCACCTGCACGTAGCTGGCGTCAGCGCGTGGCTACGCCTTGGGAAGGGTTATTCCCAGTTCCAGCATCGCCGGTGACGCCGGTCCGCCTTCCGAGCGTTCGGTCTTGTAGCCCGTCTGGGTGGGGGCCAGCGTACGGGGGTCGACGGACTCCGAGGGGGCACCGGTGGCGTACAGGCCTCGGGGCTGGGTGTCGCGGTCGTGGGGTGCTAGCCAGAAGACGCGGCGCAGGTGGGTGCCGGATTGGCGCGACGGTTTGGCGGTGGAGCCCAGGATCGCGTAGCCGACCATACGTCCGTCGCGGTGGAAGGAAGGCTTGCCGCGGCGGGAGGGGAGGCGGTCCAGGGACTGCCGGACGTACTCGAGGTCGGTGATGTCCTCGAGCCATACCAGGTCGGTTTCGTGGGCGAGCTGGCCAGAGTCGATCAACGCGCTCACGTCGGCTCCTCGGTTTGGTCGGAGGCGATCAGTCCGATGCCTGGGTAGTACTTGCGCTGGTTGGAGAGGATCATCTCCTTGGGCGAGGCGATTCCGACAGCTTCGCGAACGCGGGTGGCCAGGGCCCGGGCTGAGACCGGGTTAGCTCCCTCGAATCCGCACCACCGGGTGTAGGCGCTGTACAGGGGTGCCTGCTCGGCCCGCATGGCCGGGTCGAGCTTGCAGCACTCCGCGATGAACCGCCCCACGTGGTCCTCGGTCTCCGCGTACGCGGTCGTGGCGACCTGGACACGCTGCGGGCCCTGCAGGTCCCGGTCTCCGGCCAGGTAGCGGCGTGCTCCTTCGATCAGCCAGGCCAGGATGCCCGGGCCTTCCTCGGTGACCAGGACGTTGGCCAGGTTGTCGATCTTATGGGCCTCGGGTACGACACGTTCGAACGGGATCAGCCGGATCCTGCGCCAGAACGCGAAACCGCCCGTGCCGACCTCGGGACGGTGGTTGCCCAGCAGCCACAGCTTGTGTGTGGGCTCGAACGAGAAGAAGTCCTGCCTCATCCGCCGCGCTTTGATCCGGTCACCACCCGTCAGCAGCTTCACCCGTGCCTCGTCGAAACGATCCCCCGGCTTGAGCTCACTGCACACGATGATGCGCCGACCGTGCAGTTCCGCCAGATCGGTGGGATGGCCCTCGAACGCCTTGGCCATCAAGAACCCCGGGGGCGCGGCATCGGCGTAGTCGCCCAGCAGTTGGATCATCACATCGAGCAGGACCGATTTGCCGTTCTTCCCGTGCCCGTACAGGAATGGCATCACCTGCGCGCCGACGTCACCGGTGACCGAGTAGCCGAGCAGCAGGTGCAGGAACCCGACGACCTGCCGACCCTCCTCATTCGAACCGAAGGTGTCGTCGAGGAACCGCTGCCAGCGCGGAGTCGGCATCGCGGCGGGGGCCAGGGTGGTGGAGCGCGAGTGGTAGTGCTTCGCGGGGTCCGGCGCGGTGATGTATCCGGTACGCAGGTCGACGACGCCGCCCGGAGTGCACAGGGTGTAGGGGTCCGCGTCCAGCAGCGCCGCGTTCAGAACCATCCCCGGTGCGGTCTTGGCCTGCTGCAGCATCGCGTTCATACCGGATGTGGACAGCGACCGCCGGCGGTGGCGCCCAAGGTCCTGATTCGAGTACAGGCCCCTCGGGTCGGTGGTGGCGATGGACTCGGCCAGGTCGCCGGCCGCCCACAGCACGGTGTCGTCCTCGTCGAGCTGCCAGCGGTGGCCCCGCCAGCGGTACCACCCCAGGCCCGGGACATGGTGGTAGTCGCGCCGGTAGAGGTCGGCGAACAGCTTGGCGTTGCCGCGGTCACTCAGCGAGTCGGGCAGCAGGCCATGGCTGCTGACGGTGTCGACGGGGGAACCCTGCGCGGGGACCGGCACCTGAGGAGCGTCGGGAACCTCCAGCAGGAGTCGCAGCTGTTCGGCGGTGGCCTTGGGATCGAACTCCCCGACCCCGGACGCGGATGGACTCATGGCCGGCCTCCGAGGTGCAGGGGCCGCCGGGCCCCTGCGGCCATACCGCTGCGGATGATCTGGGCGCAGCGTTGTTCCTGGGCTGGTCGCGCCTGGACGGCGGCGGCCAGGAGCCGGCGTTCGGCGTCGGCACTGGGAAGGTGTCCCGCGGCCGCCAGTCCGCCGAGGGTGAAGGCCGCACGGTTGAGCTTGTCCGAGAATCCAGCGCCCTGCGGTGTGTGCGCGCAGTCGGCGACTTCCTGGAGCGCGGCGAGCAGGGTTCGGCTGGCCGCGTCGCGGCCGCCGCCTGCGGCGATGACGGCTTCACGGGCACGTTGAGGGATCACCGAGGCGGGCTGGGTCCGCTCGTGGTGACGGTGCGGGTCCTGACGGTGCCCGGTACGGGAGAGTTCGATGGCAAGCCATTCCGGGAGCAGGGCCGGGGTCCGGCAGGTGCCGACGGGGGCGTAGGTGCCGGCCTGCGTCGTGGTTCCGGGGGCGATGATGTAGCCACCGGTGGCGCGGACGTCGACCTGCCAGGCGAGGGCTCGGCCTTTGCCCGTACCGGTCGAGCACAGCCAGGTCTGCCCTGCCGGAACCCGGTACCAGACATGGAGGCCCCCGGAGGGGGTGCGGACGCGCAGGGTGTTCTCGTCCTCGGCCGGGTCGAGGACTCTGCGCAGGGCGGCGAGCAGGGCCAGCGTGTGGAAGCCATTGGCCAGACCGGTCAGGTTGATGCTCTCGGGGATGGCGATGCCGGGCAGCAGCCGGTCGCGCGTGGGCAGCGCGTGGGGGTGGGCGTCGATGTCGATCACCACCAGGTTGGCCGGGCCGCAGGCAACGCCGACGCCGAAGGACGGTTTGAGGTTCCACCAGGCAGTGATCAGATCAGGGTCGGTGGTGGCGGCGTGGAATCCGTGGCACCAGCGCCCGGCGGTCAGACAGGGGCAGTCGGTGGCGGTGTGGCCGGGGGTCTGGCACGAAATGCAGTTCCCCGCGGGAGTCTTGCGTCCGGCTGCGAGCGGATGAACCGGCCAGCCGTGGCCTGCGCACCAGCGTGCGACTGCCACGGGGGCTGGTCGCACGGCCTGGGTCGGGACGAGGCTCGCGGTCACTACCGGGTCACTGGGTCCTTAGAGTTGGGTCACTGCCAGGGCGAATGGGTAAAGCTGCAGGTCAGAGCCCATCCACATCGCAATTAGCGACTCAAGCGACTGAAGTTCAACTATGTGCTCGGACAGCCTAGCGGAGGGTCTGGGACGGATCGCGGAGGCTCCCGCTCCCGACAGCCACGCGATTCGCGGTGGCGAGTGGCAGCGACTCACCAGTTTGAGTCGCTGCCACTGCCTGGACCTTAAACCAGCAGGTGAGAGGAGTTTCCACGCCCAAACAGCGACTGAAGCGACTGAAGCCCGACATATATGACGCGCACACGCACGCGGGAATGTCCTTGTAATGCCGACCTTGAGTCGCTTCAGTCGCTGTTCGCGATGTGAAATGGCTCTGACCTGCGGTTTTTCCCTGGAATACTTGGCAGCGACTGAACGGATTGAGTCGCTGCCTGCCCGCTTCAGAGCCTGTCCGCACCCAGGGCGCCGCTGAGTCCGACTGCTGCCTTGAGTCGCTTCAGTCGCTCCGACTGCTGGTGAATGCGGCTTGACCAGCAGGTACTCACCCCCGAGGGACGTCAGCGACTGAAGTACCGGGCAGTCCGGCCCGGCGTGTCCTTGCTGAGGCGTGCGCAGCGCCGTGCACGCGGGCGATGTTCATTCAAGAGGTTGTAGCGTCCTGTAGGCGTCGCTACGCTGACCGCATGAGGCAGCTGAACGTACGTCTGGATGATGAGGTTGCGGTCGGCTTGGAGCAGCGTGCCGCGGCGATGGGGATGACGTTGCCCGAGTACGCGCGCAAGGTCCTCACCGAGGACGCGGACGAGCAGCGGGCCCGGTTCCTCACTGCGGCCGCGCACTTCGCTCAGCACTGGGGGCCTGCCTTCGAGGCTGAGTTCGGCCCCTACCCGGTCAGGGAGAAGGACGGGCGGAGCGCCGCGTGATTCTTCATGTCGACCGTGGCTGGTTGCTGGACCTCGCGCACCAGTTTCTGCCGGGGGATCCCGACGTCACGGATTTCGGCACGCTGGCGGCGGGCGTGGCCCGACACTCGGATGCGGTGATGGAGGTGCCCGTCTATGCGGAAGTCCATCACCGCGCGGCCGCTCTCATGCACCAGTTGGTGCGCGTTCCGGCGCTGGAGTTCGCCAACGAGCAGTTCGCCGCTGTGGTGGCGGCCTCCTACCTCACCGCCTCCGGGGAGGTAGTGATCGCTGAGGCCGGACAGGCGGTGGACTTGGCCTTGCGAATCCGTGATGGCGAAGCGGATGTCCGCCAGTGCGCCGAGGTCATCCGCACTTGGTACCGCTGACGGCGCGGCGTGCCTCCTGGGGCGAAGGACCAGGAGCGGCTCTTCAGGCAGTTCTTCCGGGCCTCCAGATGTGATCACGGTTGACCTGACGCCGGTCTGGTCCGAGATGCATCGGCCGGAACCTGTACTGCACTGCCGGCCCCCGCACCCGACAATCCCGCTTCCCCGTCCTCCGTCCCTGGGCCTACGCGGCCCAGACCCGCGCCAGCGCCAAGGGCGCGCTGGACCGCCCCTGCCGCCTGCCCTGCCCGACACTCGCAAGCTCGCGTCGGGCACCGTGCGGGCCTGGCGGCCCTTACTGGGCAGTTGCCCATCAGTCAGCGTCACCAAGCCGGCCGGGAGCTACCTCGACCAGCGAACCCCCGGATCAAGGCCGAGGCTGTGTGGTTGGCCGCCCGTCAATGGCCGGGGTGGACAACCGGCAAACGGGGTCGTGGATGTGAGTACTCGTTGTGGTGAAGAACGGCACTGGCCGGATCGTGAGCACCCTCCTGTACGAGCAATAAGAGCAGCCCGCCCAGAATACGGCCCTGACCAGCGGAAATGCCCTCTTCCCATCAGATCGTAGATCCGTCTATGCAGTTCTGGCGATCCGTGCCGGCGTTCCTGTGGCCGTACTGAACAGCTCTGAGGATCGGGGTAAACAGCTCAGAGGAACGTGGCTCATTGCTCTGGTGCGCATGAGTGTGAAGCGATACAACTCGGAAGAATCAGGCCGAATCAGACGAGCAGTCACCGGTCACCAGTCGCATGCGACACGCGGGCGCCAGCGCCCTCATTGTTCTCACGCTCATGTACGCTCAGCGCATCTGATCCCGCTTTGGGACTGTCCTGATGCGCAATCCGTCAATCAGCGATGCACGGAGGAACGTTGACCAGCAGCGCACGCCGCGGCAGGGTGCTGGTGGACGAGGACGGCGTGCTCGTCCCCACCACCCCCTATGCCTTCAGCGGCCGTCACGCGAGCGTGGACAAGCGGCGCGTCCGTGCCATCTGCGCGTCCAAGCAGTTCTCCCCCGCAGAGAAGTTCCTCGTGCTCTGGTTCATCGGCGCGACCCCCGAAGGCGGCCTGCCTGTCAACAAGACCGGCAAGGACATCGCCGACGAGGTCGGCATGACGGCAGACGCCGTCAACAGGATGCTCCGCAAGCTGGCCAAGCACCGGATCCTCAACAAGACCGGCGCCATCGGGAACATCTCCATGTACAGCATCAGTCCGTACATCGCTTACCACGGCAGTGGGCACGATCAGTCCAGAGCTGTGAAAAACTGGAATCCGCCGGAGATCCCCGGATTCACCGACGTGCCGCTCCACCAGGCCTGGGAGGTTCAGGGGTAATGACAGACACGGAGAAGAACATCATCGTGTCGGTACTGGGACGCAGCTCCGACCTGACGCCGGTTCAGCGGCTGGTCGTCGTGCTCTACGCCCTTTCCTCCACCGACCGGGGCGGCGTGGTCAGGAAGACCGGCCAGGACCTGGCCGCAGAACTCGGCATGACCCCGAGCACTTTCAGCCGCACCCGCAAGCAGCTGGTCGACGCGGGCTGGCTGGAACTGTCGGAGAAGTTCGCCCACATCGCCTACTACCGACTGGCCCCCCGTGCCCTCGGCGAGTCCACCGTCGTTCAGATGCGGCCTGCGATGTAGGCCCCACCGTCCGGACCTTCCAGCTGTGCCCGCCCTCCGGTACCGGACAGTGGGCACATCTGTCCGTGGCTCCTGCTCATTGCGCTCCAGCGCATGAGTCACGTCCTTCCAAGCGCCCCTCATTGCGCTGTCGACAATGAGGGGACGGGATCCTCTCCGCGATTGCGACGCGCGCCCACGTTCCACGGAGCGTTGCTCATTGCCCTCCTGCGCATGAGTGACCGCTTCGGATCGTTCCTCATTGCGCTGTCGACAATGATCGCCTGTGGCCCGGTCGCATCCGGCCGCGCAGGCCGCCGGAAGCCGGACCGCTCAGAACTTCACGTCGAAGTACGCGATGTCGGTGATCTCGACCTCGAGACCCTGGGCGCGCTGTCCGTTGTCCTGGAAGTAGACGTCCTGCAGGCCTTCGGCGACGATCCCGCGGAGCTGCTGGTCGCCTGCGCCCTGCTGCTGCGCCTCGAAGAGGCGTGCGGCGTAGGCCGGGGGGAGGTGCACGGTCAGCCGGCGTTCGCGCGGATCGTCGCTGGTGCCGACCGGGGCGGTGTAGCCGAACCTGGCCCGGGTCTCGATGGTGATCCCGGTGCTGGTGGCCGCGCGCTTGCGAGCCTGCCGGCGCACCCCGGGCTGCCAGACCTTCGCGGCCTCGCGGACCAGGGCGTCGCGCAGGGCTGCCCTGGGGCGCTTGCGCTGTCCGGTGAGGTAGCGCTCCACGGTGCGCTGGGTGACGCCCAGGCGGCCCGCCACGGCTTTGGTCGAGCCCTTCTCGGCCTTCATGAGCAGCCTCATCTGGGCGAGCGGGGTGACGGGGGGCCGGCGGGTGAACTGCTCGGTGTCGGCGCGCTCCAGTGCGTTGTCGATGTCGCCTGCCACCGTTTACTCCCCCTCGTCCATCACTGCGTCGCCGCCCTTGATGTGCCGGGCGGGGTTGAGCTTGCGTTCCATCAGGTCCACGGCCCAGAGCATCTCCTGGACACCCTCCAGCTTGGCCAGCCCCGGGGTCGCGCCCAACCGGAACGTGCCCGGCAGGACCTTGCCCGCACCGGTCAGCGGCAGGAAGCCCAGCGGGTCCGGGGTCTGGCTGGCGTAGACGACGCAGTCCGACAGCACCGCCAGCGGGTAGCGGGCGGATGCCTTCGCGACGTTCGCCATCTTCCGGTGCATGTTCACCCTTGCCTTCGCGATCACTGCGGCGCGGATGTCCGGGCGCCAGGTCGGGCGTTCCAGCGCGGGCCAGCGCTCGCCTTCGACGTATAGGCGGCCCTGCGGGCGCTCGCGCAGCTTGCCGATTCCGCCCTTGACGGTCGACTTCACCGCCGACAGCACCATGGCGATCTGACGGTGCCGCAGCCGCGCGGCCTCCAGGTCGGCCGGGAGCGACTGGTGGGCCAGGCCGGCCTCCAGCAGCAGGTGCCGCAGCGCGGAGGCGTCGTCCGCTCCCGCGTCCAGGGCCTGGCGGACCTTGGCGAGCGAGGTGTCGCTGGTCTTGAGCACCTGGTGGGCGGCCATCGCAGCGAGGAAGCGCCGTTCGTCGGTGTCCTTGTCCACAGGAATGCCGGCGTCGGCCATCAGGCTCACATAGGCGTCCTTGAGCCGGTCGTGCCACGGGTCCAGGTACGGGCCGGTCTCGTACCGCAGGTAGGCCTCGATGGGCTCCACGTCCGCTCCCAGCTCGACCGCGTAGGCCACGGTCGGCGTGGCGTACCAGGCCGGGCCCGTCGGGCGCTTGCCCGACGGGGTGAACGGCGAAGGCAGGCGCGGGTCGGTGCCGATGTGGGAGAGGTCGACGAACCAGCTGCCGGGGATCTTCTTGTCGAACAGCGGGTGGTCGACCTGGACGGGTTCGGCCAGGCCGACGGTGAGCCTGGCGGCGGCGGCGAGGAACGCGGTGTTGATGTCGATGCCCACCGCCCACGGCAGCAGCATCTCCGCGTCCGTCAGAGTGTCCAGGGGGCGTACCCACTGGTAGGCCTCCTCGTCCAGGAAACCCTTGGTCCAGCCCTGGGCGACGGGGTGCTCCAGGGTCGCCTCCGGCGGCGCGGGGTCCACCGGACCGATCAACGCGCCGGGGTTGGGGGCGGAGACCCAGGTGCCGCCATCGTCCTTGGCGGCGCGGGTCGGTGGGCGCAGCGCGGTCATCAGCTCCAGGCCGGACACGGCGGTGGAGCCGCGCGGGGTGATCACCCGGGTCGCGTAGACGCCGAGGACCCGGGCCAGGTCCGGGGCGGGCAGCTGGGCGGTGTCGCCCCAGGCGCGTTCGTCCAGGGCGTCCCAGGGCAGGATCGCCAGCTGCACGCACTGACGCTGGCCGCCGGTGGCCGGGCGGTAGATCCGCGCCCAGGGGCCGAAGCCGCGCTGGGTGAGCTTCCATTTCGCGCGGATGATCTGCTTGACGACCTTGTGGTCCTCCGGCAGCCGCAGCGAACGCTTCATCTCGTCGTCGTCCCGCAGGCTCAGCGGCAGCCCGAACCGCTCCACTGCCGCGGCGGTCAGGACGATCAGCGGGTCGGAGTCGCGGCCGTTTCGGTGCAGCCGCGGCGCGCCCAGCCCGGAGGTCGACAGCGCCCAGTCGACCAGCTGCGGCAGCGTGGCGGCCGGGCACTCCAGGACAAGACCGCCGACCGCGTAGGCGGCACCCTCACCGTCCAGCACTGCCAGCGGACCGTGCGGGAACCTGGCGTCGACGGCCACCGGGGCCGCCTTCGCCGCAGCGGGCTTGTGAAGGCCCGGAGGGGTTCGCCGCATCGTGCTCGGGGGCGAAGCGGCCGGGGCAGTGCTCGTGGCCGGGGCGGGGGCCGGCGGTGCATCCGCCGGAGGCTCCGGCGCAGAGGCGACTGCGGGCGCGCTGGGTGCGGATGTCGCGGGCAGAACCGGCTCGGGAGCGGGATGCCGGGCGGCCCACCCCTCCAACAAGCGTGCGTACGCCTGCAGGCGCGGCGGCCGCGGCTCGGAGCGGCCACTCTCCCAGTTCTTCACGGTCTGCGTCGTGGACTGCAGTACCTGAGCCAGGCGGGCCTGCGTGATGCCTGCGGCCTCACGCAGCCGGGCGCGCTCAGTGGGCTGGGGCAGCTGTGGCCCGGCGTCCTCCAGCAACGCGTCGACCGCGCCGAAAAGCTCTTCCTCCGTAGGCACGAGGCCTCACCTCCTCGCGCTATTCTAGCATGGATTTTCCTCTCAAATTAACCATATTTTTATCCCTCATCTCGGCATGTCCCTCGCACGCCGGTCTGCGCGGTACGGGCGGGTACCGGCAGCGCCGGAGAGCCCGTGGTCGCGGTCGGGCGCTGCTGCTCCCTTCGCCACTCCTGCGGCACACGCCGGTGGCCAAAGGGCCTGGTTGAGGTGAAGGTGGAGCCAGCAGCCAACGCCAGGAGCCGGCATGCGCGTCGCGTCGGCGACGACGCCTCGAAAGAGGAGAGATCAGTGGCAGCTGACCGCACGGCGATGGAAGACACGTGGCAGGCGCATACCGACAGTGAATTCGTGCATCCCGACGTGGACGCGACCATGGCCACCATGACGGACAATCCCACGGTGCTCCATGTCCCCACGGCGATGGGCGGAAGGGGTCGCGACGGAGTCAGGGACTTCTACGAGCGCTGGTTCCTGGGCCGCAACCCGCAGGATTTCACGTTGCGGTCGGTCTCACGAACCGTCGGAGACGACCGCATCGTCGACGAGATGGTCGTGTCGTTCACGCATGACCTCGACGTCCCGTGGATTCTGCCGGGTGTCGCCCCGACGGGCCGACCGGTCAGAATTCCCCTCGTTGCCATCGTGGGGTTTCGCGGCGCTGCGATCGACAGCGAGCACATCTACTGGGATCAGGCCGCTGTCCTGGCGCAGACGCTGCTTCTTGACGCCAATGTGGTGGCGCACTTGCCAGTGGTCACCGAGCAGTCGGATGTGCTGGAAGACAGCCCCCTCAACATGCTGGCCCTGCTGCCCTCCGAACGATCATGAAGCCTGCCGGCGGGCCGGGCCCGAAGTGTCGGGGGCCTGGCGTGACTGACCGCGATCAGTGCTGGCCGACCTTCACGTCACCCATCACCCCGATCCTGATGCCGAGCCACGGATAGGTGAGGGTGAAGAACGGATTGTCCTGCGGTTGCAGTCCGACAGCGGAAAGCCACATCTGATAGGCGCTCGCGTTGGAGATCCCACCGTGCAATCGCCGCCAGACCCGCCCGGAGTCCCCTCCTGCCGGAGCCGCGGTGATGGTGTCGGTCCACTCGACCGCGTTGCCGCCCTGGTCAAGAGTGCCCCAGGGAGAGCGGGTACCGGCCTGGCCGACTGTGCTGAGGCTGCCCTGGAAGAGCGAGGCGTAGGAACTCGGGTCCAGTCCGAACGGGTTGACGGTGGTGCAGTCGACTGGCTGCACCTGTCCCGGGCACCAACTCGGTGCCGGCAGGCCGGAGGCGTGGTAGGAGGCGAGTGGTTGGTCCGCCACGTTGGTGACGTCACCGGTGGTGGGGTTGAGGGTGGTGGGGTTGGGGGCGGTCTGTTCGCCGTCGCCGAACACCCCGGGGTTGGTCGGGTACTTCCAGTAGGAGTAGGTTCCGCCCCCGCTCGGGTCGTAGTAGGCCGCCTTGATCCACTCGTCCTGGCTCGGCACGACGAAGCCGGAGTTGTGGGCTCGGGTGGCGTCCGGCCGGGTGAGGTCGTACATCCCGCGTTCGGTCTGCCTGGACAGTTCAATCGTGTAGGTGACGTAGTGGAAGCGGCCGTCGTTGCTGTCTCGTTTGGAGATCAGTCGACCGTTGTAGAGCGAGTTGACGAACCGCGCCGCCCTCAGGAAGTTCGCGGCAGCGTACGGCTTGTCCGCCCACTCCGGATACGCGACGGAGTAGTGGGAGCCGCTACGCGCGGTGGCAGAGAAGTTGATCTGCCCGTACTTGGGCCACATCGACGAACTCTCTGTGGCGTCATAGAGATGATGGTGATCGACGCCCCGCGGGTCGGCCGTGTTGAGGAATGCCACCCACTGGCCTACGGTCACCTCGAGCTGGCCGATTTCGTAGCGGTAGTTGACACCGCCGACCATCAGGCATCCACGTGAGGGCTTGGGGGCATCGGCGCACGACTGGTAGATGGCGTCTTTGAACGGGGTGATGCCCACTGAGGGATTGCCAGGAGCGCCGATTTTGGCGGTCGTCACTGTGATCACGGCGCCTCTACTGGGAGCGGCGACGTTGGTGGGGGGTCGTAGCTCGGAGGCGACGGCGTTGATCGCGGATGGCACAAGGAGTGCGGATGCTCCGCACATCGCCAGGACGGCCCGGCGAGTGCGAGTGGAAATCAATTGCATAGGCGTCCCTGTTCGGCCATGGGCGCCCAACTGCCGGGGAAACGGCGCGCGTAGCGGCCCGAAGATCACGACAACTCGATCGGACGCTAACCCGTCCACTGCATCTTTCATGGCACGAATCACGGAGGGCCGGTCTTTTTGCCCCCATTGGGCCAGCTTGACGAGATTCGGGCGTTCAGCGTTCGGGTCTCCAGGGCTCGGGGTATCGGATTCCGGGGGGGCAGCTGAACGGGTGGCCGAGCCGGGCGCGGGAGCGGCGGTAGGCACGCCAGCCCAGGGTCCGGAAACGCTCGGCGATCGGGGTCGCCGGGGCGCCGCGTCCGTCGGCCCAGTCCTGGAAGGTCTCTGAGGAGGTGTCGGAGCGCACGGTCAGCCGCGGGATCCGCAGCGGGTCATCCGCTCCGGAGCTGAAGGCCTCGCCCCCTGCGCAGGCCGATGACCAGCCCGCCTTCTGCACCTTGCGGCGCACCACGGCGCTGGAGTAGCCGTGCGGGTAGGCGAAGGCGGTCACCGGTCGGCTGACCACCTCCTCCAGCTCGCGTTTGCAGAGCGCGATCTCGTCCCACAGCCGGCGTCCGGGCAGCGTGTCGAGTTGAGGGTGTGTTCGTGAGTGGCCGCCGATCTCGAACCCGACCGTGTGCAGGCCTGCGATCTGACGCCAGTTCAGCATGGGGGCGGGCGGAAGCCGGCTCCCCGCGCGCGTGCCGCCGGGCGGGTGTATCGCGCCGGTGGTCACGAAGAGGGTGGCCGGCAGTTCGCGGGCGGTGAGCAGGGGGGCCACGGTCCAGTAGAAGTCCGCGAAACCTTCGTCGAAGGTGAGTACGGCGCACCTGGGCGGCACTGGCCTGCCGCCGCGCAGCGCCGAGACCAGTCGGCCCAGCGGCACTATGGACCGGCCGCTGTCGGCGATCCGGTCGAGCTGCTCGACGAAGGTCGCCGGGGTCACGGTGAAGGGAGCGATCCAGGACGGGGGGTCGTCCGACACCGAGTGGTAGAGGAAGACCGGGACGGTGGTCACGGCACCTGGCCTCCCGTCGTTGCCCGTGCGCGCATCCGCTCGAGTGCGCGGCCCGACAGGATGGCGGCCGGCCCGGTGCCGCCGATCCGGCGTCCGGGTACCGGGGGCGTCGCGGAGACGCGGGTGGGGAGGCACAGTCCCCGGCAGGAGGCATCGACCGGCGCCCCGCGTCGTCCGGCGAGGTCGCCCGGCGTGCCGGTGGCTGTGACCAGGCCGAGCGGGTGCCCGTGCGGTCGCACCAACGCCAACACGCGTCCGTCCGGGTCGACGACCCGGACGGCGGTGTAGAGCGAGTTGCGGGCGGCAAGGCAGGGGCAGGCTGCTGCGGTGCGCCGGTCGGAGCCCTTCATCATCTACCTACTCCTCCCCCGCAGCCTCGGCTGCAAGTGCCGGTTGCGGCGGGGAAGTTCAAGGATCGGCACCACGGCCGCGCCCATCGACTGATGATGAGTCGGATGCGCGGGGCGTGGGCCTGAGCGGAGTGCGGCGCAGGTGATGCTGGACCCGAGGCTTCGGGCAGACGTGCTGAGGGCACGGTGGTGCTCATCGGAGAACCTCTCCGGTCAAGGAATGTGAGCCGCGTCCTGGAAGAAACGCGACACAGCTCCGGAGCGCGATGAAATCGGCATGGGTGGCGGCATTGCCTCTTGCCAACCCCGAGCTGCTGGTGAATCTCGGACGCCGAAGCGTCGACCACCACGCCGGCAATGTGCTGTCCGCCCGTGGTGATGCCTGACTAATATCTTCTTGCGGGTACATGCGTGAAGTCAATGGATTTCGGATCTTTTATCCGCCATTTCAGCGGTGGTCGCCTGCGAACAGTCTTCGTCCTCGGGAACGGCGACCGGGGGGCGCGGGATGAAGTGGTCGAGCAGCGCGTCGAGTCCGTCCGCGAGTCCTTCTGGCCCGCCGTGTTCGGCGAGAGCCGGGGTCACTGCCCGGAGTCGCGGGAACTCCTGGGCGGACATGTGGTGCAGGCCGAGCCGGAATGCGGGGTCGGTCTCGTCGGGGTCATCCACCGTGGCCCGCAGTTCGGTGAGGGTGTAGCCGAGGACCCAAGCGGTGACCGCGCGATACACGATCGCGGTGTCGCGCTCGTCCAGTCCGGCGTCGCTGAGCAGGGCCACCAGACGCTCGGAGTCCTGCAGGACTGCCGACGGACGGCGGGTGAGCGGCACCATCATCATGCGGGTGGCCAGCAGTGGAGCGACATTGGGGTGCGCCATGGTCACCTGGTAGGTCGCGTTGGCGAGACGGTGCAGTTCACTGCGCCATCGGGGGCGCGCCCGGGAGGGGTGGGCCTCCTTGGGCTCGGGGCCGTCGGGGCCGGCGGCCAGGGCATCGCCCAGTTCGATGTAGAGGGTTTCCACCAGCCCGTCCAGCAAGGCGTCCTTGCTCGACGCATAGCGGTACAGGGCCATGGCCTCCACGCCCAGCATGGAACCCACTCTGCGCATGCTCAGTGCGGAGAGCCCCTCGTCGTCCACCAAATCCAGGGCGGTGGCCAGCACACGTTCCCGGCTCAGCCTGCCGTACCGGCCCTTGTCGCTCGCGCGCCGCCCACTGCCGCTGTCCGACTGCTTCGTCATGTCCGCCCTCCAGCTGTTGACCGTACTTGCACACGGGTGCACCCTGGTGTCGTACGTATACGCGAGAAACTTACACCGTCAGGATACGTTACTCGCGCATCCCTCGCCCGTATCCGCGACATATTTCGCGGGTGCGCGCTCATCGCCGACAGGTGGTGTTCATGCTGTCAACGCGTGGGGAAGCACCCGGAAACATCCCCCGCATGCTGCGGCGTCCTCCGGTTGATCTGGAGATTGTCGTTCCCGCCTTCAATGAGGAAAGCCGTCTTCCTGGCACGCTCACGGAGGTCGTCGGCTACCTTGAATCCCGGCCCTGGTCCTCCGCGATTGTCGTGGTCGACAACGACAGCGTGGACGGCACGCTGGAAGCGGTCGGGCGGTTCGCACATTCTCCGGTGAAGACCTACGCGATCGGCTGCAGCGAGCACGGCAAAGGGGCCGCAGTACGGCGCGGCGTCGTCACTTCCACCGCCCGCTACACCGGCTTCATCGACGCCGACAATGCCACTCCCATCGCCAGCCTCGACCAGGTCATGGCGCTGCTGCGGCAGGGATACCCCGCGGTCATCGCTTCCCGGCGCGCCGTCGGCGCCCGCTACGAGGTTGAACAGTCCCTGGTGCGGCGCGGCGGAGGGTGGATGTTCCGCGCTGCCGCGCACCTTCTCCTGCCGGACATCGCGGACACCCAGTGCGGCTTCAAATTCTTCGACGGGCCGCTGGTACGCGCCGTCGCCGGGAACTGCCACATCAAGGGTTTCGCCTTTGACGTCGAGCTCCTCGCCCAGATCGACCGGGCCGGACGACGCATCGCAGAAGTCCCCGTGGTGTGGACCGACGTCCCCGGATCAACCTTCTCCGCACGGCGCCACGGCCTGCGATCCATGTCCGATCTTGTTCGGATCTCCCTCTCCCGGTGACCCCATGAACGCTTTGCCCCAACTTGCCAGAGCCGACGTCCTCTTTCTGAACTGGCGCGACCCCGCGCACCCCCAGGCCGGGGGAGCCGAGACGTACTGCTTCGAGATCGCCCGCCGGCTGGCCGCCGCCGGCGTACGGGTGACCCTGTTCACCGCCCGGCATGCGGGGGCGGCAGCCCAGGAGGACGTCTGCGGGGTGCGAATCCTGCGCTCCGGCGACACCTACACCGTTTACGCTGCGGCGGCTCTCCACCTGCTCACCCACCGTCATTCCTACGATGCGGTGGTGGACTTCCAGAACGGGATCCCGTTCTTCTCCCCACTGTTCACCTCGCGGTGGACGGCCGGTGTGTGCGTCATCCACCACATCCACCAGAAGCAGTTCGACGTCCGCTTCCGTTTCCCCCTCAACTCCATCGGGCGACTGCTGGAGAAGCAAGCCAGCCGGATGGTGTACAGGGGGTGGCCGATCGTGGCCGTCTCACCCTCCACCCGCGAGGGGATGCGCCGCGATCTGTGCTTCCGCAACCCGGTCCACATCGTTCCGAACGGTGGGCCAGGCCTTCGGCCCCAGGCCGCGCCGCGCAGCGACGTGCCTTCCCTCGTGGTCGTCAGCCGACTGGTTCCGCAAAAGCGCGTCGACTGGCTGGTGCGGTCCGTGCCCCGCATCGCGGCCCAGCTGCCCGAGTTGCGTGTCGACATCGCCGGCGACGGTCCTGAGCTGCCGAGGCTGCGCGAACTCGCCACCGAACTCGGCGTCGAGGGGCGCGTCACCTTCCACGGCCATGTCGACGAAGGGCGCAAGCGCGAACTGCTGGCGCAGGCCTGGCTCGCGGTGGTGCCCTCGGCTGCCGAGGGCTGGGGTCTGACGGTGATCGAAGCGAACGCCGTGGGTACGCCGGCACTGGCCTACGACGTCCCCGGTCTGCGCGATGCCATCCACAACGGCCGCAACGGCTGGCTCCTGGCGCCCGGAGAGGATCTCGTGAGCGGCGTCGTCACCGCCCTCGACCTGCTCGGTGAACGCGGTGCTCGTGGACGCGTCGCGGAGCGCTGCCGGTCCTGGGCAGCCGGCTTCTCCTGGGACGACAGCGCGGAACGGCTGGCGCAGGTGGTGCTCGAGGAGTGCCACCGTACCCACCGTCATCGTCACTCGCGCCGCGGACCCAGTGATCTGGCGGTCATCGCCCAGTTTCAGGTTCCGGGTGGTGCCGTCGCTGCGGAGCACGCCGTCACCGGCTCGCTGCGGCGAAGCGACAGATGGGTCCGCCGCGACGACACCTTCCGTCTCCTGCTGCGCGGCTGCGACGAGGTTCGCGCCTCCCTGGCGCTGCGGCGCCTCGGGGTGACCGAAGCGACGCTGGCGCTGGCAAGCCATGTTGACCAACTGGTCCCTCCCGGGTCGGCGGCACCGTGACAGGCTCCCAGGCGGCCGCCCCGGTTTCCGCCTCGGCAGCGCATCGCTCCGACGACGTCACAGCCGTGCACGGGGCCCGTTGGTTCGCGACGGCCTATGTGGCTGTCGGGGCGCTCAACTACGGGTACGCGCTGGTCCTCACCCGGCTCCTCAGCCCTGCCATGTTCGCGCGGTTCGCTGCCGGTCAAAGCCTCATCCTCTGCGCGTCCGCGGTGTCGGTGGTCGCGGTGCCCTGGGTGCTCGCCCAGGCTCTGGCCAGGGCGAGCAGCGAGCGCGAGCGCGACGACGCAGTCCGTTTCGCCATCGTCACCAGCACCGTGGGCGGTGTCATCGCCGGAGCGGCGATCGGTGCCATCGCGGCGCAGTTCGCCAACCTGGCAACCGCCTTGGTCATGGCCGTCAGCACCCTGCTGATCTACGTGACCCGGGTCACCGTCGGCTGGCTCCAAGGCAACGAGAGGATGCGGCTGCTGGCGGGCGTCGCCGTGAGCGAAGCCGCTGTGAAGGTCGCCGTCGGAGTGCTCCTTGTCATCGGAGCCGGTCTGGGGGACGCCGGAGCGCTCGCCGCCTTCGGTGTGGGCGTGCTGCCCTACCTGCTCTACTGGCCCCGGCGAGGCCGCGGCAGCGCCAGATGGTCGCACGCACTGACGGCCCACCACGATCTGTGGCGACGGGCACTGCGTATCGCATCACTCCAAGGGCTGGTGGCGGTCATGGCCGCGCTGGATCTGGTCCTGGTCGCGATCCTGCCCGCGCGAGCCACTGACGCCGCCGGCTACCAGGCGAGCGTGACCATAGGCAGGACCCCGCTGTTCCTGGCGGCCGCAGTCGCGATGGCATTCTTCCCCGCGCTGTCCAGGCGCCGGACGGGAACACCTCTGGCTGCCGCCGCGGTCCGGATGTACACCACCGTCTCGCTGCCCGTCACCGCCGTGTGCGCGACGGTCCCGGCGGCGCTGATCACCGCGGCCTTCCCCCGCGGCTACGCGACGATGACCGACCTGATGGCCTACACCGCGGTCTCCGGATTCGCCATCGGCGGTATCAGTCTGGCGGTGCTCTTCTTCCAGGCGGTGGACGACTATTCGATCCGCCACGCGCAGGCCGTGGGGATCCTGCTGTATGCCACCGCCCTGATGGTGGGATGGCGTGCCGGCGGCGTGCAGGGGCTGGCGGCAGGCGCTGCCTACGGGTCCCTGGCAGCCCTCGCCGTCGTCCTCACCACGCTGGTCAGGCGTCAGGGAATAGGCATACTTTCACGTGTACCGCTGCTGGAGCCGCTGCTGCTGGCCGGCGCGCTGATCCTGCTGCGTCCCTACCCGCTGCTGTGGCTGGTGGGCGCCTTCGCTGTCGGGGTGCGCGCGATCTGGCGGTTCCTGCGACAGCGCGTCATGCCCCAGGCAAGCGAGGGGGCCACGAGAAAGCGCGTCGTGATCTCCGGCTACGACAGTTCCCAGAACCCGAATTACCGGGGCGGTGGTGCTGTCGTCATCGACCGGATCGCCAGGCGCCTGTCGCAGGAGTACGCGGTGACCGTGGTCACCGCGGGGCGTCGTGGCGGCACCTGCGTCCAGGACGGCGTGGAGTACCGGCGGCTGCCCGTCTGCTGGGCGGGCCCCCGCGCGGGGCAACTGCTCTTCCAGGCGCTGCTGCCGCTGATGGTACGCAGGATGGGACAGCACCTGTGGCTGGAGAGCTTCACCCCTCCCTTCTCCACTGGCTTCCTGCCGCTCTTCTCCCCCACGCCCGTGATCGGGATCGATCAGATACGCAGCGGCAAAGCGATGTGGCAGAAGTACCGTCTCCCGTTCTTCCTGATCGAACGGCTCGGCTTCCGGCTCTACCGCGACCTCGTCGTCCTCAACGAAGCGGACCGAACCGACCTGCGGCGTTACAGCCCCAGGGCGTGCGTCCACGTGATCCCCAACGGGGTCGAGACACGTCCCGTCGACGCGGAACGGTTCGGGGAGGGCCGGCACATTCTGTACCTCGGCCGGATCGAGATGTGGCAGAAGGGCCTGGATCTGCTGCTCGCCGCCTACGCCCAGGCCACGCCCGGGCTGCCGCTGGTGCTGGCCGGCGCCGGCACCAGGAGCGAGGAGCAGCGCCTGAGGGAAATCCTCGCGCAGGCCGGGCCGGACGTGCGATGGCTGGGCCACGTCAGCGGCGAGGACAAGGATGCGCTACTGCGCGACAGCGCGTTCGTGGTCATGCCGTCCCGCCACGAGACGTTCGGCCTGGTCGCGCTGGAAGGCATGGCCCACGGCAAGCCCGTGCTTCACTTCGACCTCTCCTGCCTGCGCTGGATGGAGGGCGGCGGCAGTGTCGACGTGACGCCGTTCGACGTCGATGCCCTGGCCTCCCGCATCCGTTGGCTGGCCGATGACGACACAGCGCGCAGAAAGCTGGGCCGCGAGGCGTACCTGACCTCGCAGCGCTACAGCTGGGAGACGATGACCAGCCGCTACCTGGACCTCGCCCGGACGACGCTGGGGGCGCACGATGAAACCTGACCCACTGACCCAGGACCAGTTCGACGGCGCCGCGCTGATCGTGCTGTCCCCGCACCTTGATGACGCGGTGTTGTCCTGCGGCGCCCTCATGCTCAGGGCCAGCCGCAGCATGCCGGTCACCGTGGTCACCTTCTTCACCGAAGCCGGCCCGCCGCCGTACACCCTCTCCGCCCGGCGGTACCTACGGCAGGTAGGGGCCTCCGACGCCGAGGAGCTGTACGCGGCCAGACGGGCGGAGGACCAGGAGGTGCTGGAGCGGCTGGGTGTCGGCTGGCTTCATCTCGGCATGACCGAAGGACTGTTCCGCCGCAGGCCCGCGGAGCCGCACAGGAGCCCGGAGTGGGTGCGACGGCTGCTGCCCGAGGCAGCTCATATCTACCCGACCTACCGACTGCACCTGGCCCGCGGACATGTCTCGGCGCGGGACGAACCCACCATGTCCCGGGCCCTGATCGCCGTCTCGGCACTGGCATCGCCCAGATCCGCGGTGCTGCTGGCTCCCCTGGGTGTGGGAGGACACGCTGATCACCTCGTGGTGCGCCGCGCCGCCGAGTCCGCCGCGGGACCGGTGATCTACTACAGCGACTTCCCGTACAACCAACGCCACTCGGCCGATCCGGACTTCGTCCGCGCCCACGAGCTCGTCGAGACATCCTGGGCCTGTGCGGGTCCGGCGAAGTCCTCGCTGATCCAGGGCTACCGGACGCAGACATCCGCCCTGTTCCCCGGCGGGCAGGTGCCGACTGTCCCCGAGCGCTACCTCGTTCCCGCCGCGGCGTGTTCCGACGGCGTCACGACGGTCCGGAGATCGTTATGGCCCTCGCCACTCGAATGGACCAAGCCCGCAAGGGGCTCACGCGCATGGACAGCCCGCCTCACGTGCGGTTCACCGCGATCCTCGCGGCAGTGGCCTTCATGGTCACGGCCGGGCTGCGGCTGGTGCGCCTGGGCCCGTCGGCGGATGTCTTCGTCGACGAGATCATCTACCGGGACGTGGGCCACAGCGCCGCGCTGGGCGGATTTCCGCAGGCCGACAACGGACCCTTCTTTCTGCACCCGCCCGCGTTCTTCTACCTGGAAGCGGGTTGGGAGCAGGTGTTCCGCTACCGCTCCGACCCGGTGGCCGATGTCGACAGCATGCGGATCCTGAACGTGCTGCTCGCGGCCGGTACGGCGGCGCTGCTGGTGGTACTGGTCATGCGGGTGACCCGGTCGCGGGTGGCGGCGGTGGTCGCGGTGGCCCTGTTCGCTCTGGATCCGTACAGCATCCGGCAGAACGATCGCGTGATGCTCGAAACCTCGGTCATGTTCTGGGTGGTCGCCGGGTTCCTGGTGCTGGTGCCGTTGACCCGGCGCCCGCCACCGGCCCGCGCCCGCATCCGTGCGTGCTGCGCCGGACTGCTGTTCGGCCTCGCGGTGCTGACGAAGGACCAGGCCGCCCTGCTCACCCTGCTGCCGCTGGCGATCGCCTTCGTCCTGAACTGGGCGCCCGGACGACGACTACTGCTCCAGACGTCCGCCGCCGCCGTCGCCCCGTATCTCGGCTACGCCGTGGTGGTGGCCGCCACCGGCCACTTCGCGGCGTTCTGGGAGGCCAAGACTTCCGGATTCGGCCGCCTGATCGGAGCGGTCCAGGACAGCGGCTTCAACGCACCGGGTGCCCCGCCGCTGTCCTCCCGGCTGACTGCCGAGATGTCGGACTTCGGGCCGACCTATGCCCTGCTGGCCTTCGGTCCGGTGGCGCTGTGGCTGCTGCTGCGCCGCGGCGGCCCGGCGGAGCGTCTGCTGGGGCTGCTGTACGGCTGCGCCGCGCTGACCCTCGCCTACGCACTGGCGGGCGGCACGCTGGAGGAGCAGGCCCTGTACCTGCTGGTGGTGCCCACCATGATCGCGCTGGCCGTGGCGCTGCCGCTGGCTGCGGCCGGCCTTGCCGGCCGCCCTGCCATGTCGCGGCGGATGCGAACCGTCGGAGCCGTCCTCCTCACGGTCAGTCTGCTCACTTCCTGCGTCTCCTACGCCACGATCCGGTCCCAGACGGACAGCGGATACGCCAGGCTGCTCGCCTACATGGCGGTGCACGTTCCGCGCGGCAGCGCGGTGACGGCCTTCGACGGCGGCTCGCAACCGGGAATCACTTACTGGGCGCTCAGGGGCCAGTACCGGGTGGGCATCTGGGTGACCGACGGGCAGCGTGTCCAGGAAGGCGTGCACTATCTCGTCATTCCCTGGAAGGTGATCTCCCAGGGTTACGGGGACATCGGCCCCGCCCAGGCACAGGCTCTGGCCGGGCAGGGGCGGCTGCTGTTCTCCACCGCGGGAAGCACCTACGGCACCTTGGCACTCTATGCACTGCCGCTGCCCGGTGCCGCCCCCGGCCGGCTCGCCCCCGCTTCCTCGGCTGCCTCTCATGCCGGGTAGGGCTCGCCTCAGCCGACCGAGGATGCTGTGTCGCATCCTCGTCGCCGCCCTCCTGTGCCTGGCCGCGATCGGGGACCTGTCCGCCCAGCCGCCGAATTCCCGCCTTTTCGGCACACTGCAGAGCGACCCCTCGAAAGCCGTGACCGAGCACGCGGCAGGGATCAGAGTCGCCAGCCTGCCGATCTACTGGGACCGGTACGAACCGGCAGAGGGAGTGTTCGACTCCGCGTACATCGCCTCGGTCAAGAGCGAGCTGGCGAGCTTCCAGGCAGCCGGGATGCTGGTCGAGGCCAGTATCGGCATCGAGAGCCCGCCCTCGTGGGTCACCGATGACCAGCCTGGCACCAGATACACCGATCAGTACGGCGACCAGTACACGGCGACCGCCGACCTGGTGTTCAGTCAGGTCGTCCGCAACGACGTCCAGGGATTCGCCGCCCAGGTCGGCCACGACATCGGGCTGGCCAACTTCTGGGCCATCCGGATCGGTGTCGACAGCACAGGTGAGTACAGCTATCCACCGGCCTCCTACAACGGCCACAGCAACACCTACTGGGCCTTCGGCCCGAACGCCCAGTCAAGCGGGCCGGATTCCGGACGGCCGCCCACGATCGGCGCCGACCCCTTCCCCGGATGGCGACCGGGACAGACGCAGTACGACGGTCGGGCCTTCACCACCGCCGAGGTGGGCACCTGGTACAGCTGGTACCTCGCGTCCCTCGCCGACGCCGTGAACTGGCAGATCGCCACCTTCAGGGCCACGGGATACCAAGGCCTCCTGCGGGTACTCGTACCCGGCACCGGCTTCTACCCCGACGACTACCGCTCGGCCGTTCGGCGTCACCTGGACGGTACGACCGCACCGAGCCTCCTGGCGCAAGGAGTCGGATTCTTCATCACGCTGGGGCAGATCACCGATCGTGACCGGGTGGAAATCGTCCCCACATCGCTGGTCAACGGGACCGGAACTCCGCGCAACAACGGATGCGGCACCCTGGATGGCCAGGTCGACATCATGGCGTCCGCCAGTCACGAGATCTACACCTGGTCGTCCGTGCGGTGGATCACCGACATCGCCCGGAGGGACGGCTTCACCCTCGTCGGTGGTGAGAGCGCGGGAAACCAGATCTATCCCTACTATCCAGGCGTCATGGCCGATGCAGCCCACCAGATGGCCAGCTGCGGCCTCGCCGACCTCATGTGGGCCTTCGACGCCGATCTCTACAACGGGACGTCTGGATCATCACTCGCCGACTACGCAACCGCCATCACCGCCTATGGATGAGATGGTTCATATGGACATCACGGTCATCAGGCCCAGCGAACTGAGCGTCGCCGACCGCGGGACGTGGCAGCAGTTCCAGGCCGCGGATCCCGAACAGGGCAACCCCTTCCTGTCGCCCCGCTTCACGAGAGCCGTCGGACGCCTGCGGCCCGCCGCCCGGGTGGCCGTACTCTCGGACGGATCGGACCCCGTCGGCTTCTTCCCCTTCGAGCGCCATGCCCTCGGCGCGGGCCGACCCATCGGGTCGGGATTCTGCGACTGCCAGGGTCTCGTCCACGCGTCCGGCCTGCAGTGGGACGCGACCGAACTGCTGCGTGCCTGTGGCCTGGTCGTATGGGAGTTCAACCACCTGACAGCAGGCCAGGCCCCCTTTGAAGGCGGCACGGAACGGTACGCCGCCTCACCCGTCATCGGACTCGACGCCGGCTACGACGCCTACCAGCACACACTGCAGCGGAGATCACCGGACTTCCTGCGCAAGCTGCGGGCCAAGGAACGCCGCCTGACCAGCGAGGCCGGCGACCTCCATCTCAGCTACGAAACCAGCCCGGACCTCCTGGACACGCTGATCCGGTGGAAGTCCGCCCAGTACCACGCGAAAGGGTATCGCGACCATTTCGCCCACCCCTTCACGGCGGCGCTGCTGCGCGAGATGCTCCATTCGCCGGGCGATGGCGCCGAGGGCATGCTCTCCGTCCTGTATGCAGGTGGGCAGCCGGTCGCCTGCCAGTACAGCCTGCGATCGCCACGCGTCCTGGCCTTCTGGTTCACCGCATACGACGTGCGGTTCGCGCGGTTCTCACCGGGCGTGCTGCTGTCCTTGAAGATCTGCGAGGCCGCAGCCGGGCAGGGCATCCGGCTCATCAACCTCGGCCGGGGCGAGGACCAGACGAAGAAGTCCCTCAAGACGGCTGAACTCACCGTCGGCGAGGGCCGGGTGGAGCGCCGGGCCGCACGAGCAGCGCTGCACCGATACCGGTCCCGGTCGGTCGACCTGGCACGGGACTTCACCGCCGGCCACCCAGCGCTGCGCGATGCCGCCCTGCGCACCGTCCAGGTCCTCGACGCACGGCACCGGACCTGACCTCCCGGACGCCACGGGCTGCGAACGCGCGATCAGCACGCGGCACCCACCTCCGCACGGCGCGCCCCTTCCGGCTCGAACAAGGCGGTAGGGCACTGTGAGGATCGACGAGGTGACATACCTGCCTTCCTAGGGACGCAGGCCGAAATACGGCGGACACCGGTGGGCGGGGAGCCGACGCACATGGCGGGACGCATCGAGGACTACGCGCTCATCGGCGATCTGGGGACCGCGGCGCTGGTCGGCCGGGACGGCTCGGTCGACTGGCTCTGCTTGCCCCGCTTCGACTCTCCCGCCTGCTTCGCCGGCCTCCTCGGCGAGGACCGGCACGGCCACTGGCGGCTGGCACCGGTCGGCGCCAGGGACTGCACCTCACGCAGGTATCGAGGCGACACGCTCGTGCTGGAATCGCGCTGGGAGACCCCCGACGGCGCAGTGCTGGTCACCGATTTCATGCCGCATCGGGACCGGACACCCCGGCTGATCCGCATCGTCGAAGGCCTGCGCGGCAGCGTCGAGATGCGCGCCGAACTGCGGCTCAGGTTCAACTACGGCCGGATCATGCCCTGGGTGCGCCGCACCGAGCGCCATCGGGTCGCGGTAGCCGGACCGGACTCCGCGTGGCTGCGCGTGCCGGCCGGCGTGCACACCTACGGCGCGGACGAGTGCACCCGCTCGGACTTCACCGTCGGCGCGGGTGAACGCATCCCGTTCGTGCTCAGCTGGCAGCCCTCGCACCAGCAGTCCACCTCCCGCTTCGACCCGGAGGCGGCGCTGCGGCAGACCGAAGAGCGATGGGAGGGCTGGGCAGCCAACTGCGGCTACCAGGGCCGGTGGCGCGCATCCGTACTGCGCTCACTGCTCACCCTCAAGGCCCTCGCCTACGCACCCACCGGGGGCATCGTCGCGGCCCCCACCACCTCACTGCCCGAACGCATCGGCGGCGAGCGCAACTGGGACTACCGCTTCTGCTGGCTCAGGGACTCCAGCATGACGCTCTCCGCCCTGCTGAGGGGCGGCTTCCGTGAGGAGGCGACGGCCTGGCACAAGTGGCTGCTGCGGGCCATCGCGGGAGACCCGGGCAAGCTCCAGTCCCTGTACGGGCTTGCCGGGGAGCGGGTCCTCACCGAGACGGTCGCCGACTGGTTCTCCGGTTACCAGGGCTCCAGTCCGGTGCGCATCGGCAATGCCGCGGTCGACCAGCTGCAGCTGGACGTCTATGGCGAGGTGGCCGACACCCTCTATCTGGCGCTGCTGGCCGGTGTTCCGATGGAGCGTCAGGTCTGGAGCCTGTTCCGCAGCTTGATGTCCTTCGTGGAGCAGCACTGGCAGCAGCCGGACGAAGGCCTGTGGGAGGTCCGCGCCGGGCGGCGTCACTACGTTCACTCGAAGGTGATGTGCTGGGTCGCCGCGGACCGCGCGGTGCGGATGGCCGAGGCCACTGGTCTTCCTGCGCCGCTGGGCCGCTGGCGGGCGCTGCGCGACGCCGTCCATGCGGACGTGTGCGCCCACGGCTACGATGCCGGGCTCGGCGTGTTCGTCCAGCACTACGGGGGACGGGAGCTGGACGCGGCCACGCTTTTCATCGCCAAGACCGGCTTTCTGCCGCCTGACGATCCCCGGGTGGTCCGCACCGTGGAGGCGGTCTTCAGCGGCTTGGACCACGGCGGGCAAGTCCGCCGTTACGCCCTTTCGCCCGACGCCGGAGCGCAGTGTGACGGGCTACGCGGCGGTGAGGGCGCGTTCCTGGCCTGCTCGTTCTGGCTCGCCGAGGCACTGGTCGCGATCGGCCGCCCCGAGGAAGCCGGGGACCTCTTCGCCCGCACCGTGGCCACCGGCAACGACCTGGGGTTGCTGTCGGAGCAGTGGGACCCGGTGACACAGCGTCAGCTCGGCAACACTCCGCAGGCGTTCACCCACGTCGCGCTGATCAACGCCGCCTTCGCCCTGTCGGCTGGGGACGGGTCTCAGTGAATTCCGTTCGAACGCCAACGTAGAACCTGCCGCTCGCGCTCGCGCGCAGGCCGATCCAGACACACCGTGGTGGGGGGGGGGGGGGGGGGGCCCCCCCCCCCCCCCGGGGGGGGGCGCCCCCCGGGGGGGGGGGGGGGGGGCCCCCCGGGGGCCCCCCCCCCCCCCCCCCCCGCCCCCCGGGGGGGCCCGGCCCCGCGCCCCCCGCCC
>NZ_JBGCCS010000041.1:0-53756 GCF_041262645.1 Streptacidiphilus sp. EB129
CATCGCCTGCAACAGATCCGCCTGCTCGGTCTTGGTCGGCAACCCCGTCGACGGACCACCACGCTGGATGTCGATCACCAGCAACGGCAACTCCAGCGACACCGCCAATCCGATCGTCTCCGACTTCAACGCCACCCCGGGACCCGACGTCGTGGTCACGCCCAGCGCCCCACCGAACGCCGCACCCAACGCCGCACCGACCGCCGAGATCTCGTCCTCGGCCTGGAACGTCCGCACCCCGAAATTCTTGTGCCTGCTCAGCTCGTGCAGGATGTCGGAGGCCGGAGTGATCGGATACGAGCCCAGGAACACCGGCAGGCCCGACCGCACCCCCGCCGCCACCAAGCCGTACGCAAGCGCCAGATTCCCCGAGATGCTGCGGTAGGTGCCGCTGGGGAAGGCCGACCTGGCCGGGGCGACCTGGTAGGAGACGGCGAAGTCCTCGGTGGTCTCGCCGTAGTTCCAGCCGGCCCGGAAGGCCTTGATGTTGGCCTCGGCGATCAGCGGCTTGCGGGCGAACTTCTGGGTCAGGAAGCCGGTGACACCCTCGGTGGGGCGGTCGTACATCCAGCTCAGCAGGCCCAGCGCGAACATGTTCTTGGCCCGCTCGGCGTCCTTGCGGGCCAGCCCGCTCTCCTTCAGCGCCTCCACCGTCAGCGTGGTCAACGGCACCCTGTGCACGCTGTAGGAGTCCAGGGAGCCGTCCTGCAGCGGGTCGGTGGTGTAACCGACCTTGGCCAGCGCCCGCTTGGTGAACTCGTCGGTGTCGACGATGATCTCCATGCCCCGTGGCAGGTCGCCGATATTGGCCTTCAGCGCCGCCGGGTTCATCGCCACCAGCACGTGCGGGGCGTCGCCGGGGGTGAGAATGTCGTGGTCCGCGAAGTGCAGCTGGAAGCTGGACACACCGGGCAGGGTGCCGACGGGGGCCCGGATCTCGGCGGGGAAGTTGGGCAGTGTCGAGATGTCGTTCCCGAAGGTCGCGGTCTGCGCGGTGAACCGGTCACCGACGAGCTGCATGCCGTCTCCGGAGTCCCCCGCGAATCTGATGATCACTCGGTCGAGCTGTTTGACCTGCTTGCTCACCGGCCAAGACCCCTTCTCGCTTCGGCGGGTAGCCGTACGTCCTCACCGAGGGCGCACGGAAGGCTGTGCCTGTGCCTGCCCCGAGGATAAACTCACCATCTGATGATTTCAATGGGCAGTGAATTGAGATGGGGAGGTGCTGATGGCCGGTCATCGGGACTGGGAGCGGCGGCTGCCACGGGCGTTGCGGCCGCCCGCGCTGTTCGGGGACGGTACGGCGGAGCACGCCGAGCACGTGGTCACGCCCGCCCTGGCGCTCTTCTTCCTCGGCTCCGCGCTGGTGCTGGCGCCCTGGACGGCCTGGCTGTTCCTCACGCTGCCGCCGGCCGCGGTCGCCGCGCACTGGAACCTGGCCTGGGGCGGTTTCGACGCCCTGATGATCGTCGCCTTCATCGGCGCCGGGGTGCGGATCCTGCGGGTCTCCGCCCGCGGTGCCGTGGTCACCGCGGCGGCCTGCGCGCTGCTGGTCACCGACGCCTGGTTCGACGTGATGACGGCGTCCACGCGCGACGAGCTGGTCGAGGCCCTGCTGATGGCGGGGCTGGTCGAACTGCCCATGGCCGCGCTGTGCCTGCGGACCTCACTACGTGTGGTCGGGCTGCTGGAGCAGGCGCGTCCCCATCTGCTCCGGGCCGGGTTCACCATCCGCCACGGCCGGCTGGTGCCCCCGCCGGACTGGGAGCGGACCCTGGTTGGACGAGGGGTCGACCCGGGCCCCGATCGGGGGTCTGACCAGGGGGTCGACTGACCCGCCTCGGGGGTGCCGCAGGGCCGCCCGGTGGTTCGGACGGCAAGATTCCTCACATGTTGAAATAGGGTATTGCTGCGGCATCGCATGATGGCTTACTGTCAAACCGCTCGACGTGGTTCGAGCGCCGGTTTCGGTCTCGGGGGAGTACCGCCGAAGCGTCATGAGCATGTTGTTCCGCGGCAGGGCACCGGCATTCCGGATCCTGTGCCGCACCCCGTCCCCGGGGCCTCCTGGAATTTCCCGTACCGGACGCCGTCCGGTACGGGTGGATTGGTCTCCCATTGCGGGGATGCGGTCGATCATCGGGGGTGCTGTGAGTGAGCGCGACTCCAGAACGACAGCCATGCGAGGAATCCGGATGCGTGCCGCGCGGTATTCGCGGCGGCCATTGCGGCGGGTTCGCCTGATGACTGGCTGACGGTTCTCAGGAGCGGTGTTTCCTGGTCGGTGCGGTGCCGGCGCCTCTGTCGCGACTCCTGTGGCAGAGGCCGGACCGACGTTCCCGGCTTCAGCCTTTTTGGCCTGCGGGAAACCTTATTCCACGACTGAATTGCCGATTGACAGGGTTTTTTGATGTAAAGATTCGTATACAAATCGGCAGCAAACTGCATGGCAGGTTCCTGGTGGAGTGAATTGTTGGCAGGGTTTGACTTCCAATGCTTGGCTATAGCCGTACTCACCGGCGCCGCAGGGGCTCCGGCCGAACACCGGGGAATCCGGTGCAAGCAGATCGGGGAATGGTTGTGTCCATTTCGCACCGCACAGTCGTTGTTGCCCTTTTCGCCACCCTTGCCCTCGCCGCCGTCCTCGCATTGGGGTGCCTGTCCAGCTCTTCGTCCTCGTCCTCGCCGACGCGTCCCGCACCGCTGGGCCAGGCGGACAACATCTGGCCCGAGGGCACCGCGTCTTCGGTGCCGACGCCCACGCCGAGCGGCTGACGGAGCATCAGAGCAGGCCCAGCTTGGCGGCTTTGACACCTGCCTCGAACCTGCTGGTCGCCTGGAGCCGATCCATCAGCTCGGCGACGATGCGCCGTTCGGTGCGCACGCCGATCCCGAGTGCGCGGGCCGCCGCCTCGTCGGTGATTCCGGAGGCGAGCAGGTGCAGCACCTCCCGCTCCTGCGGCGTCAGACCGCCGTCGGGTGCTTTCACCGGCTCGCCGAAAGGGGTCGCGTGCTGCCAGTACGCCTCGAAAAGGGCCTGGATGGCCTGCACCACCGGAGGGCTGTGCAGCATCAGGGCCCGCTGCTGCCCGGCGATGGACGGTGCGGGGATCATGGCTGTGGCGCCGTCGATGACCAGGATCCGCATCGGTAGGGTGGGCACCGTGCGGGCCTCGCCGCCCCGTGCGATGTGCCACTCCACGTTCTCCCGGGTGGGCCGGTCCTTCCTCATGCTGTCCAGATAGATGGAGCGGAAGTGGACCCCCCGCCGCAGCATCGGCTCGTTCAGTGGCTGGCCCGCCGCGATCGCCTGCGCCGGCAGCGCCCCTTCGGGATGGAAGGCAAGGCTCTCCCTGGTGCAGCTCGCGCAGAGCGAGGCCAGCCGGGTGCGGATGGCGTCGATCCCGCAGAGGTATTCCGTGTCGCCCGCCGCCCCGGCCTGGCCCTGGGCGGCGAACTCCGCCGCCAGCGAAGCCAGTGCGGCCCGGTTCTGCTCGATCCGCTGCTGACGCATCGCCAGTTCCTGCTGCTCGCGCTGGACCAGGACCTCGATGCCCAAGGCGGGGCTGACCGCGCGAAGCCGGTCCGGCTGCTCCCAGGAGGGGGCCAGCAGGGTCATGTCGATCAGTTGCTTGACGGCCGCGTCGGCCTGGTCCACCGGGATACCGAGGCGTTCGGCGAGCACCGCGGGATCCGCCTCCCGGTGCAGCAGGACTGCCCGGTAGACCGCCAGGGTCACCTGGTCGAGATCGGTGAAGTCAGACACTGGACGATTCCGTTCCCCCGACCGGAGCCGACCGCGTTCGCGACCGGCGCGTAACTGTCGCGCCAAGACTACTCGGCTGGCCTGAATCGGCTTATGAATGTTTGGTCCCGGAATCCGGGTTCCGGCGCAGGTCCGCCGACCGTCGGGCAGGAAGATGCACGGCAGCTTCCTGGCAGCCGTACACCTGGTTCCCGCTCACCCGCGCGTGCTTCTCTGGTTGTGCGCCCATCCGGACGGATTCCGTCGCCCATGGGCGTTCCCCGGTCTCGGATTGGAGTACCGCCATGTCCGACACACCCGCGTTGTCCTCGCTCACAGCGCTTGTGGTCGACGGTGCGACCGGTCCTGGACGGATCGTCAGCATACGGCTCTCGGCCGCCGGTCTCCGGGTCGCGGTGGTGACCGTCGAGGAGGCCGTGGGCGCGACCTACCTGTGCAAGGAACTGGCCGAACTCGGCCTGACGGCACTGCCGTACCGGGTCTGCCCCTTTGACGCGGACGACGCGGAGCGTGTCGTGTCCGAGGTCACCGAGGACCTCGGACAGGTCGACATCCTGGTCGACCTGCTGCCGGAGGACGGCTTTCACGAGCCGGCCACCGCCCTGGGCCGGGCTGTGCTGAACGGTATGGCCGTCGCGGGGCACGCCGGCCGGGTCATGGTGCTGCGCGGCGCGAGCCGACGGCACTGGGAGACGGTGCTCGCCGAGCACCCGTCGCTGTCCCTCGATCTGATCCCGGCACCCGGTGCGGCCGTCGACGGCGACGTGGCCGACCGGTCGGGGCTCTCCACCGCCGAGGCGGTGCTGTTGCTGCTGGGTATCCAGCCCTGACCGCCGGTCGCCGCCCCGGACCGGCTGAACCGTTCCGAACCGCCTGAACCGCGATGAACCGCTCCGCGATGAACCGCTCTGCACCGCTCAGATCCGCTGTCCGACTCCGGCGCCGGCCGGGGCATTTGCTGAAGGAGTCCGGGATGAACGTCACCACGAACCGAAACAGGCCCACACCTCCGCAATCCATCGAGGACATGTCCGCGGCCGACCGGGAGGAGGCGGCCGAGGTCCTGGTCTCGGCGGCGCGCGTGCTCTTCACCGAGCGCGGCTACCGGCAGACCGGCTTCGACGACCTGGCCGAGTGGGCCGGCCTGGCGCCCCGGCTGGCCCGGGAGCTGTACCCGGACAAGGCGGCGGTGTTCGGCGCGCTGGTCGAACGGACCGTCAGGGTCGCCGGGATCCTCGGCCCGGTCATGGCCGAGGGCGTCGACGAGGACCTGCCGGCCCGGCTGGCCCGTACCTACCTCTCGCTCTGGGAGCCCAGCCCCGAGGGTGAGTCCCCGCTGATCGAGCTCTACCGGGTCGCGCTCTCCGACCAGGAGGCCTCCCTCATCGCGCGGGACCGGGTCTCGCTGATGCTCAACAGCCAGATCGACCGTCGGCTGCCGAACCCGGACGCGGTACTGCGCACCTCGCTGTTCGGCGCGCAGGTGGGCGGAACCGCCTTCGCCCGGCACCTGATGCGGATCGAGCCGGTGGCCTCCGCCCCGCTCGACACCGTCATCGAGGCGATCGCCCCGGCGCTGCGCCGCACCCTGCTCGGCAGCGAGAGCTGATCGCCGACGAACTGCGACGTCCTCGGACCCGCCGGTCACGAGGGTGTTCGCAGCTCCGCACACCAACTCGACTGGGGTGGTTGACGATTGACATTCAACTCAACAAGCGTAGACTTCACAAGGGAATGAATTACTCCTTCGGGAAGCGGCCGCGACGCGCGAGTCGCAACGGCGGCGCGGCTCGCCACAACTGACGGATGGATCCGCCGGTCGCCTCCTGCTCCTGCCCTCGCAGAAAGGCACCACCATGACCATCTCCTCCTCGCGCGACGCCGCGGGGCCGACCGATGCTCCCGAGGTTCCCGGAGCCGAGGCCGGGTCGCCGCCAAACCCCAGGCGGTGGGCGGCGCTTACCTTCATCGGGCTCGCCCAGCTGATGATCGTCCTCGACATGACGATCGTGAACATCGCCCTCCCCTCGGCCCAGAAGGCCCTGGCCATCTCCGACGGCAACCGGCAGTGGATCATCACGGCCTACACCCTGGCCTTCGGCAGCCTGCTGTTCCTCGGCGGACGGATCGCCGACTACACCGGCCGGCGCCGGGCCTTCATGATCGGCCTGATCGGCTTCGCCGGCGCCTCCGCGCTCGGTGGCGCCTCCCCCAACTTCGGTACCCTGCTTGCCGCGCGCACTCTCCAGGGGATGTTCGCGGCGCTGCTCGCGCCGGCCGTGCTGGCACTGATCTCGGTGAACTTCACCAAGTCGGACGAGCGGGCCAAGGCCTTCGGCATCCTCGGCGCCATCGCGGCCGGAGGCGGGGCCTTCGGCCTCATCGTCGGCGGCACCCTGACCGAGTACCTGGACTGGCGCTGGTGCCTGTTCGTCAACGTCCCGATCGCGGTCGTCGCGGCCTTCGGCTGGTACACCCTCCCCGCCGACCACCGCGCCGCGGTCCGGGCCCGGTTCGACCTCCCCGGAGTGGTCCTGGTCGTGGCCGGACTCCTCGCCGTGGTCTACGGCTGCAGCGAGGCGGAGAGCAGCGGCTGGAGCTCCGGCAAGGTGATCGGCCTGCTGGTGGCCGGCGTGGTACTGCTCGCCGTGTTCGTCGTGGTGGAGAGCCGGGTCACCGAGCCGCTGCTGCCGCTGCGGGTGCTGCTCAACCGGACCCGCGGCAGCGCCTACCTCGCGGTCGGGCTGGCCATCGTCGGCATGTTCTCGCTGTTCCTCTTCCTGACCTACTACGAGCAGGTGGTCCGCGGGTACTCGCCGGTGAAGACCGGCTGCGCCTTCCTGCCGCTGACCGCCGGTGTGCTGGCGGGCGCCGGGGGGATCTCCCGCCGGCTGCTGCCCAAGCTGCCGCCGCGCGCCATCATGGCGCCGGGCCTGCTCTTCGGCGCGATCGGGGTGGGCTGGCTCACCGTCCTCAGCCCGACCACCTCGTACGCGGGGGTGCTGCTGCCGGCCCAGTTCGTGATCGGCCTGGGCATGGGCCTGGTGATGGCCCCGGCGATGAACTACGCCACCTACGGCGTGGATCTGCGGGACACCGGCGTCGCCTCGGCCAGCGTGACCACGATGCAGCAGATCGGCGGTTCGATCGGGATCGCGCTGCTCAACACCATCGCCACCAGCGCGACCACCTCCTACGTCGGCTCGCACGCCAAGAGCCCGGCGCTGCTGGGGAACGCGCTGACGCACGGTTTCACCACCGGTTTCGGCTGGGCCGCGGGGATCCTCGCGGTGGCAGTCGTCCTGGTCGCGGCGCTGATGAACACCCCGGCGCCGGACCCGAATGCCGCGTCGGACGGCGCACCCGCCGTCCACATGGGCTGATCTCCTCGGGCCCCTCCCCTCGGAGTTCAGCCTCGGGCGCGCGGGAAGCCGCACCGACGGGGGCGCGGTTCTCGCGCCACCGTCGGTGCGGCTTCCGGCCGCGCCCGCACTGCGGGAACTCGACGCGGGGACTCGACGCGGGAACTCCACAGGCGGAAGCCCCGGGCATCGAGGCCCGGGGCTCTCTGCTGGGGTGCCGGTCCGTCAGAGGTCGAGGTCGGCGAAGTAGCGCTCCAGGACCGGGATGGAACGGCCGAGGAAGTCCTCGAAAGGCATCGACGCCAGCGGCTCCAGCCGGAGCACGTGCCGGATCACGCAGAGCCCGGCCAGATGCGCGGCCGCCAGGGCCATCACCACGTCGGTCTCCGGCGAGTCCTGGCAGCCGGTCACCTCCTTGAAGTTCGCGGTGGTGGCCTGGAACCGGGCCTGGACCAGGTCGGAGGACGACTCGTCGGCCAGACCGGTCCGGTAGATGGCGATCATCGCCGGGCCGGTGGTCGGGTCCTCCCAGTAGGAGAGGTACGCCCGGGCGTACCAGAGCGCCGGGTTGGCCCGCAGTGCCTCGGTGCCCGCGTCGGCTCCGGTGCCCGGCTCCCCGGAGGCGGGCATCGAGTCGAGGATCGACGAGGTGGTCAGGGTGGACTCGATGGCGGCGCGGAACACGCCGTCCTTGTTGCTGAAGAAGTGGTGCACCAGGGCCGGGTCCACCTCGGCCTGCTCGGCGATGCCCCGGATGGTGGTGCCGCCGTACCCCTTGGAGGCGAACAGGCCCAGTGCCGCGCCGAGGATCTGCTCCTTGGTGCCGCTGTCGCCCGGGCGGCGGCCGCTGCGGGCCGGCAGGTCACGCCCGCGCCCGGCCGGTTTCCTGGACGGGGCCTCCGCGGCCTGCGCGGCGCGCCGGCCGGTGCGTTCGGAAGTCATGGTGGATCGCCCTTCGCGCAGGTAATTCATGGCCCGTAGAATAAAAAGCTACCACGCCGGCCGGGGGGTCGGGAGGCCCAGGCGGAAGCCCGGGCTCCGAAGTCCGGATGGCCCCGGAAGCCCGGAGGTCCGGAAGTCTCGGGCGGTGTCCGGGGTCGGGGCGGCGGTCGAGGCCACGAGGCACCGCAGTGCCCGGTCCCAGGTGGGACCGGGCACTGCGGGGATCGGACCGGATCGGCTGCGGTGCGTGCGTCACCCGGCCGCCGGGCCGAGCAGTTCGTGTCGCAGCGACGGCGCGATCATATCGAGTACCTGTGCCAGCGGGGCCGAGGCCAGCGGCTCGATGCCGACCAGATGGCGCATCATCGCGGTACCGCCGAGGTGCGCGCCGAACACCGCGGTGCGCAGCGGCGCGTCCGGCGTCCCCAGCAGCGTGTCGACCTGCCCGTTCAGGCTTGCGGTGATCCGCTGCCGGAGCACCCCGGAGGCCTCCCGGTCGGACAGGGCGATCCGGTAGATCTCGACCAGCGGGGACTCCTCCCCGGCGTTCGACTCCCACAACGTCAGGTAGGTACGGGCCAGTCGGGCCGGCAGGTCGTCGTCCACCCCGTGGGCCAGGTCGGGGCCGAGCAGCCCGGCGACCTTGACGGTGCGTTCGATCAGCGCGCCGAAGACCGCGGCCTTGTCGGGGAACAGGGTGCGGGCGGTCTCCGGGTCGAGGCCGGCCAGCTCGGCCAGGTCCGCGAAGCCGGTCTGCCGGTAGCCGCGGTCGGTGAACAGCGTCCGTCCGGCCGAGACCAGGGACTGGGCCGCCTCCTCCCGCGCTTCCGCGGCCTGGCTGCCGTCGATGGCGAGTGTCATGTGTGTCCTGTCTTCTCGCTGGGACGTCGGAGCGTGAATCCGGCCTTGTCGGTGCCGGGACCGGAGCCGGCGTCAGCCCCGGGTAAGTGCGCGCCGCACCAGTGGCGGCGCCGAGCGCTTGGCCCAGAGCAGTACCTTCAGCCGCTTCGGCGGGGTGAAGTTGTAGTAGCGGTCCTGGGGGTCGCCGAAGCCGAACAGCGGCGGCAGGAAGGACGCCGAGGCGAGCTGGGCGAAGATCCGGTCCGCCGCCTCCCCGGGGGCCAGCCGGTCCTCGGACACCTGCCGCAGCACCCGGTAGGCGTCGTCGAAGAGCACCGCGAAGCCGGGGTAGACCGGGAACCAGAAGCCGCAGCCCCGGTACTGGTCCACCTGCTGCCACTGGCCGGGGGTGCCGGGCCGGGCCAGCGCGTCGTTGCGGGCCCGCTTGAGCGAGAGCGCGGCGAACATCGAGTGCAGCAGCCAGACCCGGCAGAAGGCGTTCCAGAGCCGGAAGTCCACGGTTGCCGCGAGCGCCATCTCCAGCAGCCGGTCGTTGTGCTCGATCAGCTCGGCCTGGAACGACTCCAGCGGGCGGAAGTGTGCGGTGGACCAGTCGTTGCTGCGGTGCGCGGACAGCAGCGCCACCGCGGCGGCGTGCACCAGCTCGGCGGTCATCGTCACGTCGCGGGAGAGCACCAGGTCGTTGCGGCCGGCCGAGCGGTCCAGCAGCAGGAAGCCCTCGCCGACCGTGCGGGTCGCGCCGTACTGCCACTGGTCGCCGCCGCTCCACGGGCGGACCGCCACGGCGGTCTCGAACTGCCAGGCCAGTTCCGGGAACCGGGCCGTCAGCCGGTTGAACTCCTGGGCCGGGGAGAGCGTGGTCTGCGGCCAGATCTTGGGGTCCAGGCTCACCGCGACGCTGGTCACCAGCGCGTTGCCGGGCACGTGGTTGTTGAAGGTGACCTGCTGCACCCAGCCGCCGGGGAAGACGAAGTGGGTGGTGCCGCCGCTCCACGGCTTGCCGCCGACGCCGGGGACCACCTGCCGTTCCAGCGGCAGCACCCCGCGCAGGTGCGCGGTCAGCACCCGGGACGAGTGCCGCAGCGACTGCAGCACCGTGGCCGGGCCGAGCCGCTCCAGCATCGGCGCGTCCTGGCCGGCCATGTCGACGACGAAGCGGGCCCGTACCGTGCTGCCGTCCGCCAGCTCGATCCGGAAGTCGCCCGGGCCGCCCCGTACGGCGGTCAGCGCGGACCGGCCGGCGGGTATTCGGGCCCCGTGGGTGACCGCGGCCCGGTGCACCCAGGCCTCGATGTCCGGACGGAACAGGTGCGACTCGCCGTGCTCGCTGGGGACGTTGAACTGCAGCAGGTGGTTCGGCCGGACCCGGCGGCCCGGCTCGCTGTAGACGAAGCCGATGCTCTTCTTGACCCCGGAGGTGGACCGGACCTCGGTGGGCAGCTGCCCGAAGTGGCCCAGCGCGGACAGCTCCGGGACGTCGAAGCGCCGCGCCAGCAGGTCGAAGACCTCCGCGGTGTACGGGACGGTGCTCTCCCCGGCCGGGGTGGACGCGTCCTGCGGCGCGTCCACCAGGACCACGTCCACCCCGCCCTCGGCCAGGACCGCGGCCAGCATGCCGCCGCCCAGGTGGGCGCCGAGCACGGCGACCTCGTGCACCCGCTCGCGGTCCGGGGCGCCGGAACGCTCGGGCCGGTCGTCGAGCGGCTCGTCCGGCAGCGCGGAGTCGCCGACGCCGACCGCCTGCGCCCCCTCCCACCAGGCGCCGGCGGCGGGGGCCGCGGGCGCGGTGGCACCGGGCCGGGCGGTGGCGCCGGAGGTCGTGGGCGTGGCTTCGGTGCCGGGGGTGGCGGCCGAGGTCGGCCTGGCGGTGGTGGCCGCCATCGCGGCCATGGCCGCGGCGGGCTTGGCGGCGGCCCTCGCCGCGGTCGGCTTGACGGTGGTCGGCCTGGTAGTGGGCTTGGCCGCGGGGGCCTTCGGGGACGGGGCCGCTGCGGCGGTGTCCGTGGGTTGTGGGTCCGGCATCTGGTTCGCCCCCATCACGCGCTCCTCTGGAATCGACTGCGCAGGAACCCTCCGAGCGCGCTGCTGACGATCGCTCCGGTGTCCGGGTCGGCGCCGGTGTGCGCCCAGCGGATGGTGCGCAGCATCCGCGCCGGGTTGGGGTTGTAGAAACGATTCTGCGGATCGGCCAGGCCGAAGGCCGGCGGCGCGAAGGACTCGTCCTGGAGCAGGTCCAGCAGGGCGCCGGTGGCCCGGTCCGGGCTCATCAGGCCGCTCTCCACGTCCCGGCAGGCCGCCCAGGCCGCCTCAGTGATCTTGTTGAAGCCCTGGCTGGCCGGGAACAGCGCACCGGGGTGCGGCTGGGACTCCAGTTCCCGCCAGATGATCGGGTCGCCGCTGCGCTGGAAGCGGACGTAGGCGTCCTGGGCGTTGAGCGTGCCCAGCACCGTGCCCAGCGCCCACATCCGGAAGGTCATGTTCCACAGCCCGTAGTCGCGGAACGAGGTGAAGGAGCTGGACACCACGTCGTCGTGGGCCTGCACCAGGCCCTGCTGCAGGGTCTGCACATGGGCGAAGCGCTCGGCCGAGAAGTCGTCGTCCCGTGCGGCCTCGATCAGGCGCCAGGCCAGGGCGTTGACGATGTCGGTGGTGTTGGTCAGACCGCGCGAGTAGAGCGCGTCCACGAAGCCGGCCGCGTGCGAGGTCAGGCAGAACCGGTCGCCGACGACCTGGCTGGAGGAGTACTGCAGCCGGCCGGTGGACACCCACGGCCGGGCCGCCTTCGCCTGCGCGAACTGCGGGGCGATGTCCGGGAACCGCTCCAGGAACCGGGCGAACTCCTGCTCCGGGGACAGCTCGCCCTTGGGGTGCACGCGCGGGTCCAGGGTCAGGCCCACGCTGCACAGCTGGTTGGTCGCGGCCTTGTGGTTGTCGAAGGGGATCACCCAGAGCCAGCCGCCGTCGAAGATGTGGTGCAGCGTGCCCTGGTGCCAGGGGCTCGGGTTGTCGTGGCTCGCGGCGGCCGGGCAGTCGTCGTACGGCTTCACGCCCACCATGTGGGTGAACAGCGCGCGGGAGTGGGTGCGCTGCTGCGGGATCGCGTCCCGCAGGCCGAACTTGGCCGCCAGCGGCGAACTGTGGCCACCGGCGTCGACCACGTAGCGGGCCCGGATCTCCGGACCGCCGGCCACCGCCAGGGTGACCCCGGCGCCGTCGACCTCGACGTCGGTGACCCTGCTGGCCAGCCGGGGCACCGCGCCGTAGCGGACCGCGACGTTGAACATGTAGGTGTCGGTGTCCTGCCGGAACATGTGCGACTCGGTCGACAGCGCCGCCGGGATGACGAACTGGTTGATCTCCCGGGGGTCCTGCGACCGTCCCTCGCGGTGGTAGACGAAGCCGAAGTTCTTCTTCTGGCCGGTGTTGGAGGACACCTTGCCGCGCATCGTGGAGAAGTGGCTCAGGTTGGCGATCTCGGGCACCCGGTAGCGGGCCGCCAGGATCCGCAGCATCACCGAGGTGTAGGGGATGGTGGACTCGCCCACGGCGAAGCGCGGGTGGGTCCCGGCGTCGACCAGGACGGTGCTGACCCCGTTGCGGGCCAGGATGGCGGCCAGGATCGAACCGGCGATGCCGGCGCCGAGGATGGCGACGTCGTACGGGGGGTGATCGGGTCGGGGCTGTGCGGGCGTGGGCATGGCCGGGCCTCCAGGTCTGGGCTGGCTGTGCGGTGTACGGGTGCGCGGCGTGCGGTGCTCCGGGCGGGGGTGCGTCCGCTGTGCGGTGGTTCCGGGGCGGGGTGGCCCTTGGGCGGGGTACCCCTGGGGGCGCGCGCTGCGGGCCTGTTGATGGCTGCGGCGCGCGCCCCGGGGGGTCAGGCCAGCGCGGGGCTGTCGGCGGGGTTGCCGCTCATCGAGTCCAGCTGCTGCATGACCAGCCGGTGCAGGAACGAGCCCCACTCGATGCCGGGGCAGGCGAAGAACTCCCGGCTGCTGATCTCCAGGCTCAGGTCCTCCCGGCAGCGGGAGATCAGTTCCATCACCATCAGGCTGTCCAGGCCCAGGTCCGCCAGCCTGGTGTCCTCGGTCAGCACATCCAGTTCCAGCCGCATGATCGCGGAGAGCTGCGCCCGGACGTACTCGTCCAGCGTCGACTGCCGTCCGGCCTCGTCCATGGCCAGCAGCTGCGCCGTCAGTGCGCTCGCCGGGCCGGACTGCTGGTCCTCGCGGGCGGCCGGGCGGACCCGGATCTCGCGCAGGATCGGCCGCTCGCGCCGGGCCTCCATCAGGTCCCGGAACATCGGCCAGTCGGCCGCGCACACGGTCCGGTTGGGGACGCCCGAAGCGATGGCGTCGCCGAGCAGCTCCAGGGCCTGGTCCGGGTTGAGCTGGTAGAGGCCGATGGACCGCAGGAAGGCCATCACCGAGTCGTCGGCCAGGCCGGACTTGACGCCCCAGGGGCCCCAGGCGACCGTGGTGGCCGGCAGCCCCAGCAACTGGCGGTACTGCCCGATCGAGTCCAGGTAGGCGTTGGCCGCCGAGTAGCCGGCCAGGTGCTGCGAGCCCCAGACCGAGGCGATCGAGGAGAACGAGACGAACAGGTCCAGGTTCTGGTCCAGGGTCGCCCGGTGCAGCGCCCAGGTGCCGGCCGCCTTGGCGTGCATGGCCTGGTCGTAGGTGGCCGGGTCGGCCTCGCGCAGGAACTGCGGCTCGGAGAGACCGGCCGCGTGCACCACACCGCGCAGCGGCCGTCCGGCCCGCTCCAGTTCGGTGACCAGGCCGGTCAGCGCGATCTCGTCGGCGGTGTCCAGCGCGGCCACCCGGACCTCGGCGCCGTGCGCCTCGATCCGGCGCACCCCGGCGATCCGGGCCCGCACCCCGGGGTCCAGCGTCCGGTCCTCCCAGCCGGAGCGCTCGGGCAGGCCGGAGCGGCCGGCCAGCACCACGGTGCCGGCGCCGTTCCTGGCCAGCCACTCGCCGACGACCAGGCCCAGGGAGCCCAGCCCGCCGGTGACCAGGTAGCTGCCCAGGTCGGTGAGTTCGGGAACGCCCAGCTCCTCGCCGAGGGTGGCCGGGACCAGCCGGGGGACCAGCGGCCGCCTGTCCCGCAGCGCGACCAGGTCCTCCGGGCCGCCGGCGGTCAGGAACGCGGCGATCTGCGCGGCCTCGTCCGCCTCGCCGGAGGGGTCCAGGTCCAGCAGGCCGCCCCAGAGGTCCGGGTGCTCCAGTGCGGCGACCTTGCCCAGACCCCACAACGGACCGGCGGGCAGGCACAGTTCGCGCTGGTCACGGCCGGTGCACTGGGCGCCGCGGGTGACCACCCAGAGCCGGGTGGCGGCCTCGTCGTTGGCCAGTTGCCGGGCCACCGCCAGGAAGACGTGCTCGGCGGTGTGCCGGGCTCGGTCGACCGAGCCGGCCTCGACGTGGTCGGTGGGCCATTCCAGGGCGCTGAGCAGCAGCACATGGTCGAAGCCGGCGCCGGACAGCGCCTCCAGTGCCGCCTCCGGGGTGGCCTCGGCCCACTCGACCACCGCGTCCTGGGCGGTGAGTTCCTCGCCGAGCTCGGCCGCGACGTCGCCGCGCGGACCGCTGCCGCCGCCGATCACCAGCAGCCGCTCGCCGGTGAGCCTCCCGGCGCCGGACAGCTCCGGGCCGGGCTGCCACTCCATGTCCCAGACGGTCTGCTCGACCGGCTGGCGCGGCGCGGGCTCGACCACCGCCTCCGGGTCGTGCACCCGGACGTTGCGCATCGCGATCAGCACGGTGCCGTCGGCGCCCAGGATCTCCAGGCCGCCGCGCAGCTCGCCGTCCTCCTCGACCGGGTCCAGCCAGCCGTGGATGTAGCGGCGGGTGCCCCGGGCCGGCAGCGGCCGGACGTTCGCCGGCACCGGCATCCCGCTCTCCCAGGCGTCCGAGGACTGCCGCAGCAGATGCAGCGTCAGATCCAGCAGCGCACCCCTGGGCAGCGACTCCGCCAGCCCGTTGACCTCGGCCAGCACCTCGCCGGGGCCCTGGTGCACCTCGGTCAGCACCGGCTCGGCCCAGACCGGGACGGTGATCTCCTCCGGGCCGACCGGGACGCAGCGCTGCCGGATCTCGGCCAGCCGTCCCTGCTCGGGCTCCGCGTCGGCCGGGCGCCGCGACAGCACGCCGCGGGCGTGCAGCCGCCAGCTGTCGCCCTCGCGGATCTCGCCGCCGGGCAGCGAGTAGCAGAGGAACAGGGACCTGCCGTCGTCGTCCTGCGGCATCACGTAGACCCGGACCTTGGGCTGCTGGTCCTGGTCGAGCAGCAGCGGCTCGCCGACCAGGAAGCGGTCGATCAGCCGCGGCTGGGCGCCGGGCAGGTGGGCCGCCCCGGTGAGCGCCCAGTTGCAGAAGCCGCCGGGCGAGACCGAGCGCACCCCGTCCGGACCGGTCTGGACGAACTCGTCGGCCAGTGCCGCCAGGTCGGGCGTCCAGGTGGGTGGTCCGGAGAGCAGGTGGCCGTCGAACATCGCGGCTGGGGAGCTGTCGGGGGGCATCGGCCGGCCGCCCTGGGTGCTGTCCGCGAACCAGTAGCGCTCGCGCTGCCAGGGGTAGCTGGGCAGCGAAGTACGCCGCGGTGCCTCGGCCAGGTGCACCTGCTCCCAGTCCACCGGCACGCCGCGGTGGTGCAGCGCGCCCAGCGCCTGCGCCACCACCTGCGGGTCCTCCCGGTCCCGGCGCAGCGAGGGCACCCAGGTGATGCTGTCGTCGGGCAGGCAGCGCGCGCCCAGGCCGAGCAGGATCGGTGCCGGACCGAGCTCCAGGAAGGTCCGGCAGCCCTGCGCGTGCAGTTCCGCGATGCCGTCGGCGAAGCGGACCGCCGAGGCCACGTGCTCGACCCAGTACTCCGGGCGCAGCTGCTCCTGGCCCCACTCCTTGCCGGTGACGTTGGAGATCAGCCGGTAGCGCGGCGCCTGGAAGGCCAGGTCCTTGATCGCCGCGCGGTAGTCGTCCAGCATCGGGGCCATCAGCGGTGAGTGGAAGGCGTGCGAGACCACCAGCCGACGGTGCTTGACGCCCTGTCCGGCCAGGATCGCGACGACCGCGGCCACCTCGGCCTCGGCGCCGGACAGCACCACGTCGGTGGGCCCGTTCACGGCCGCGACGGACACCTGGGTCAGCGGCCCGGCGGCGGCCATCGCCGCCCGTACCGAGGCCTCGTCGCAGACCAGGGTCTCCATCACGCCGCCGGTCGGCAGCGCCTCCATCAGCCGGGCCCGCGCCGCGATCAGCCGCGCGGTGTCCGCCAGCGAGTGGACCCCGGCCACGCAGGCCGCGGTGATCTCGCCGAGGCTGTGCCCCAGCACCGCCGTCGGCTGCACGCCCCAGGACTCCCAGAGCCGGGCCAGCGCGTACTCCACGGCGAACAGCGCGGGCTGGGTGAGCCCGGTGCGGTTGATCCGGTCGGCGTCGGTCCGGCCCGCCAGCACCGGGCCCAGGGGCTCGGCCAGCAGCGGGTCCAGGGCGTCCACCGCCTCCTGCAGGGCCTGGGCGAACACCGGCTCGGACTCGGCGAGCCCGGCCGCCATCCCGGCGTACTGCGAGCCCTGGCCGGTGAACAGCCAGCCCAGCCGGCGCGCCTTGGAGCCGGCCGGGGCGTGCGGCTGGGCGTGGTCCGAGCGCTCACCGGCGGCGTGGGCGGCCAGCCCGGCGGCGATCCGGTCGCGGTCGCCGACCACGCTCAGGCCGAACCGCAGCCGGGCCCGGCCGATGTGGGTGCTGTAGGCGATGTCGGACAGTGCCCGGTCGTCGGCCGCCTGCACCGGCTCCAGGTAGCAGGAGGCGGCGGCGCGCAGCGCCTCGGCGGTGTTGGCGCTCAGCGTCAGCAGGTGCACGGTGCGCGGCAGTCCCTCGCGGGCCGACGGCTTGGGCGCCTCGCTGACGATCACGTGCGCGTTGGTGCCGCTGGCGCCGAAGCTGCTCACCCCGGCCACCCGGGGGCCGGCCGGCCAGGGCGTGGCCGCGGTGGTGACGGTCAGGTTCAGGTCGGCCCACGGCACCTGCGGGTTGGGGTTCTCCAGGTGCAGGTGCCGGGGGATGGTGTCATGACCCAGCGCCAGCACGGCCTTGAGCAGCCCGGCCGCGCCGGCGGCCGGTTCCAGGTGGCCGATGTTGGTCTTCACCGACCCCACCAGCAGCGGCCGGCCGGCCGGGCGGCCCACGGTGGTCACCGCGTCCAGGGCCTGCAGCTCGATCGGGTCGCCCAGCTGGGTCCCGGTGCCGTGCGCCTCGACATAGGTCAGGTCGGCCGGGGCGATGCCCGCGTCCTTCAGCGCGGAGCGGATCACGCCCTGCTGTGCGGTCGGGTTGGGCACCGTCAGACCGCTGCTGCGGCCGTCGTGTTCGGTGGCCACGCCGCGGACCAGGGCCAGGATCCGGTCCCCGGCGGCCTCCGCGTCCCGCAGCCGCTTCAGCACGAACAGCGCGCCGCCCTCGCCGCGGGCGTAGCCGTCGGCGGAGGCGTCGAAGGTCTTGCACAGGCCGTCGGGGGAGAGCGCGCGCAGCTTGCTGACCAGCACGAAGCCGTACGGGGAGAGCATCAGGTTGACCCCGCCGACCAGCGCTACGTCACTGCCGCCGGAGCGCAGCGACAGGCAGGCCTGCTCCAGCGCCACCAGCGAGGAGGAGCAGGCGGTGTCGGTCACCATGCTCGGGCCCTGGAAACCGAAGGTGTAGGAGATCCGGCCGGCCAGGAAGCTGGGCTCGCCGATCAGCTGGTACGCGTCGACGTCCTCGATCGGCGCCTCCTGCTGCCGCATCCGCACGTAGTCGCTGGTGCTGGCGCCGAGGAAGACCCCGGTGCGGGTGCCCTCCATCGAGGTGGGCGGCAGCCCGGCGTCCTCCATCGCCTCCCAGGCCAGTTCCAGGATCAGCCGCTGCTGCGGGTCCATCCCGGCCGCCTCGCGCGGCGAGATGCCGAACACCGTCGGGTCGAAGCCGTCGACCGGGGCGTCCAGGAAGTTCCCGGACAGGGTGTAGGCGGTGCCGGCGTGGTCCGGGTCCGGGTGGTAGTAGCCCTCGGTGGGGTGCCGGTCCGCGGGGAAGTCGACCGGGGCGCTGCGGCCGTCGACCAGCGACTGCCAGAACTCCTCCGGGGAGGCGCCGCCCGGCAGCCGGCAGGACATCCCGACCACGGCCAGCGGCTGCGGACGCTCCAGTTCGTTGACCCTGGCGCGCAGGGTGCGGATGGTGCCCAGAGAGTCCTTGAGGCGGCCTCGGAGAGCATCGGGCGTCGTCGAGGTCGGCGGGGTCGGCTGGTTCGGCGGGGTCGTGGGGCTGTTCGTCGTCATCGGTTCTCCTCGTGCCCGAAGTCCTGGGAGCCGGAGATTTCGGCGTCCAGTTGGCGGAGCAGTTCGTCGTCGTCCAGGTCGTCCAGGTCGTCCCCGCCGGGGGCGGCGGGAGCGGCCTCGGCGCCGGCCTCGTCCGGTGCGGCGGGTCCGTGGCCGAGCAGTGCGAGCAGGTGGTCGGTCAGCGCGGAGGCGGTGGGGTACTCGAAGGCCACCGTGGCGGAGAGCGTCAGGTCCAGCTCCCTGGCCAGCCGCAACCGCAGGGCCAGGGCCATCACCGAGTCCATGCCCAGCTCGAAGAAGCCCTGCCGGGGCTGCAGTCCGTCCTCGGGCAGCCCGAGCACGGTCGCGGCCTGGGCGCAGACCCAGTCCAGCATCAGGTCACGGCGCCGGACCGGGTCCAGGTCGCCCAGCTGCGCGGCGAACCGCCCGCCGTCGGCGTGGACGGCCCGGCCGTCCAGCACCTCGGCGAAGAGCCGGCGGTGCGCCGAGCCGGCCAGCGCCGACCCGAACACCTCCCAGTCCACGTCGGCGACCGCGACGTGCACCGCCCCGGTGCCGTGCACCCGGGCCAGCGCGGCGGTGACGTCGGTCGGCCGCAGCGCGTTGACACCGCTGCCGGCCAGCAGCCGCGTGGTCCGCTCGTCCAGTAGCTCCGCGCCCTCCACCGGCATCAACTCCAGGTGGGTGACCGGGAGTCCGGACGCCTTGCGGCGCGCCGCCAGGGCCCGCAGCAGCCAGTCGGCCGGAGCGGCGGCCCCGGCGCCGGAACCGCCCCAGGCGCCGGGTGTGGAGCCGAGCAGCACGAACAGCTCCAGCGGGTCGGCCAGGGTGGCGGTGTGCAGTTCCTCGGCCAGTTCGGCGCGCCGCAGTGCGGCGCCCACCTGCTGCTCGTCCAGCTGCTCCAGCGGCCGGGCCGGACCCGGCGGGGTCGCGCAGACCACGCCGGCCAGGCCGCCGTCGGCCCGCAGCCGGGTGAGCAGCGCGTCCAGCCCGTCCACGGTGGCGGGGAGCAGTTCGGCGCCCCGGCCGCGCCATTCCGTCTGCCGGTCCCCGGCGGGGGAGTCGACGGTGCCGCTGCCGGTGCCGCTGTCGAGCAGGGCAATGCGGCGGGCGCCGGAGTCGAGCAGCCAGTCCACCGAGGGGGCGGCCAGTTCGCCGCCCGCGCCGGTGACCAGGTACCAGCGGTCGGCCGGGAGCCGGGGCAGTTCGGCGGCGTTCCGTTCCGGCAGCGCCACCCGGACCATCGACGCGGCCTCGGCGGCGGTGTGCTCCAGCCGGACGTGTTCGGGGCCGGGGCCCCGGCTCAGCCAGGTGGCCAGCGCGGCCACCTCCTCGGAGCTGCCGCAGGACAGGTCGACATGCCCGCCCCAGGCGTCCGGACGCTCCATGGACAGCACCCGGCCGATACCGGCGTGGGTGCCCTGCAGGCCGTCCGGGTAGCCGCCGTGACCCTGCGTCAGTACCGCGTTGCGGGTGACCAGCCACAGCCGCGGCACCGCCCCCTCGCTCCCGGCCAGCGCTCCGGCCAGGGCCGCGCTGGAGCGCCAGGCCCCGGGCCGCGGGTCCAGGTCCTCCAGCGGCCACAGCGAGACGATGCCGGTGGGGACGCCGTCGGCGTAGTCCGCCAGCAGGGCCCGCCAGGCGTCCCGGTCGACCGGGTCGATCCGACGGTCGGCGGCGATCGGCTGACCATCCGTCAGCTCGGCTTCGGCGGGCGCGCCGCCGGCGTCCAGCGAGCGCACCCGGACCACGTCCAGGCCCAGCTCGGCCAGCCGTCCCGCCAGCGCGCCGGCCAGGTGCCCGGTGTCGCCGCAGACCAGCCAGCGCTTCGTCGCGTCACCGTCGGTGGCGGCCGGCAGCGGCTGCTGCGGGCGGCGCACCATCTGGTAGCAGAGCCCGGCCACCCGGTCCTCGGCGTCCTCGTCACCGGCCGGTGCCTGAACGGCTGTCAGCCGCAGCGCGTCCAGCTCCAGCACCGGGCGTCCGGCCGGGTCCAGTACCACCAGGTCGGCCTCGGCCAGGCCGTCCGCGCCCAGCCGCAGCGCGCCCCGGCGGACCCGTACCGTGCCGTCGACGGCGGCCCTGACCCGGACCAGCCCGATCGACTGCGGCTGAGGCTCCGGTGGGGAGCTCTCGCCGGGACGGGTGTCGGCCACCAGCTGCAGCGCCAGCCGCAGCAGGTCGGCGGGCATCCGGTAGCGGCAGGCGGAGGCCGGCAGGGTCACCGTGACCTCGACGCCGTCCGCGCCGGTCTCCACCCGCCGCACCAGCAGCGCCGGGAAGCGGTCGGCCAGCCGGTCGCGCAGTGCCTCGTCCCTGATCCCGTCGACCGGGGGAACCCCGGCGGCGGGCTGCGGGAACCGGTCGAGGGCGGCGGTCAGGCCGGGGGTGTCCCAGCCGTCCTGCGGGTAGAGCGCGAGGGTCCCCTCCCTCGGCCGTACCGCGGCCTGCAGCGCGGCGCGGCCGTCGGCCCCGGTACGGGCGGCCGGACCGAAGCGGACCTCGCGCAGCGAGGGTGTCGCGGACGCGGTCTGTGCCACCGCGCGCAGCGCGGCCTCCAGCAGCGCGGCCGGGGTGACCGGTGCGCCCGCACCGGGGCGGGCCACCTGCCAGGGGTTGCGCACCCCGTCGACGTGCACCGGCAGCAGCGCCACCTCGGGCGCGTAGGCCGGCCGGACCGGCGGCCCGACCAGCGCGCCGCCGGCCGCCGGGGCCTCCGGCTCGGCGTCCGCCAGCCGGTACTCGATCCGCTGCCAGGGGTAGCCGGGGACGTCGACCACGCTGCGCCCGGGGCCGTAGAAGGCGTTCCAGTCCACCGGCACGCCGTGGGCCTGCAGCGTCGCCAGGGTGCCCAGCAGCGACTCGACCTCGTCCTCGTCGCGGACCAGCGAGGGCAGCGCGACCGGCTCCTCGACACCCGCCGCGACCAGCGACTCCTCGATCGAGGCCACCAGTACCGGATGCGGGGACACCTCGACGAAGGCCCGCTCGGCGGGGTCCTCCACCGAGGTCACCGCGGCCTGGAACAGCACCGCGTTGCGCAGGTTGCGGCCCCAGTACTCGGCGGTCAGCGCCTGGCCGGGGACCTCGTGGCCCTCCACCGAGGAGTGCAGCGGGATCCGGGTCGGCGCGGGGACCAGCGCGGCCAGCCCCTCCACCAGCCGCTCGCGCAGCGGTTCCATCAGCGGACTGTGCGCGGCCACCGGCACCTTCACCCGGCGCACGAAGATGTTCTCCTCCACCAGCTCCTGCGCGAGCTCCTCCAGCGCCTCCAGCGCCCCGGACACCACGGTGGTACGCGGGCCGTTGACCGTGGCAATGCCCAACTGGTCCTCGTACAGCACCAGGTAGGGGGCGAGCGCCTGCGGGGAGAGGCCGACGGCCAGCGAGCCGCCGGTGCCGGTGAGGGTGTCCAGCAGCCGCGAGCGCAGGCACAGCACCTCGGCGGCCTGGGCCAGCGTCAGCGCCCCCGCGGTCCAGGCCGCCGCGACCTCGCCCATGCTGTGGCCGACGACGGCGTCAGGACGCACGCCCCAGCTGCGCCACAACTCGACCAGGCCGACCTGGACCGTGAAGATCAGCTCCTGCGGCACCCCCTCGTCGAAGGGGCGGCTGTCCGGTTCGCCGCGCAGCGAGGCCAGCGGCGACCAGGCGATCCACTTGCGCATCTCCTCCTCGCAGCGCAGCACCGCGTCGGCGAAGACCGGCTCCTCGCGCAGGAGTTGCCGGCCCATGCCGACCCACTGCGAGCCGAAGCCGGAGAAGACGAACACCGTGCCGCGCGGGAACTCCGCGGTCCCGGTACGCAGTCCCGGGTGCTGCCTGCCCTCGGCGCCGGCCTGCAGCGCGGCCCGCAGCGAGGCCAGGTCGCGGCCCACGGCCACGGCCCGGTGCTCCAGATGACCGCGCCGGGCGGCCGTGGTGTAACCGAGGTCGGCCAGCGCGGCGCCGTCCGTGCCCGCACCTGCCGAGCCGGAGCCTGTCGAGCCGGGGCTTGTCGGGTCGGGCAGCGCCGCCAGCTGGTTGGCCGCGGCGGCGGGCAGCGCGGCCGGATGCGCGGCGGAGAGCGGGAGCACATAGCGGGCCGGCGGTTCCGGCCGCTCGGTCGCGGCGGCGCGGTCCGGCGCCTGGGCGACCAGGACGTGCGCATTGGTGCCGGTGAAGCCGAAGGCGCTGACGCCGGCGATCCGGCGCCGTTCCGGCCGCGGCCACTGCTCCTCGTCGCCGGCCAGGGCCAGGCCCAGCCGCTGCCAGTCGATCTGACGGGTCGGCGTCTCCACTCCGATGTGCGGGGCGAGCCGGCCGTGGTGCACCGACAGCACCGCCTTGATCAGCCCGGCCACCCCGGCCGCCGCCTCCAGGTGGCCCACGTTCGGCTTCACCGAGCCGACCAGCAGCGGGCCCTCGGCCGCCGCCGGGTCGGGACGGCAGACCTGGGCCAGCGCCCGCAGCTCGATCGGGTCGCCCAGCGGGGTGCCGGTGCCGTGCGCCTCGACGTAGCCGACGTCCGCGCCGGTCAGCCCGGCCTGGTTCAGCGCCCGCTGGATCAGCTCGCGCTGAGCGGTCCCGTTGGGCACGGTCAGGCCGCTGCTGGCACCGTCCTGGTTCACCGCCGTGCCGGGCAGCACCGCGTAGACCCGGTCCCCGTCGGCGAGCGCCCGGGACAGCCGCTTGAGCACCACCACACCGGCGCCCTCGCCGCGCAGGTAGCCGTCGGCCGCGTCGTCGAAGGTACGGCAGCGCCCGCTGGGGGAGAGCGCGCCGCCGGCCGACACCGCGATCGGGATCACCGGACTGAGGATGACGTTGACGCCGCCCGCGACGGCGATCTCGCTCTCGCCGCTGAGCAGGCTCTGGCAGGCCAGGTGGACCGCGGTGAGCGAGGAGGAGCAGGCGCTGTCGACCGCCATGCTCGGGCCGGTCAGCCCGAGGAAGTAGGAGAGACGTCCGGCCGCGCCCGCGAAGGAGTTGCCGGTGCCGTAGTAGAGGTCGACGTCCTGCAGCCGGCTGCCGACGATCTGGGCGTGGTCGGAGCTGTTCATGCCGACGAAGACGCCGGTGGCCGAGCCGCGCAGCTGCTCCGGGGGCGTCCCGGAGTCCGCGAGGGCCTCGTAGGCGACCTCCAGGAACAGCCGGTGCTGCGGGTCGAGGCTGCGGGCCTCGCGCGGGGAGACCCGGAAGAAGGCGGCGTCGAAGCCGCGCACGTCGTCCAGGTAACCGCCGCGCAGTGAGGACATGGTGCCGGGGGCCCACTCGCCCTCGGAGAGGAAGGCGGTGCCGTCCCAGCGGTCGCCGGGGACGTCGCGGATCACCTCGCGGCCGTCCGTCAGCAGCCGCCAGTAGTCCGGCACGGTCGCCCCGCCGGGGAAACGGCAGCCGAGGCCGACCACCGCGACCGGGTCGTCCTCCGGGCTCGCGACGCCGGGCGACTCCAGCGTTCCGGGCGACTCCGGTGCTCCTGGCGCCTCCGGGGCGGCCGCGGTGACGAGGGGGACGAGGGCGTCCTGCGCTGCTGCGGCCTCACCCGAAGCAGCCGCACCGGCCCCCGGGACGGCGGGAGCCGCGGCTGCGGTCGCCGCCGCGTCGGCCTCGGCCTTGGCGGTGACCAGCGGCAGCAGGAAGTCGACCAGCTCGTCCAGGCAGGGGTGTTCGAACGGGGTGGAGACCGGGACCTCGACGCCCAGCACGACCTCCAGCCGGTCGGCGAACTCGACCACGGTGATCGAGTCCATGCCGAGGTCGGCGAAGCCGCGCTGGGCCGGGATGCGCCGGTCGGAGTCCTGGCCGAGCACCCAGGCCAGCACCTCCGAGACCTGGCGCAGCAGCGCCTTGCGGCCGGGGGCGGGGGTGCTGCCGCCCGTCCCCGGTTCCGCCGCAGGGGGGGCGGCGGGCGCGGGGACGGGGGCTGCGTTCTCCCGGGCCGCTCCGACGGGGGGCGGAGTGAGGGCCGGGGAGGGACCGGTGGTCGGGAGGGGTGTCGCCACCGGGGCTTGGGCGAGACCATCCGTGCCACCCGGGAGCGGGACGGTCATGTCGATGTGCTGGACCGGGCCGACGGGTCGTCCCTCGCTGTCCAGCGGCTGGATCGAGAGCAGCGCCGGCACCGCGCCGTGGGCGGTACCGGCGACCCCGGGCAGGGATTGGACGCCCGGCTGGACATCCGGCAGCCAGAAGGACTCGTGCTGCCAGGCATGGCCGGGCAGATCGGTGGCACGGCCGGGCAGCAGTCCGTCCCAGCGGACGGTCGCGCCGGCGCAGTGCAGTTCCGCGAGGGCGGCCAGCAGGGTGGCCGGGCCGTCGCCGTCCCGGCGCAGCGAGGGCACCGCGATGCCCTGGCGGCGGCGGGCGACCAGACCGGCGGTGAGCGGCCGGACCAGGGTCGGGTGCGGGCCGATCTCGATGAAGTCGGCGCCGCCGCTGTTCAGGATCCGCTGCACGGCCGGCCAGAAGCGCACCGGGCGCAGCACGTTGGCCGCCCAGTACGCGGCGTCCAGCAGCTCCGGCGGCTCGTCCGGGAAGACGGTGGACCGGAAGGCCGGGGCGGGCGAGGCGGTGAGCACACCGTCGAGTTCCGCCCCGAGCAACGCGGCGTACGGTGCCATGGCCGGGCTGTGGAAGGCGTAGTCGCCGGGCACCAGACGGCAGTTGACGGAGTGTTCGGCGAAGATCCGGACCGCCTCGCGGATGTCCGCCGCGGCTCCCGCGAGCACCACCGAGGTGGGGCCGTTGACCGCGGCGATGTGCAGCGACATGCCCTGGATCGCCTGGGCCGCGTCCTCCTCGGACAGCGGGACCGCCAGCATCCGGCCGCTGCCGGCCGCCTGCGCGGTGATCCGTCCGCGGCGGACCGCCAGGTCCAGGGCGGTGGGCAGGTCGAGGGCCCCGGCGGCGTGCGCGGCGGCGATCTCGCCGACGCTGTGGCCCAGGAACAGGCTGGGCTCCAGCCCGCGCGAGCGCCACACCGCGGCCACCGCGGCCTGCACCGCGAGCAGTGCGGGCTGGGCCAGTTCGGTGGCGCTCAGGTCGAGTTCGCCCAGCAGTGCGCGCAGCGGGTGGAAGCCCGCCCCGGTCAGCAGCCGGTCGCACTCGTCCAGCACGGCGGCCGCGACCGGGTCCCGTTCCCACAGGTCCAGGCCCATGCCCTGCCACTGGCTGCCCTGACCGGAGAAGACGAAGACGGTGTGGTGCCGGCGGCGGGGTTCGGCCCGGCCGGTGAAGGTGTGCTCGTCGGCCTCGTCGGCGGCCAGGGCGCGCAGGGATTCCCTGAGCCCGGCCGCGTCGGTGCCGAGGAGGGCGGCACGGTGCTCGTGGTGGGTGCGCCGTACCGCGGCGGTGTGCAGGATGTCGGCGAGCCGCACGGGGGAGGCGGGCTCCGGGATCTCCGGTGCCTCCTGGCCTTCCGGCTGCTCGGTGTTCTGAGTGGCTTCCAGGCCTTCCAGGGTCCGCAGCAGGTCGCCGGCCCGGGTGCGCAGGGCCGCTTCGGTGGATCCGGAGACCAGCAGCACCCGGGGCGCGCCCTCGTCGCCGGGCGCCGGCACCGCCGGTTCGGCCACCGGGGCGGCCGACAGCAGCAGGTGCGCGTTGGTGCCGCTCAGGCCGAAGGCGCTGACCCCGAACAGGGCGTCCGGGGCGCAGTCCAGCGGCCGGGCCTCGGCGGCGATCCGCAGCGGACTCTCCGCCCAGGCGATCGCCGGGTTGGGCGTACCCAGGTGCAACTGCGGTGGCACCAGGCGGTGTTGCGCGGTCAGCACGGTCTTGATCAGCCCGGCCACGCCGGCCGCCGCGTCGGTGTGCCCGAAGTTGGCCTTGTGCGAGCCGATGTGCAGCGGCTGCGCCTCGGGCCGGCCGGGGCCGAACACCTCGCTCAGCGCGTAGGCCTCGACCGGGTCGCCGAGCGGGGTGCCGGTGCCGTGCGTCTCCACGTAGGCGACCTGCTCGGGCGTGGCCCCGGCCCGCTGCAGCGTCTCGCGCAGCAGCGCGATCTGCGCGGTGGCGTTGGGGACGGTGAGCCCGGCGCTGCGGCCGTCGTGGTTCATCGCGCTGCCGCGGATCAGCGCCAGCACCTGGTCGCCCGCGGCCAGCGCGTCGTCCAGCCGCTTGAGCACGACGACGCCGCAGCCCTCGCCGCGGACGATGCCGTCGGCGTCGGCGGCGAAGGGCTTGCAGCTGCCGGTGGGGGACAGCGCCTGCACCTTGCTCATGAAGATGGAGAGCTCGGGCGCGACCAGCACGTTGACGCCGCCGGCCAGGGCCACGTCGGCCTCGCCGCCGGCCAGCGCGCGACAGGCCAGGTGCACCGCGACCAGCGAGGAGGAGCAGGCGGTGTTCACCGACAGCGCCGGGCCGTGCAGGCCCAGGGTGTAGGCGACGCGACCGGCCGCGAAGCTGAACTCCTTGCCGCTGGCGAAGTACGGGTCGATCCCGGTCACGCCCCGGGTCTTGCTGTGCAGCAGGGTGTAGTCCATGCCGAGCATGCCGAAGAAGACCCCGGTACGGGATCCCGACAGCTGTGGCTTGGTCATCCCGGCGTGTTCCAGGGCCTCCCAGGAGACCTCCAGCAGCAGCCGCTGCTGCGGGTCCATCTCGCGGGCCTCGCGGAAGGAGATGCCGAAGAAGTCCGCATCGAAGCCGTCCAGCTCCGGCAGGAAGCCGCCGTAGCGGCAGTAGCCGGTGCCGGGGGCGGAGCCGTCCTCGCTGAGGAACTCCGGGCCCCAACGGCTGGCCGGGACCTCGCTGATGACGTCGACGCCGTCGCGCAGCGTGCGCCAGAACGTTTCTGCGTCCACCACGCCGCCTGGGTAGCGGCAGCCGATACCGACAAGGGCGATCACGGGCTCGGACGGCGACTCCTGGCGGGCGGGCATGGGTTTCCCCCTGGAAGGAAGGCGGGTGGGCAGCGGATGGCGGGAGGCTGGCCCCTCCCGCCATCCGGTGGTGCGGTACTCCGACTCTTCGGGGCGCGACGCCCCGCACCCCTGCGAAACCCCAGGTGGCGAGCCTCCGCAGGACCGAAGCGCCGGGCGCCGGTCAGAAGCCGGGGGCCGCCGTCGGGGCCTTGAGGGTGCCGAGGTACTTGTGCCAGAGGTGCGTCGGGTCGGCCTCGACCGCCTCGACGATCTCCCGCATCGCGGCCAGCGCCTTGGGCTCGTCGTCGTACACGTCGCCCTGGAGCATCTTGAGGACGTCCAGGCGGTACCGGGGGTCCTGCACGAAGGCTGTGAACAGGATGTTCAGCCGGTAGTAGATGGAGATGAACTCGTACCAGTTGGAGACACCGCGGCGGAGGGTGTTGACGTAGCCCTCGAACCGGTCCTTGCGGAAGTCCCCGGCGTGGAACGCGGCGATGATGTCGGTCGAGGCCAGCCGGGCGCTGTTGAGTGCCACGCTGACACCGCTGGAGAAGATCGGGTCGACGAAGCGCGCCGCATCGCCGATCATCACCAGGGAGTCGTCCGCGACCTTGGTGAGGCCGTAGCTGTAGTCGCCCTCGGACTTGAAGGGCTTGACCCGGTCCGCGTTCTTGAGCGCGTCCAGCAGCTCGGGGCGGCTGCCGACCGAGTCCCAGAAGAAGGCCTCCAGGTCGCCCTTGGACTCCTTGAAGCGGGACTTCTGGGTCACCACGCCGATCGAGGTGATGGTGTCGGTGATCGGGATCTGCCAGACCCAGGTGTCGGTCAGCGGCAGGAAGTGGATGAAGATGTAGTCGGCCTGCTTCTTGTTGACCGCGAGCGCCTTGCGGTCGAAGTTGTCGAACCAGGTGTGCACGGCGTACTGGTTGAACACCGGGTCCGGCACCTTGACCTTGAGCTGGCTGCCCATCATGGTGCGTCGGCCGCTGGCGTCGACGACCATCCGCACCGGGACGCCGACCGACTGGTTGCCTATCTTCGCCTGGATCACCGGGCGGTCGCGGTCGGTGAAGTCGACCCGGTTGACCCGGACCCCGTGGTAGACCTTGGCGCCGAGACTCTCGGCGTGCTGGAGCAGGATCTGGTCGAACCGGCCGCGGTCCACGTGGAACGTGTAGTCGCGGTCCACCCCGGCCTGGTCGCGCTCGCTGAACAGCACCTCGGCGGCACGGAAGTCGTGGTCCAGGCCCTGGAAGCCGAGGTGGTCGATGTTCCGGTCCTCGGCGGAGGTCCAGGCGGCGCCGTACTTGTGCGGGAAGCCGGCCGCCTCGACCTTGTCCATGGCGCCGATCTCGATCAGCACCGGGGTGGTCGCGGGCACCAGCGACTCGCCGACATGCTCGCGGGGGAAGGTCTCGGCCTCGAACACCGCGACGGTCAGCCCCGCCTTGGCGAGGTAGGACGCGGCGGTCGAGCCAGCCGGACCCCCGCCGATGATGCCGATGTCGTAGTCGTAGTCTGCGGACACCTTGGTCTCCAATCCGGGTTCGGGAGGTGTTGCGTCAGAACGGGCTGCCTGTGGTCAGGCCGCGGCCTCGGTGAGGGTGATCAGCAGATCCGCGATGCTGTTGAGGTCGGCGAAGTTGCCGCCGGTCAGGTGAGTGGGCGGCACCGAGACCCCCAGCTCTTCCCGGATGAAGGTGAGCAGCTTGGCGGTGTTGATCGAGTTGAGGATGCCCCACTCCAGCAGCGGGGTGTCCGGGTCCAGGCCCTGCGAGGTGGGCTCTGCGAGCAGCTGCTCCTGGATGAACTCGATGAGCTGCCCGATCAGTGTGTCTCGGTCAGGTGTCACTGCGGGTCTCCTGTGGCGCGGTCGAGGGCGGTTGCCTCCACACCCCTTGCGGTGGTGGCCGAGGCGGCTGTCAGCGGCTGTTCCAGGCGGCCGTCAAGGCGGGAAGACATGGGCCCTGGTGTGCCGCCGCCGCACAGCCCCGGCCTGGGCACGACGACGGGTCGGGCCGGGGCTGTGACGACAGTGCCGGGGTGACGGGCGTGGCCCGCGCCGGCCGCTCACCCCCCGGCGAAGATTTCACCGGTTGGTGATTTCATTTCGCGTTGAACTCTACTAGTGTTGAGTTATTCGTCAAGAGCCACCCCGCTCGCGGTTGCTGACCTCTCGTCAGCCATCGCTGACGCACCGACAGGAGAGCCATGACGAGCAACGCGCACGGACCCGCACCCGGCGAGGTGCATGTCTGGGCCGTCCCCGAACCGGAGCTGCGCGACGAGGCGACGCACCAGCGCTGCCGGAAGCTGCTGTCGCCGGGGGAACTGGCCCGCTGGGAGCACATGGCGCCGACGCAGCAGATGCTGTTCGCCTCCGCGCACGCCGGGCTCCGCGCCGTCACCGCCGCGTACACCGGCCTCTGGCCGTCCCAGGTGGACTTCGTCACCGGGCGGCACGGCAAGCCCTATGTGGCCGGACGCCCCGGACTGCGGATCAGCCTCTCGCACACCCGCGGCATGTCCCTGGTGGCCGTCAGCCGGGACGGGTCGACCGGGGTCGACATCGAGCGGGTCCGCCCGCTCGACGACGCCCGCCCCGCCCCGGACCTGGTCTTCTCCCCCTGGGAGCAGGCGAACTGGGAACAGGGGCCGAGCCGGACCAGGTCCGCCCGCTTCTTCAGCTACTGGGCCTGCAAGGAGGCCGTGCTCAAGGCCCTGGGCACCGGACTGACCGGTGACCTCACCGCGGTCCAGGTCGACCCCGGCGAGGCCCTCAACGGTCCGGTGCCGATCCGCGGCCTGCCGAGGGTCGCCGGACGGGACCGCGCCTGGACCCTGCAACTGGTCAACATCGGTCCCCGCTACCGGGCCGCGGTCGCGGTGGCCGGCGGCGGCGTCCGGCTGCGCACCTTCCAGCTGCCCTCCGGCACCCTGCCGCACCCGTCGGCCGGAACGCTGCGCGGCGGCTCGTTCGGCCGTGGCCGGGGCCCGGCGTCCGGACCACAGCGGCCCTTCGGGACGGCGCAGTTGGTCGGGCCGCCGCAGCCGATCGGACCCGAGCCGGCGGCGGCGCCGTCGGCCGGACGGTCGCAGGAACTCAGCTACAGGGGGACGTCATGACAACTGCCCACCAGCCGGCGTCGGCCGAATCCCGGCAGCCGGACCAGCGGGACGAGGACCGCCCGACGGTCCTGTGCATCCCGTACGCGGGCGGCGCCGCACGGGTGTTCGCCGACCTCGCCCGGGCGCTGCCGCAGGCGGTGACCGTACCGCTGGAACTGGCCGGGCGCGGCATGCGGATGCGCGAGCCCGCCAGCTCCGACCTCGGCACCGTCGTGGAGGACCTGGCCCGGCAGACGGCTCTGCACACCTCCGGCCGCTACCTGCTGGTCGGCCACAGCATGGGGGCCGCACTGGCCTTCGAGGTCGCCAGGTACTGGACCGGCTGGGGCCGTCCGCCTGCGGCCGTGGTGCTCGCCGGACGCAACGGGCCCGGCGCGGGCTCCAAGTTCCCGCCCATCCACGGGCTGGAGACCAGCGCCTTCCTGGCCGCGATCCGCCGTCTCGGCGGCACCCCGCCGCAGCTCTTCGAGAACCCGGAGCTGATCCGGCTGTTCACCCCGCTGCTGCGCTCCGACTTCACCCTCTCGGAGACCTACCGGCCGTTGTCCGGAGCCGAGTTGACCTGTCCGGTCTGGGTCTGCGCGGGCGCCGACGACCCGATGGCCGATCGCGCGGGACTGCTCGACTGGGACCAGTACACGACGGGTGAGCTGACCTGCGAGCTGCTCCCCGGCGCCCACTTCATCCTGGACGACCCGGCCTTCCACCAGTTCGTCGCCCGCGCCCTCTCCGAGTGCGCCCAGCCCGCACGCATCGCCTGACCGGCAGGTCGCCGTCCGGCCGTGACCCGCCGGCGGCTTACTGGCCTTGGGCGATCTCCCACATGTAGCCGTCAAGGTCACGGAAGCTGGCGGTGCGCGCGGTGCGCGGACCCCAGCGCCGATCCATCGGCCCGTTGACGAGCTCCACGCCGACGGCGGCGAGCTCGGCGCACCTCGCGTCGACGTCGTCCACCTCGACGGTGAAGACCAGACGCACACCGGCCTCGCGCGGGGCCGCGGTCGCCGGCTCGACGAGTTCCGGGACGTTCGCCGTCTGCAGCAGGTTGATGATCGTCCCGCCGAACCTGAAGGCGACGGACTGCTCGTCCTCGAAGAGGATCGGGATGTCGAAGACGTCCAGATAGAACTTCTTCGAGGCGGCCAGGTCTTCGACGAAGAGGGTGTTGGCGGCGATGCCGTTGGCCCACGCGCTCATGACAGCTCCTTGCTCGTTGTCGACAGCGAACGGAGCGAGCCTCTGATCGCCCACTGACAATCCACCTCGGACCCTGGAAGCACGGCCGTCCCGGCTCGTGCCGTGCGGGTCCCGTCGCAATCGGTCAGTCCAACTCCACCTTCTCCCCAGGTCGTTAGAGTGCAGGGGTGGACTCTCATGTGCTCGTCGTCGCCGACACCTCCTCCCGGCCTGAGAACGCCGAAGAATTCGGCCGGATCCTGCAGAAGTTCGCCCAGGCATGCCGAACCGAACCCGGCTGCCTGTCCTACGAGGTCTTCCGCTCGCTAGACCAGCCCGAGCGCTGCGTGAGCATCGAGAAGTACGCCGACCGTGAGGCTTTCGCGGCGCACCGAGCCTCGGCCCACTTCCGCGACATCGGCCTCGGCGAGGTGATGCCGCTCGTGGTCGCCCGCGATATCCGCATGTACGACGCTCCGCAGGACGTACCGCCGACGCAATAGCACACCGCACGGCAACGGCCCCTCAAGCCCACCACCGAGGGCCGGCCCGCAGTGTCCAACGACCCGTGAAGTTCCGCCCAGCCGGCACGTTCGGCTTGGGCACTGGTGCGGGCAACGTGGTGGTGTCGTTGTCGGGGTTGCCCGAAAGCATCAACGCGCTCTTGACGGTGGTGCTCCATCAGCGGGAAGGTCGCAACGACACGCAACGTGTTCGACCGGGGAGGCAGTAATGTCGCTACATCTCGTTGGGATTGACCCGGACACTAAGACCGGGGACTCGTCGACTGTCTGGTTCGACGACGACACGCGCGAGTTCGTGTTCCAGGGTTGGAAGGCTGACGTCGATCTGCGCCGGCGGATCACACAGACACCGGCACCGGGCCACGCCCCCGGCATCCCGGACCACGAGGATGTGATCCGGATGCCCGCGAGGATGGTCGAGGTGCTAAGGAAGGCTTGCGATGTCGCAGAACGTGCCGAGCTTGGGTGAGTTGCTGCGCGAAGCACGGCGATCGGCCGTGCACATGGAGATGCGAGACAGCTATGGCGTGTCCCACGAGGCCGACGAGTTCGAGCACTGGAAGCAGACCGGAGAGCTGGACCTCGACCCGGAGTCCGAGGGCTGGGGTGCTTGGTCTGGCATGGCCCGTGCAGCTGTCGCCCGGGGTGTGGTGATGCGCAGGGCGCGGATCGTCTCCGAGCCCGTCACCGACTACATCCGCTTCGAACATGCGGCCACGGTGGTGAACCTCAGCCTGGGTGAGGATGTGCGCTGGCTGCCCAGGCGTGAGGCGTCTGGCATCGCTCTGCCCGGCAATGACTTCTGGCTGTTCGACGACGCGGTTGTGCGGTTCGGCCATTTCACCGGTGACGGCGAGCTGGTGGGACATGAGATCCGGACCGAACAGGCCGTGGTCAAGCTCTGTGCCGACGCCTTCGAGGCGGTTTGGTCGCGGGCGATCCCGCACGAGAAGTACGCGGTCTGACCCTGCGAGCACCGGACAACCAGCCTCATGCCCACGTCACCGTCGTCAAGCGCCCAGTCGGCCCGTAGGGCGCTTGCGGAGCGGCTCAAGAACCTGCGGAAGGACGCGGGGCTGACCGGGCGTGAGCTGTCTGCCCGGTGCGGGTGGCATCCTGCGAAGACCTCGCGCATCCAGGATGCCAAGGCCGCGCCGTCCGACGCCGATATCCGCGCCTGGTGTGCCGCATGCGGCGCGGACGGCCAGGCGCCCGAACTCATCGCGGCGTCGCGTGCGGTCGAGACGATGTACGCGGAGTGGAAGCGCCTTCGGCGCCTCGGGCTGAAGCGGCTCCAGGAGTCGTACACCCAGGCATACACCCGTGCCCGACTCCTGCGCTTTTACTCCTCAGACGCCATCCCGGGGATGTTCCAAAGCCACGGATATGCGACCGCCATCCTGTCGCGCTTCGCCGCCGAGGCCAGCTCGCCCAGCGACCTGGAACAGGCCGTAGCCCAGCGGATGCGCCGCGCGCAGTTGATGCACGAGGGAGACCGTCGGATCGTCTGCGTGATTGAGGAATCTGTCCTGCGATACCGCATCGCGGAGGCATCCGTGATGGCTGGCCAGCTCGGGCACCTGCTCTCGGTCATGTCGCTCGCCCGTGTGAGCCTGGGAATCATCCCTTTCACGACGGAGCGCGGTCTGTGGCCGGTGGAGACCTTCCACATCATTGACGATCACCTCGTTGAGGTGGAGCTGGTGACCGCACGGGTGAGGATCACGGCGGCCAGTGAACTGCGCGAGTACCTCCAGACATTCACCGAACTGCAGGAACTCGCTGTCTACGGCACCCAGGCCCGCGCACTGATCACCGATGCGATAGCCGCCCTCGGGTGAATATCCGCAACTATCGGCAACTTCCTTGAGACGGCATTGCGGCCATCTCTACCGTCGGTGTCATGGCGGATTCAGCGAGAGCACTGACCCAACCCCGGCATGGTGTGCAGCCAGTTGAGGCCGAGCCAGGAGTTCTGGCTGCGGGTCGCCCGCAACGACCTGGAGCAGGTGCGAGAGCAGGACGTGGTCGCCCTGACACCGGCAGGCCTGAGCCACATGGCCGGGGCGCGCACCAGCAGTTTTGCATCGTGCTGCAGCTCGTCGCCGACCTGGCGGAGGTGACCGAGTGACGACACCCGCCGTCAGTCCGCGCCGGGCGCGGATGTGTGACTTCTGCCAGCGGCCTGCCGAGGGGATCACCGTCCGCCAGCATCCAGGAGACCCGACGTCCAAGCGTGTGGCGATCAACCATGAGGACTGCTTCCGCGAATACATCAACGGCCTGCCCATCGTCCTGGTTGAGCAGCCGACGTGACCGCACCCTCCTGACTCCCGCCCGGTTCCGCTGCATTACGGAGACCGGGCCCGGCACCACCGCACCCCTGTCGCCATCTTCAGAACCACCGACTCGACGGAGGCCAGATGTTCGCCCACTCCGACCGGTTGCCCACCGGCACGCCGCTGCCCAACGGCACCATCACGCCCACACCGTGGGGACTGCGCCGCATGGCTCCCTACCCGGCCATGGCACCCGGATACGCCCGCGTCGAACTGGACCCGGTCACCCAGGCCGGGCGTTACTACGACGAGAGCGACGCGGTCATGGAGATGCCCGGCCACGGCACCAGCACCGGCACCAACCCGGCCACGAACACTGGCAATCCGTCCGACGGGGCCGGCGGTGGTGGCTCGGGCGGCGGCGACCAGGACACCGGCAACGACAGCGACCAGTGACCGGTGAGCCCAGACGCTCCGGTGCTGGTCGTCACCAACCTCGACGACCCCACGACCGACTTGGTGATCGGCGAACTGCACGGCCGGGGTGTCCCGGTCGTGCGGTTCGACTCCGGGGACTTCCCCGCCACCCTGTCGGTCGAGGCCACGATCACCCACGCGGGAGTGACGGGCTCGCTGTCCACGCCGACGCGCACCGCGAACCTCGCGCACGTCCGGTCCCTGTACTACCGGCGTCCGTCCGGGTTCTGTTTCCCGAGCCTGGATGAGCAGACTGCCCGCTTCGCGGTCACCCAGGCCCGCTACGGCCTTGGCGGCATCCTCGCATCGCTTCCCGGCTGCCTGTACGTCAACCACCCGCACCGCATTGGCGACGCCGAGTTCAAGCCGTCCGGCCTCGCCGCAGCTGTCGACGCCGGGTTCCGGGTGCCCGCCACGCTGGTGACCTCTGACCCGGACGCCGCCCGAGCCTTCGTCAAGAACGCCGCAGGTCCGGTGATCTACAAGCCGCTGTCCGCGCCGCTGTACCGGATCGACGGCGTCTCGTGCACCGTCCAGGTCCAGGAGGTGACCGCCGACCAGATCGACGAGACGGTCGCCGGCACCGTGCACCTGTTCCAGCACGCGGTGGACAAGACCGTGGACGCCCGGGTCACCGTGATGGGCACGAACGTGTTCGCCGTCCGCATCGACAGTGATCTGCTGGACTGGCGCACCGACTACACCCGACTGACGTACTCGGTCGTCACCCCGCCGCCCTCGGTCACGGAAGCCTTGAACGCCTACCTCGCTCACTTCGGGCTGGTCTTCGGCGCGTTCGACTTCGCGGTCGACCGGCAAGGGCAATGGTGGTTCCTGGAGTGCAATCCGTCCGGGCAGTGGGCCTGGCTGGAGCCGGAGACCGGCCTGCCGATGGTCGCCGCCATGGCGGATCTGCTGGAGAGGAAGAACGGATGAGCGACAGGGAACTACGTGTCGACCTCGCCGATCGGCTGACCAAGGCCGGGAAGCTGCGCAGCGCACCGTGGCGCCGCGCCATCGAGGCGGTGCCCCGGCAGGAGTTCCTGCGCGGCGGTTTCTTCGACGTCGTCGACGGATCCGTACCGACGTTCTGGACGCCGGTCATGCCGGACGATCCGCACTGGCTGGAACGCTGCTACGCGGACGACTCGTTGGTGACGCAGATCGCCGGAACGATCGTGCCCGGCGATCTGCAGGGTCGGATCTCGCGCGCCCCGACCTCGTCGAGCACCATGCCCGGCCTGGTGGTGCGGATGCTCGAAGACCTCCGGGTCGACGACGGTATGCGGGTCCTGGAGATCGGCACCGGCACCGGCTACTCAACGGCTCTGCTGTGCGAGCGCCTGGGCGAGGACCTGGTGACCTCCGTCGAGGTCGACCCCGATGTCGCGCTCCGCGCCCGCAACGCCCTCGCCAGCGTCGGCTACCGGCCCGAACTGGTCGTCGGCGACGGTCTCGCGGGGCACAAGGGCGGAGCACCGTACGACCGGGTGATCGTGACGTGCGGCGTGCTGAACATTCCACAGGCGTGGATCGACCAGACCCGGCCGGGCGGGATCATCCTGGCCACGGTGTGCGGCTGGCTGTACTCCTCCGAACTGGCGCGCCTCACCGTGGCCGAGGACGGTACGGCCCGGGGCCGGCTCCTCGGCGGCCAGGTCTCGTTCATGCTGGCCCGCCCGCACACCCCGCCGCCGCTGGGCATGCTCCCGGACCTCGACAACGGCGAGGAGCGCCCGACAGCGGTGGGCGCGGATCTGCTCGGGGACTGGGCGGCGCGCTTCATCATGCAGCTCGCCGCACCCCGGGCGCAGCGTCTGGAGCTGCCGCGCAACGGCCGTACCGAGCACATCCTCCTGGACGTCGAGGCCGGATCCTGGGCTGCGGTGTACGAGGACGCCGGCAGGTGGTTGGTACGCCAGGGCGGCCCAGGCCGCCTGTGGGATCGGGTCGAGAATCGGGTCGCCCACTGGCAGGCCGCAGGCGCACCGGACCTGGCGCGGTTCGAGATCAGCCTGACCGACGGGGTGCAGACCGTGTCCTGGCCTGCCTGAACCGCGATCTGCCGACCGCAGGGGCCCTCACCGTGGACCTTGCTGTACGCGCCGGGCAAACCCGCCCGGCGTGAAGGACCTGGAGCGCACATGCTGACGGTGAAGGTTCGACTCTCACGGGTGGTGAATCGGCGGATGCGCCCCTGGGCCATCATGTGCCCCGCCACCGTGGTTCGGGTGACCTCCTCCACATCTGTCCCGTCATCCCTCCCCGGCCCCGGTGCGGCTCCGGTGATGCGGCTCCGGTCGGATCGCCATATCGACGCTGCTGAGGCGATGACCAGCGTCGCGATGGCCGCGCGGCTGCCACGGACGCTGGCACGGGCGGTTCGACTTGGCTGGACGGTCGACCGCTCGGCCGTGCTGTGGCTGCTGGTCGCACAGGTGGCCTCGGCGGCGCTGGGGGCCGGCGCGCTCGCGGCGACCACGGGCACGCTGTCCGCACTGCTGAGCGGCGGTGCGGTCTCGGCTCGCCTTCATACGGCCGTGCCGGTGCTGGTTGTGCTGGTCGTGGCGCTGGTGGGCCGCGCTTCGGCCGATGCCGGTGCTCAAGCCTCGGCGGCCCGACTGGCGCCGAAGGTCACCCGCTGGGCGGACCTGGACGTGCTGCGGGCCGCGACGGCGCTGGAGCTCAGCGCGTACGAAGACCCCGGCTGGGAGGACCAGTTGGAGGCGGCCGGGCGCGGGGCTGAGGCCACACGGGAACTGGTGATCGACGCCCAGTCCTTGACATCGGCCCTGGCGCAGATGGCGGCGGCGGCCTCGGTCCTGGCCGTCCTCGACCCCGTGTTGGTGCCGCTGCTGGTGCTGGCAGCGGTTCCGCGCGGCCTGGCGGCGGTGCGGGCGGCGCGCATTGAGCATGCCTCGACGCACCGGATGCTCTCGGACACCCGGCTGCGGTCGGTCCTGCGCTCCTACACCGCCGACCGGGGCCCGGCCGCCGAGGTGCGGGCCTCGACCATGGCGCCGTTCCTCCTCGACCAGTACCAAGAGGTCGCCGGGCGCCTGGAATCAGAGGACCTGCGGGCCAGCCGTCGCGCCCTGCGGACACAACTGGTCGGCGACGGCCTCGCCGGTCTCGCCACGGCGGCGACCTGGGCGGCGCTGGGCGCCCTGGTGGCGACCGGCTCCCTGCCGCTGGCGGCGGCAGGTACCGCAGTGGTGGCCGTCCGAACCTCCTCCTCCGCTCTCACCTCCCTGGTGCGGGCAGGGGCGAGGCTCTTCCGCACGTCGCTGTACCTGGACGACTGGAGCCGGTTCCTGACTACGGCTCAGGCCCGGCGGGCGGTGCGCGGTGCGGCCGAGGTCGGCAAGGACGGCCCTGACCTGATCCGCGCCGAGGGTGTGACCTTCACCTACCCCGGCGCCTCGGCGCCCTCGCTGCGCGGGATCGACCTGGAGCTGACGCGCGGTGAGGTCGTCGCCCTGGTCGGCCCCAATGGCGCCGGGAAGTCCACCCTGGCCAACATCCTGACCGGCCTCTATCTGGCCGATCAGGGACGGGTGACCTGGGACGGGGTGGATCTGGCCGGGGTTGACCCGGCCTCGCTGTGGTCCTGTGTGGGCATCGTGCCGCAGGCGTTCACCCGATGGCCGATGGCCATGCGCGAGAACATCACGCTTGGTCAACCCCGTGCCGGAGACGACTCGGCGGTGCACGCCGCCGCCGAGTCGGCCGGGGCTTCGTCGGTCGTGGAAGCGCTGCCGAACGGCCTGGACACCCTGTTGGCGCGCTCCTGGTGGGGCGGCACCGACCTGTCCGGCGGCCAGTGGCAAAGGGTCGCGGTAAGCCGGGCTTTCTACCGCAACGCGCCCGTCCTGATCATGGATGAGCCCACGTCTGCGCTCGACGCCCGTGCCGAAAGCATGGTCTTCGCCCGGCTGCGGGCCCTGGCGAAGGGGCGGACTGTGTTGTTCGTGACGCACAGGCTGGCCAACGTGAAGGCAGCTGACCGCATCATCGTCCTCGACGCCGGCCAGGTCGCCGAGTCGGGCGCGTTCTCGGATTTGGTGGACGCGGGTGGAATCTTCGCCGAGCTCTACAAGCTCCAGCAGGACCGCTGATCCTCGATCCGAGGTGGCATAGCGAGTGGGCCGGGCCGCGACTCGTGCGGCCCGGCGGGGGTGGGGCTAGGCGCTGGGCTGGGGGGTGAGGTCGTCGGTGGGGGTCTCCGTGACGGTGTCGGCGGAGGCCCCGGCGGCGACCAGGTGCGGGAGGCTGAGGACGGTGGCGAGGCCCGGGGTGGCGTACTCGGCCACGCCGCACCAGCGGAGCAGCGCCTCGCCGACCCGCTCGACGCGCCGGTCCGGCGCGGCCGTGCCGTCGACCCAGGCGACGTAGCCGTCCGGGCGGACCAGCAGGGTGGTGACGCCGTCGAGGCCGAGCGTCGGGGAGGTCGCGACCACGGTGTTGACCCGGTTGCCCCAGGCATCGGCCCGGTTGGCCGCCCGGCCGTCCGGCTCGAAGTCGACCAGCAGCAGCCGGCCGTCGCGCAGCAGGTCGTACAGCCGCACCGGGGCCGAGCCGCGCATCGACAGCAGCAGGTCGGGTACCCGCATGCCGGTGCGCAGCGGCAGTTCCGACTTGCCGGAGCAGGAGCCGCCGACCGGTCCGTCGGCGGCGTAGTGGTTCCGCAGGCCGGAGAGCGACTCCTCGGCGAACTGGCGGACCGGGCGGATCCCGAGCAGCTTCGGCAGGACCGAACGCCGCAGCGTGAAGGCGAGGTTGGAGGTGCTGGTGGCGAACCGGGTGGCCCGGTCGGTGGCACGGAGCACCCGCTGGGCGTAAGGGCGCTGCTCGGCCTCGTAAGAGTCGAGCAGGCCGGTCGGGGCCCAGCCCTGGACCTCGGCGGCGAGCTTCCAGCCGAGGTTCACCGCGTCCTGGATGCCGAGGTTCAGGCCCTGGCCGCCGAGCGGGGAGTGCAGGTGGGCGGCGTCGCCGGCGAGCAGGACCCGGCCGGTGCGGTACTGGTCCGCGATCCGCTGGTGGATCTTGAAGCGGGTGATCCACTTCGGGTCGTAGGGCTCCGGGTCGAAGCCCAGCGCCTCCAGCATCAGCGAGCGCAGCTCGGTCAGGGTGACCGGCTCCCGGCTCCACGGGTTGTCCCGGTGCGCCACCGCGATCCGGTACCAGCCGTCGCCGTACGGCATGGACAGCAGGATGCCGCCGCGCGAGGGGATCAGCACCAGGTCCTGCGGCGGGGCCTTCCGCAGCCGGACGTCGGCCAGGATCGGGGCCATGTCGTAGGTGCGGCCGCGGAAGGCGATGCCGGCGAAGTCGCGCACCGCGCTGTGCGCGCCGTCGCAGCCGACCACGTAGTCCGCGCTCTCCTCCCACTCCCCGTGCGGGGTGCGGACTTTCAGGGTCACCCCCAGGCCGTCCTGGCTCAGGTCGTAGACCTCCGCCTGCCGCTCGATGGTGACGCCGAGATCCAGCGCGTGCTGCTGCAGCAGCACCTCGACGCTGCTCTGCGGCAGGGCGTTGAGGTAGGGGAAGGGGCTGTCCAGCTCGGCGAAGTCGACGCCCGCGCCGCGGCCCACGGCCAGCCGCCCCACCGGACGGCCGAGTGCGGCGAGGGCCTCGGCGTGACCGCGCAGCGACAGCAGCTCCATGGTCCGGCTGTAGAGGCCGATCGCGCGGGACTCCGGGGACGGGGCGGCGCGGCGCTCCAGCACCGTGCAGGAGACCCCGGCCGTGGCCAGCTCGCAGGCCAGGGTGAGACCGGTGGGTCCGGCTCCGACGACGATGACGGACTGGGCCGATGGGACGGCGCTCATGGGATTTCCTCCGTTGGACACAGGGGGCGGGCAGGGAACGCGGGTCAGGGCTTCAGCGCCGGACCGGCCTGGTCGGTCGCCCGCTTGACGCCGACGACCAGGCAGGTCCGCACCGGGAGCAGGTAGTCGGAGCCCCTGCGCCGGATGCCCAGCGCGTGCAACTGCGGCTCGGACGCCAGCGACAGCCGCCGCCGGACCGACGCCGCGGCCTCCGTTCCCGACCCGGTGAGCGCGCACCAGCGGGCGACCGACACGCCGCTGCGGCTCTCGGCCAGCCTGCTGCGGGCCATCGGGACGTTCAGTCCGGCGCCGTGCAGCAGCCGGATCCACTCCACCAGGGTGTGGCTGCGCCGGAACGCGGGGTCGCGCAGCCGCTCCAGCTCCTGGTGCAGCGCCTCGACCCCGGGGACCGCGTGGCCCTCCAGGTCGATGACGGCGAGCCGGCCGCCGGGGCGCAGCAGCCGGGCCATCTCGGCGGCGGCCGTTCTGGGGTCGGCGAAGCGGCTGGCCGCCAGCCGGGACACCACCAGGTCGAACTCCCCGTCGGGGAACGGGAGGTGCTCGGCGGACGCCTGCACCGCCTCGACCACGGCCGAGTGCTCGGCCGCCGCCGCACGGAACGCCCGCAGCACGCCGTCCGCCGGGTCGACGCCGACCAGCCGGGACGGGCGCTGGGCGGCGAAGGAGAGCGCGAGCGCCCCGGCCCCGCAGCCGACGTCGCAGATGTCGCGACCGGTCTGCGGGCCCAGGGTCTCGTGCAGTGCCTCGATGCTGGGGCTGGACAGGACGCCGGGGCTGGACAGGCGGCCGCCGGGACCGCTGCCCGGGCCGCTGCCCGGAACCGCCTGCGGGGACTGCTCGGTGTGCCGGTTCTCGCTGCGCTGGGTGGAGAGCATGGCGTGCCTTCGTGGTGGGGGGCTATCGCGGTCCGGTGACCAGTTCGGTCAGGGTGGTCACCGGGTCCGGAACCGGGCCGCTGACGCAGGGGTGCAGGGTGTGCCCGAGCCCCTTCAGCAGCCAGACGGTGACGCTCAACGGCCGGCTGCCGATCAGCCGCCGTGCCGACCACTCGGCGTACAGGTCGGGGCTGAGGACGGCGAGTGGCGCGTCGTCCACCGACTTCGGGTCGTCCTCGACCAGGTAGCCGATCAGGTCGAGGCTGCCGTAGACCATCGACAGCACCTCGATGCTGGTGTCCAGGAAGGTCTCCTCCTCCAGCACCGTGCCGACCAGCACCAGCCGGTCCACCTGCCGCACCCGACCGGTCTCCAGCAGCCGCAGCATGGCCTCGCCGCCGACGGCGAAGCCGACCATGGAGACCGGCCCCGCCGTCAGGTGCCGGTAGCCGCGCAGCAACCCGTCCAGGCGGTCCGCCCGGGCGCTGATGTCGGCCTCTCCGGCCGGCCGGCCCGGGTCGCGGATCGGCATGTCGCACTGCAGCACCTGGACGCCGCAGCCCACCAGACGGTGGGTCAGTTCCTGGAGCAGCAGGTCGTCGCGGCCCGAGCCGTCGAGCAGGCCGACGGTCCCCGGTCCGGCGAGCAGCACGGTCGCGTGCGCGGGGCCGGTGGGGAACGAGCGGCGGGTCCGGTAGCGCGACCCGCCGCCGTCGGTCCGCCAGTGCACCCGCTCGTTGACCCGTGCGGGGACGCGCAGCGCGTCGCCGGTGGTGGTGGGGGGCATGGCTGTTCTCCTCAGCGATGAGCGGTGAGGCGGTGAGGTGGCGAGCGCTGGGGCGGAGGGGCGGAGGGCCGCGCCGCCCGGCGCTACGCCTCGACCTCGACCTCGACCTCGATGACGGTGGCCTCGGTGATCACGGTGTTCTCGACCACCGGCTGCCCGTGGCGTTCGGCGGAGACGGAGTCGGAGACGCTGAGCGTCACCCCGTCCTCGCCGGGCTCCAGGTGCAGACGGATGATCTTCTTCTCGACGGCCATGGCGGTGGTTCCTTTCAGAGGGAAGTACGGGGCGAAAGGGTCTGCGGGAAGGACAGGTTGAGAGAAGGACCGCACTACGGCAGCACCTCGGCGAACTGGGAGCGCCAGTACACGAGCGGCAGCTGCTCCGGACGGGACCCGCCGCGCACCACGCGTCCCACCACCAGCTGGTGGTCGCCCATCCGGCGGCTGTGGGTGAGCAGGCACTCGGCCCAGGCCGCGGTACGCGCCAGCACCGGCGCCCCGGTGCGTTCCCCGGGGGCCCAGTCGACCTGGGCGAACCGCTCCGGCACGTTCCTGGCGAAGGTCATCGCCAGCTTCTCGGTCCCGCCGGCCAGCAGGTTCACCGCGAAGGCGCCGCTGTGGTGGATGGCGTCCAGGGTGGAGCTGTTCTGCTGGATGCAGACCAGCAGCAGTGGCGGCGCGGCCGAGACGCTGCACACCGCGGTGCAGGTCAGACCGCGCGGTGCGGCGTCCTCGTCCAGACAGGTGACGATGCTGACGCCGGCCGCGAGCGAACCCATCACGGCCCGGAAGACCGCCGGTTCGACCTGCTCGCCCTGCTCCTCGTGCTGGTCCTGGCGGTCCAGCCAGAGGCTGGTGCCGGTGCGGGCCAGATCGATCGGCGTGGTCATATCAGCTCACCGCTTTCGATCGCGGCGGCCAGCGCCGCGCGGTCGGTCTTGCCGTTGGCGGTCAGCGGCAGCTCGGCCATCACGTGTACGGCGTCGATGACCATGTAGGTCGGCAGCCGGGTGGCGCAGTCGCGCTTCAGGTCCAGCAGCCCGGGGCGCTCGGTGCCGGAGAGCACCACCACGGCGTGCAGCTTGGCGTCGAGTCCGCTGCCCACGACGACGCTGGCGACGGCGGCCACGGTCGGGTTGGCGGCGATGACCGAGTCGATCTCGCCCAGCTCGATCCGGTGCCCGCGCACCTTGACCATCTGGTCGCGGCGGCCGATGTACTCCAGGCAGCCGTCCGGTCCGACCCGGCCCAGGTCGCCGGTGAAGTACGGGCCCTGCTGCGGCTCCGCGCCCCAGTAGCCCAGCATGACGGTCGGACCGGTGACGATGATCTCGCCCTCCTCGGCCCGCGGCGGGTGGATGGTGACCCGGTCACCGCTGGCGGCCTTGCCGATCGGCAGCGGGCGCGAGCTGCCCAGGTCCAGGTCGGTGACTTCGTAGCTGGTGCAGACGTTGGTCTCGGTCGGTCCGTACCAGTTCAGCAGCCGGACCCCGGGCCAGGCCTTGTGCAGGTCCTGGACCTGCTGGGTCGGGAAGGCCTCGCCGGCGAAGACGCAGACCCGCATCGCGGCCGGCGCGGGACCGCCGAGCAGGTTGCCGCGCTGCATCATCAGGATCAGCGCGGACGGCACCGAGTACCAGACGCTGATCTGCTGCTCGTGCAGCAGCGCGGCCAGCTGCAGCGGGTCGTAGGCCAGCCCCTCGGGGACCAGGTAGACCGAGGCCCCGGCCAGGAACGCGGCGTAGAGGTCGAAGACCGACAGGTCGAAGTTGAACGGGGCGTGGTTGGACAGCCGGTCCTCGGCCGTCACCCCGACCGTCGCGACGGCCCAGCGGACGAAGGACAGCGCGTTGCGGTGACTGATGCAGACGCCCTTGGGCTCACCGGTGGAGCCGGAGGTGTAGAGAATGTAGGCGGGCTCGTCCGGCTCGTTCCGGTACGGCGCGGGTGCGTCCTCGGCGGTGGCCTCCTCGCGCAGCTGGTCGAAGCCGAGCAGCGGCGCCTCCTCGGCCCAGGTGCTGCCCTGGGCCCGGCGCAGCCCGGCCTCGTCGGTGACCACCACCGCCGGCGCGCAGCTGCGGGTGATCCGGGACACCCGGGCGGCCGGGTTGGACGCGGTGACCGGCACGTAGACGGCGCCGATCCGCAGCGCGCCCTGCATCAGCGCGATGGCGTCGGGGGTCTTGTGGGTCCACAGCACCACCCGGTCCCCGGGGCGGACCCCGCGCCGGTGCAGTGCGGCGGCGTAGCGGTCGGCGAGCTGGTCCAGTTCGCGGTAGCTGACGACGGCGGCTGTGGTGCGGACGGCGGGAGCGTCCGGGGAGTGCCGGGCCGAGTCGATGACGAGTTGGTGCAGCCTCACAGTCCGATCTCCTTTGCGATCAGCTGGCGTTGGATGTCCGAGGTGCCGGAGAAGAGGGTGCTGGGGACGGCGTCGCGCAGCACCGTCTCGATGCCGTCGGCGCTGAGGTAGCCGCGACCGCCGAAGGTGCGCACCGCGTCGGTGGCCGAGGCCAGCACGCCCTCGGAGACGGCGAGCTTGGACAGGGCGATGGCGAGCACGGCCGGGTAGCCCTGGTCCATCTCCCAGCAGGCGCGGTAGAGCAGCAGTCGCCCGCTCTCCAGCCGCAGTTTCATGTCGACGATGCGGTTGGCCACCGACTGGAACTCGGCGATGCGCCGGCCGAACTGCCGCCGCTCGCGGGCGAATTCCACGCACTGCTCGACCAGCCGGTCCAGCAGCCCCACGTACAGGGCGAACAGGCAGGCGCGTTCCCAGCCCATCGAGTGCTGGAAGATCGCGGCGCCCTGCCCGGGGCCGCCCAGCACCCGGTCGTCCGGGACGAAGCAGTCGGTGAAGGTGATCGAGCCGGCCGGGCAGGAGTTCAGCCCCATCTTGGCCATCGGCTCGCTGACGCTGAGGCCGGGGGTGTCCCGGTCCACCACGATCCCGGTGACACCGAGGAAGCCGGCCCTGGGGTCGGTGGTGCCGTAGGCCACGTAGACGTCGGCGGCCGGGCCGTTGCTGACGAAGCTCTTGGTGCCGTTCAGCAGGTAGCCGCCGGACACCGGCTTGGTGCGCAGGCCCAGCTTGGAGGAGTCCGAGCCGGCCTCCGGCTCGGTCATCGCGTTGCCGGCGATCAGCCGGCCGGAGGCCAGCTCCGGCAGCAGCTGCTCCTTGACGGCGGGCGAGGCGAAGGCGGCGATCGGCATCGCGCAGGCGAAGGTGTGCGCGGCGGCGCCGAAGACCAGCCCGGTGTCCGGGCAGCCCCGGCCGACGGCCTCGACCACGCGGGCGGTGTCCAGCGCGCCGAGCCCCCGGCCGCCGAACTCGGTGGGCAGGCAGGCGCCGAGCATGCCGATCTCGCCCAGCTGGAGCCAGTCCTTGCGGGTGTAGTAGGTCGACTCCCGTACCGCGTCGGCGGGGAAGGCGGCCCGGGTGGCGTCCAGCGCCTCGTGGTAGCGGTTCTCTTGGTCGTTGCTCCAGCCGAACTCCACGTCCACTCCTGATTCCTGGTCGGCAGGTCTTCCTGGGTCGGGGCAGGCCCCGGGGACCGCCCCGGCCCGGCCGGCGTACGGTCGGGCACGAGGCCCGGTCGAGTCGGAGGCCCGGTCGGGTCGGGTGGCGTCAGCCCTTGCCGCCGCCGCGGGTGAACCCGGGCTCCGGCGGCGGGGAGAAGTGCAGGTTGCGCGGGCCGACGTAGCGCAGCCGGGGCTGCATCAGGCCCTGCCGGGTGCGCTGTTCCTCGATGTGGGCCAGCCAGCCGGGGATCCGGGCGGCGGCGAACATCGGGATGAACAGGTCGGTGGGGATGCCGATCATGTGGTGGATCGCCGCCGCGTAGCAGTCCACGGTGTGGTCCGGGCGCAGGCTGCGGGTCGGGCTGGTGGCGGCCCGGACCGAGTCCAGCACCTGCAGGATGTGGCTGCCGCCGCTGGTGGCGCGGAACCGCTGGGCCGCCTCGCGCAGCGGCCGGACCCGGGGGTCCTCGGCCGGGGTGTGCGGGTGGCCGCCGCGGGCGGTCTCGGCGTCGGCCCGTCCGCGCAGGTACGCGGCGCCGTCCAGCGGGTCCTCGATCTCCTGCGCCAGCTGCACCAGCCGCTGGGCGGCGCCGCCGTCCCTGGGCCCGGCGAAGGTGGCCAGGGCGACGGTGACCGCCGCGAAGGTGTCGGTGCCGGTGCCGACCGCCACCCGGGCCGCGAACGCCGAGGCGTTGCAGCCGTGTTCGGCCTGCAGCACCAGGCAGAGCTCGACCAGGTGCACCCGCTCGGCGTCCCGGGGCAGGCCGAGCAGGTGCAGAATGCTTTCCGCATGGGAGAGCTCGGCATTGGGACGGGGGATCGGGCGTCCGGTCCTGGCGGCCTGCTGGGTGGCGAAGATGGTGGGCAGCCGGGCGATCAGCCGCTCGCCGACGTCCAGGTGCGCGGCCGGGTCGTTGCCGGTCTCCTCGGCGACGGCCAGCGCCGAGACCGCGGTGCGCAGCACCGAGGCGGTGTTGGAGCCGCAGTTCTGGACGATGTTGGAGACCACCATCGCCGGCAGCTCCCTGGCCTCGGCCAGCCGGGACCGGAAGCCGCGAAGCTCGCCGGGGTCGGGCAGCCATCCGTACAGCAGCAGGTGGGCCACCTCCTCGTAGCCGGCCCGGCCGGCGAGTTCCTCCACCGGGTAGCCGCGGTAGGAGAGCTGGCCGCGGATCAGGTCGACCTCGGACACCCGGGTCTGGTCCAGTACGGTGCCGGCCAGGCCGAGCGCGACCGGTGCCTCGGCGTCCTCGGGCGGGGCGGTGTGCAGCGAGCGGGGCAGGGCCGGGGCCAGCATCGAGGCGTCCAGCGGCGGCTGGCCGCCGCGCGCGCCGGCCTGCTCGTCGAAGAAGGCACGCAGTTCGCCGACCGACTCCAGCCGCTCGACCTGCTCCAGGTCGACGGTGCCGCCCAGGTCGTACTCGAGGTTCACGACGAGCTCGACGTCCGTCATCGAGTCCCAGCTCTCGGCCGATCGGAACCGCAGGCTGTCGTTGATCTGCTCCGGCGGTACGCCGAAGATCCGGGAGAGGGTGCTGGTCACGGGATGCATCGCGGTACACCTCCTGGACTTTCTGCTGGAGGACGGATGAGCGGGGGCGCGGTCAGCCGGCGAGGTCGGTGTCCGCGAGTGAGCGGGCCGGGCGCAGCCGGACCACGATGGTGTCGGGCTTCTTCGCGCGCCCGGTCAGCGCCAGTCCTCCGCGTGGCAGCAGGTACGGCAGCACCGGACCGGCCATGGCCGTGGTGATCAGGGCCATCAGCACCATCACCGTGAACATCGAGGTGTCCAGCACGTGCAGGCTCAGCCCGACGTTCAGGATGATCAGTTCGGTCAGTCCGCGGGTGTTCATCAGCACCCCGACACCCATGGACTCCCGCCAGGACATGCCGGACCTCCGGGCCGGCAGGGTCGCCCCGATCAGCTTGCCGCCGCAGGCGGCGGCGAGCACCAGCAGCAGTTCCACCCAGCCGGTGCCGGTCAGCCCGGAGATGTTCACCGACAGGCCGGTGACGATGAAGTACACCGGCAGCAGCACCTGTCCGGCGTGGTGCAGCGGCTTGATCACCTCGTCCTCCAGCAGCTCGCGCGACTGCCGCGGCATCGCCAGGCCCAGCGCGAAGGCGCCGAAGATCGGGTGGATGCCGATCCGGGAGGTGGCGAAGGCGGACAGCAGCAGTGCGGCGGTGACCATCGCGCCGAGCGGCAGCGTGCCGCGTCCGGCGAACCGGTTCACCAGCCAGGCCAGTGCCGGGCGGACCAGCACCACCATGACCGAGACGTAGCCGGCCGACTTCCACAGGATGGAGATGAAGGCGGCCTGGCTGGAGGCGGTCACCACGGCCACGATCGCGGCCAGCAGGCACCAGGCCAGCACGTCGCCGAGGGCCGCGCTGGCCAGCGCCAGCGAGCCGGCTTTGGTGGTGTTCAGCCGGTTGTCCGTCAGGATCCGGGCCAGCACCGGGAAGGCCGTGATGGACATGCTGACGCCGAGGTACAGCGCCAGCGACCAGAACGAGACATGGTGACCCGCGACCGTCGAGTGGTGCTGGTAGCAGTAGCCGGCGACGGCCAGGCCGAGCAGGAACGGCAGCACCATGCTGCCGGTGGTGACCGTGGCCACCGCGGTGACCGCCTTGCGGTCCCGCCGGAGCGACGCCAGGTCGAGCTCCCAGCCCACGGTGAACATGAAGAGCAGCAGCCCGATCTGGGCCACCATGGACAGGAACGGGCGGGCGTCGTTCGGGAACAGACGGTGCGGCAGGTCGCCCGGCAGCAGTCCGAGCAGGCTCGGCCCGAGCACGATGCCGGCGGTGATCTCGGCGATGACGGCGGGCTGTCTCAGCCGTCGGGCCAGCAGCACCAGCACGGCGCCCACGACGAGGACCAGCGCGATGTCCGCGATCACGGTGGCTTGGAGTGCGTCGGGCATGTTCCCTCCACGAGGAACTCAACGTCCGATGAAGTCATCAAGAGTTGAGTTTTGCATGCCGGGTTCGCGCTGGCAAGGGCGGATCCGATGGGCGGGGGCTTGGCGGAGCCGCCCGCCTGTGCAAAACTCCTTCTGTGTTGAGTTCAACGTACGGTGAATTAAAGCGCCCTGCCCCTGAGAGAGAAGGCACTTGATGATGAAAGACCTCGTCGAGGCCATGGAGTCCGAGGACGCCACCGGCGCGGATCTCGCCGCCCTGCCGGTCCCGGAGCACTACCGGGGCGCGGTGCTCCGCGCGGAGGAGCAGGAGATGTTCGAGGGCGTCGCGCTGCGCGACCGCACCCCGGCCGACTCCGTCCACATCCAGGACGTGCCCACGCCCGAGCCGGGCGCCGGCGAGGTGCTGGTCGCGGTGATGGCCGGCGCGGTGAACTACAACACGGTCTGGAGCGCGCTGTTCTCGCCGGTGCCCACCTTCTCCTTCCTGGAGCGGTACGCCCGTACCGGCGGCCTGGCCGCCCGGCACGACCAGCCGTACCACGTCATCGGCTCGGACCTGGCCGGCGTGGTGCTGCGGACCGGCCCCGGGGTGCGCCGCTGGCAGCCCGGCGACCGGGTGGTCGCCCACTGCCTGTCGGTGGAGCTGGAGAGCTCCGACGGCCACAACGACAGCATGCTCGACCCCGAGCAGCGGATCTGGGGCTTCGAGACCAACTACGGCGGCCTGGCCGAACTCGCCCTGGTCAAGGCCAACCAGCTGATGCCCAAGGCCGAGCACCTCAGCTGGGAGGAGGCCGCCTCCCCGGGCCTGGTCAACTCCACCGCCTACCGGCAGCTGGTGACCCGCAACGGGGCCGGGATGAAGCAGGGTGACAACGTGCTGATCTGGGGCGCGGCCGGCGGCCTCGGCTCCTACGCCACCCAGCTCGCGCTGGCCGGCGGGGCCACCCCGGTCTGCGTGGTCTCCTCCCCGCAGAAGGCCGCGATCTGCCGCGCCATGGGCGCCGAGCTGATCATCGACCGCAGCGAGGAGGGCTACCGGTTCTGGAAGGACGAGCACACCCAGGACCCGCGCGAGTGGCGCCGCCTCGGCTCCCGGATCCGGGAACTGACCGGCGGCGAGGACCCGGACATCGTCTTCGAGCACCCGGGCCGGGAGACCTTCGGCGCCAGCGTCTACGTCGCCCGCAGGGGCGGCACCGTGGTCACCTGCGCGTCCACCTCCGGCCACATCCACGAGTACGACAACCGCTACCTGTGGATGAGCCTCAAACGCATCGTCGGCTCGCACTTCGCCAACTACCGCGAGGCCTGGGAGGCCAACCGGCTGATCGCCAAGGGCCGGATCCACCCCACGCTGTCCCGCAGCTACCCGCTGGACCAGGTCGGCCTGGCGGTGCAGTCCATGCACCGCAACGAGCACCACGGCAAGATCGGCGTGCTCTGCCTCGCCCCGGAACCGGGCCTCGGCGTCCGCGACCCCGGGCTGCGGGTGGTGCACCACCGCGCCCTGAACCGCTTCCGCACCGAGACTCCGACTCCGACGGGGGACGAACGGATATGACTGTCGATCAGAGCGAGCTGGAACCGGTCCGACTGGAGTCGGGCCTGCTGGATCCGGGCCTGCTGGATCCGGGCGTTCAGGGGCCCGGAGTGCTGGGCGTGATCGGCCTGGGCGCCACCGGATCGGGTCTGGTCGAGGCGGCCGCCCGGGCGGGTCTGGCCGTGATCGCCCTGGAGCCCGGGGAGGGGCGGCTGGACCAGGGCCGGGCCCGGGTCCGCCGGCTGCTGGAGGACTCCGTCGCCCGGGACCGGCTGCCCGCCGCGGAGAGCGAACAGGTCTGGCAGCGGATCCGCTTCAGCGCGCACTGGCCCGACCTGGCCGCCGCCGACCTGGTCGCCGAGGCGGTGCCGGAGCGGCACCAGGCCAAGGCCGACGCGCTGCGCCGCGCGGACCAGGTCTGCACGCCCGGCACCGTACTGGCGACCAGCGCCTCCGCGCTGTCGGTGACCGCGCTCGCGGCGGCCACCGGCCGCCCGGCCCGGGTGGTCGGGCTGCACCTGTTCGTGCCGGTGGCCGACACCGGGGTGGCCGAGGTGGTCCGCACCGTGATGACCGAACCCGCCGCGCTGGACCGGGTCCGCGCACTGGTGACCCGGCTGGGCAAGACCGGGGTGGTGCTCGGCGACCGGGCCGGACTGATCTCCACCGCGCTGCTGTTCGGCTACCTCAACCAGTCCGTGGCCATGCACGACCAGCAGTTCGCCGACCGCGACGACATCGACGCGGCCATGCGGCTGGGCTGCGGCCTGCCCTACGGGCCGCTGGAGACGCTGGACCTGATCGGCATCGACACCGCCTGCGACATCCTCACCGCGCTGGCCGAGCGCCTGGACGAACCGTCCCTCGCGCCGGACCGCCGGCTGCGCCACATGGCCCTGGCCGGACTGCTCGGCCGCAAGTCCGGCCGCGGCTTCCACCGCTACGACCAGGACGGCCGCCGGCTTCCCGAGCAGCCGTCCGCGCGGCAGGACCCCGCCGGGGCGGCGGAGTGGACCCGGCCGGTGGGCCGGATCGGCATCGTCGGCTCCGGCACCATGGCCGCCGGCATCGCCGAACTCTGCGTCAAGGCCGGTCTGCCCACCGTGCTCGCGGCCCGCAGCCCGCAGCGGGCCGAGGCCGCCCGTGCGGTGATGGCCGGCTCGATGGGGCGTGCGGTCGCCCGGGGCAAGCTCAGCGAGCAGCAACGCGACACCGCGCTCGCACTGCTGGACCCGCAGGCCGACCTGGCCGCGCTCGCCGACTGCGACCTGGTGATCGAGGCCGCGGCCGAGGACCTGCTGGTGAAGCGGGAGCTGTTCGCCGCGCTGGGCCGGATCTGCAAGCCGGGCGCGGTACTGGCCACCACCACCTCCAGCCTGCCGGTGATCGAGTGCGCGCTGGCCTCCGGCCGCCCGCAGGACGTCCTGGGGCTGCACTTCTTCAACCCGGCCCCGCAGATGCGGCTGGTCGAGGTCATCCCCTCGCTGGAGACCGCGCCCGAGGTGGTCGCCACCGGCCGCGCCCTGTGCGCGACGCTGGGCAAACACCCGGTGCGGTGCGCGGACCGGCCCGGGTTCATCGTCAACGCCCTGCTCTTCCCGTACCTCAACGAGGCGGTACGGATGGTCGAGGCGCACTACGCCGACGCCGACGACATCGACACCGTGATGAAGCTCGGCTTCGGCTACCCGCTCGGCCCGTTCGAACTGCTGGACGTCATCGGCCTGGACGTGTCGCTGAGCATCCAGCAGGTCCTGCACGCCGCCGCACCCCACCCGCGCTCGGTGCCGGCCCCGCTGCTGGGTCACCTGGTGGCCGCCGGGCGGGCCGGCCGCAAGGCGGGCGCCGGCTTCCGCGTCCACAGCTGACCTGCAGCCCCCGGCCGGGAGAGCCGGCCGGCGCACCGGCCCGGCGGCCCACGTCCCGTGCTGCTTCGAGGAGGAACCGTGAAGTCCATCGGCATCATCGGCGTGGGCTCCTATCTACCCGAGACCGTCATCAGCAACACCGAGATCGGACGCGAGGCGGGCGTCACCGACGAGTGGATCGTCCGCAAGACCGGCATCAGGGAACGCCGCCGGGCCGCCCCGCACGAGGCGACCTCGGACCTCGCCGCGGAGGCGGCGCGGCGCGCCCTGGACCGCTCCGGGCTGTCGGCCGAGCAACTGTCGTACGTCGTCGTCGCCACCTCCACCCCGGACCACCCGCAGCCCGCCACCGCTGCCATCGTGCAGGACCTGATCGGGGCCCGGCAGGCAGCGACCTTCGACATCAACTCGGTCTGCAGCGGCTTCGTGCACGCGCTCAAGGTGGTCGAACGGCTGCTGCACGGCGAGAGCGGCGACGTCCCCCGCTACGGGCTGGTCATCGGCGCCGACATCTACTCCCGGATCCTGGACTACAGCGACCGCCGCACCGCGATCCTGTTCGGCGACGGCGCCGGGGCGACCGTACTCGGGCCGGTCGCACCCGGGCTCGGCCTACTGGAGACCTCGCTGGTCACCCGGGGCGACGCGCACCACCTGATCCGGGTCGACGCCGGCGGCAGCCGCCGGCCGGCCTCGCAGGCGACCCTGGAGGAGGGTGGACACTACTTCCGGATGGACGGCAGGGGCGTGCGGGAGTTCGTGCAGAGCACCCTCCCCGGTGAGATCGGCGCGCTGCTGCGCCGGGCCGGCACCCCCGCCGCCGCCGTCCGGCACTTCGTCCCGCACCAGGCGAACGGGGTGATGCTGGCCGAGCTGTGGCCCGAACTCGGGCTGCACCGGGCCGCGTTGCACCTCACCCTGGAGCACTACGCGAACACCGGGGCGGCCTCGGTACCGATCACCCTGGACGAGATGGACCGCGCGGGCTCCGCCTCCCACGGCGACCTGGTGCTGCTGACCGCCTTCGGCGGCGGGATGAGCGTCGGCACGATCCTGCTCAAGTGGTCGATGGCACGCCCCGACCAGGCCGAGCAGGCCGTGCAGTCCGACCGGGCCGCGCAATCCGGCGGCCGGACCGGTGAGCAGCAGCTCGCCCCGGTGGGTGCTCCCTGCCCGCCGCTCGCGTCATGACCGCCCCGGTGGTGACGGACGCCGGTGGCGACAGCCGGGGGCGCGTGGCGGAGCTGGGTGCGATCCGGGAGTCGGTGCTGGCGGGGCCGAGTGAGCGGGCGACCGAGGCGCAGCATGCGAAGGGGAAGTTGACGGCTCGGGAGCGGATCGGGTTGTTGCTGGACGAGGGGTCGTTCGGCGAGATGGAGCCGTTGCGTCGGCATCGGGCGTCGGGGTTCGGGCTGGAGGGGAAGCGTCCGTACGGGGATGGGGTGGTGACCGGGTGGGGGACGGTTCACGGGCGTGCGGTGTTTGTGTATGCGCATGATTTTCGGGTGTTCGGGGGTGCGTTGGGGGAGGCGCATGCGCAGAAGATCCACAAGATCATGGATATGGCGATCGCGGCGGGGGCGCCGTTGGTGTCGTTGAACGACGGTGCGGGGGCGCGGATTCAGGAGGGGGTGACGGCGCTTGCGGGGTATGGGGGGATTTTTCAGCGTAATACGCGGGCTTCTGGGGTGATTCCTCA